>JAEWIY010000168.1 GCA_023386835.1 Verrucomicrobiota bacterium
CGGTGGCGAGAGGTGTCGGGCCGCAGCTCCACGTGGCGCTCACGCGAGCCAATGTAAGCCTGTTCACGGGTTGGCAGCTGACGAGCAATCCGGGTCGAGCCTCCGAGCACGACTTCATGGATTGGGATCAGCCCACCAAAAAGACCTACACGGCCATGCACTTCTGGCGGCACATTCGTCCAGGAGCCGTGCGCGTGGAGGTCGAGGTGGAGGAATCATCCGGCCTGCTCGCCAGTGCGTACGTTCATGACCGGCGCGGGGAGCGAGTGCTGGTGGTCCTCAACCCGCAAGCGGAAGACCGCACGATCCAACTCGATTGGCCGGAATCAGGCGGAGGTTCCTGGCAGGCGTTTCAGACGAGCGAGCGTTTGTCCCATCAGGCCATCGTGGTGCAGGCCGCCGCCAATGGCACGCTCGAGCTCACACTGCCGGGCCATTCGATCACGACCGTCATCCAGGCTAAGCCCAAGGGAGAATGAGCTCCCTTGGGTCAGACGCGCGTTTCCCGCTCCGGGCCCGGTGGACCCAGCTAGCGGACGCTGCTGAAGCGGTAGATCCCGGACGGGACTTCAACGACCCAACGGTCGCCTTCGCGCCCGACCAGCTTCACCGCCCGGGCCTTCGTGATGGGTTGTCCGCCTTCCGTGATGCCGGCCGAATCCCGGGCCGGCAGATGAATGCGGGCAGTCGTGTTGGGTGGCACAGTCACATCCAGCCGATGCGTTTTGGGCGTCTGGTGGGAACTTACCGCAATCCGGCCATGGAGCGAATCGTAGTGGCCCCGGGCCCAGAACGTTTCGCGATCCGGCAGCACGGCCGGATGAACGTCAAAGGTTTGGAAGCCGGGCCGGTCCGGGAAAGCCTGGATTCCGAGAAGGCCGTGGATGAACCAGGCGCCGACGTAGGCGTACGAGCTGTGGAGCTTGGAGTGCCGGTCGTACTCCCACGCCTCCCAGAGGGTGGTGGCGCCGTTCTGCAGCATGTAGCCCCACCCCGGGTACTCGGTCTGTCCGACCATCAAGGCCAGCAGGTCGTCGCGCCGCGACTCCATCAGCAGTTTGAAGAGCAACGCGCCTCCCGTAATGCCGGCATGAATATGTCCCTGCCGGACGACGCGGATCTCGTGTTCGAGCCGGCGCCAGACGGCGGGGCGCAGGTCGGCCGGCGGCACTTCCGCCAGCAGCGCCGCAGCCAGGTACGCCTGGCTGCCATCCACGTAGCTCGCCTCGTCGGCCTCGTAGAACGTGGAGTGCACCGCTTGGCGGATCTGCTGGGCTCGCTGCTCCCAGGCCGCCGCTTCCTCGGTGCGCCCGATTTCACGAGCCATCTTGCTGGCGAGCGCCAGGTTGTAGATCCAGTAGCAGTTGTTGAAGAATTGCGTTTCCCGGGTGTCGCCGTTCACCCCGCTCGCGCCCGGCCAGAGCCAGTCACCCAGGAAGTCCCAACGCCCGCCCCAGCGCTGCAGGAGGTCGTCCTTGGCCTTGGTCTCGAGGAACGCCAGCCAGCGCGTCATCGTCGGCAAGTTCTGCTCGATGACCCGTCTGTCACCGGTGTGGCGATACAACTCCCACGGCAGGTAGATGCAGTAGCCGCTCCAGGACGGACCGCCGCCGCCCCAGTAGGTCGGGGCGGTGTAGGGGAGGCTGCCGGGCTCGGCATTTTCCCCACGTCCCTGCAGGTCGCGCCAGTCCTGCGACCACTTCAGGAAAAACGCTTCCGTGCGGTAGTTCATCAGCGCCGTCGTAGTGGTCGCATGGGCGTCGCCACCGTAGCCCATGCGCTCGCGCTGCGGGCAATCCACGATGTAACCGCCGACCATCAGGTTCTCGAGCGTCCACAGCGTCGTTTCGTAGATGGCGTTGAACAGGGGCTCCGAGGATACAAACTCCGCCGCCCGGGCCACGTCCGTGCGCACCATCCAGCCGCGCAGGTCTTCCGGTGCGGGTGCCTCGCGCAGACCATGCACCGTCACCCAACGCCCGCTGCCGTAGTTGAAGCGATGGCGGAACGTGCCGCGGCCGTCCGGGCCGATGATGTAGGCGCTGCGCAGGCGGTGCGTGATCGGACGATCGTCGCGCTCCGAAAATTGAAACTCGATCCGGTCACCCGGTTGCCCGCGCACATCGGCTTCAAGCCAGCCGGCAAAATTCCGTCCGAAGTCGAAGCGATACACGCCCGGTTCCGGCTCGGTGACGGCGACAACGCGAAGTTCCTCCTGGGGCCGGTTGGGCTCGAGAGCTTCGGCGCTGAGGGTGAGCGCGGGCGTGTAGGTGACCGCCGGCTTCCAGCCCGACGTGTCGAGATCGGTCTGCGCCCAACCGGGCATCTCGTCACGGGCGTCGTACTCTTCGCCGCCAAAGTTCATGAAGTCCCACGCGCCGAGCAGGCGGTTCGGACTGGCATGCGTGAGCCATTGCTCGTCGGTGCCGAGCCTGACCTGATCGCCATCGGGCGACTGAAACGCAAATTCCGCCCGGACGATGGGCGAGCCAGGTTTGTCCGGCGTGCGGTAGTGGGGAAAGATCGACCAACTGGTCCCGAGCCAGAGCCCCAATGTGTTTTCGCCCTCACGAACGTAGGGGGTGAGGTCGTAGGTGACGTAGCGGGCCCGCTGCGAGTGATCGGCGACCGACGGCATCAGCACGCCGTCGCCGACCTTGATCCCGTTGATGTACAATTCGTGATATCCCACCGAAGCAACGTGGGCAACGGCCCGCTCCGGGACGCCTGCCAGGGTGATCGTCCGGCGAAACCATGGATCGCGCAGCGTGTGGTCGGGTTTCTCGTTGTCACCGACGGACGTTGGTCGGGGAGCCGATTCGCCGGTGCCAATCCATTGGCCGGTCCAGTCCGAGGGATTGAGCAGGCCCACCGACCAGGATTCGGCTGGGGACCAGTTCGACCAGCGGCCGGCTTCATCCCGGACTCGCACCGACCAGAAGCACTCCTGCCCGGAACGCAGCGTCATGCCCGCGTAGTCGGCAAAGTTGGTGGTGCTCTCAACCGGCCCGGAATCCCACAAGTCCGCCTCTTCCCGCGCCAGTTGGCCTCCGCTCGACGCGACGCGCACGTGATAGGCTGATTGCTTCGCACCCCGGCGGCCGGGCGCGTCCTCCAAGCGCCAGCTGAGCCGGGGTGTCACCACATCGAGACCGCGCGGCGACTCCAGGTACTCCGTGCGTCCATCCACCGGATGCAACGCCTTGGCCGGCGTAACGGGAAGCAGGAAGAGGGAGGCTGCGGCGGGCAACATCCCGGGGCGGAGCAAAGCTCGAAAGGATACAGGCATCGGTGGGGAAGGGGTGGCCGCGCAGGAGACGGCGGGTAGTACCGTGACGTTTCCAGAAGGTGTCACAATATTCGGAGAAAGGCTTTGGTCAGAGGACGAACGGCCGCGGGGAGCAGGAATGACTTTCCGTTTGGGTGCCGATGGCCTGTGCCATGCGAGGAGGACGGAGGCTGCCGGCACCTTGGAGGGAAAGGCACGTTCAACCGGAAATAATTGCCGGGGCCAGTCGGAACCGCCGTGGCGCGAGTAAACCCGGTGACTACCGAGCACGTTTTTGCCCGATCGATGACTTTGCGCGCGGGGTCATCGCGCGGCGCCGGTGATCCTTTCCGCGGAGTGCGGCCGCCCTCCGCGTTTGAGAAGCGGCGGCGCGCCTGGCGAATAGTGCATGAAATTGCATTGACCCGGTCCGAGCTGAAAGGTGTTGCTGGTGGTGTTCGGCAGGCTGGTGGCGGACGACCTTTAGCGCGTCTCTTTCCGGCCCGAACCTTCCCCATGCCCCCGGAATCCGTGCCCCGTCTGCGTCTGCTGGAGAAACTCGGCTACGGCCTTGGCGATACCGCCTCCAACTTCTTCTTCCAGACCTTCAACCTCTTCCTGCTCTACTACTACACGGATATCTTCGGGCTGAGCGCCGCCGCGGTCGGCACCATGTTTCTTTTCACTCGGGTGCTGGATGCCATCACCGACCCGTTGATGGGTGCGGTGGCGGACCGCACCCGCACCCGGTTTGGCAAATTCCGGCCCTATCTGCTTTGGGGCGCGATTCCGTATGGGGCTTGTGGGTACTTGATGTTTGCCAACCCCGACCTGTCGCCCACCGGCAAGCTGGTGTACGCGTACGTGACCTACAGTGCGATGATGCTGGCCTACACGGCCATCAACATCCCCTACGGCGCCCTCATGGGGGTGATGTCGCCGCGCACGGAGGATCGAACCGCCCTCTCGACCTATCGTTTTGTCTGTGCCTTTGGCGGGGCGTTGCTCATCTCCAGCCTCGTGTCTCCGCTGAAGAACGCCCTGGGAGGCGGCGACGAGGCCAACGGGTTCCGGATGACGATGGCTTTGTTCGCCTTCGCTTCGATTGCACTGTTCCTGTTCTGCTTCGCCACGACGCGCGAGCGGGTGGCTCCGCAGGACGACGGGCCCACCAACCTGCGGCACGATTTGGGTCTATTGTTCCGCAACCCGGCCTGGCTCGCGATGGTTTTTGCCGCGCTCTTTACGCTCACCCAGGTCGCGCTGCGCGGCGGCGTGACGGTGTATTATTTGAAGTACTACGCCCGGGTGCATGACCGGCCGGTGTTCTGGATCTTCGACCACGTGTCGCTCTTCATGACGGGCGGAGCTCTGGCGATGATCCTCGGTGTCGCGCTCACGCCCCTCGTGAACAAGCGCTGGGATAAGCGGAAACTGATGATCGTGCTGAGCACGCTCAACGCCCTCGCGATGGCGTCGTTCTTCCTCCTTCGACCGGACCAGCTCGTGGCGATGCACGTGATCAACATCCTCGGCACACTCGTGGTGGGACCGACGCCGGCGCTGGTCTGGGCGATGTATGCCGACACCGCGGATTATGGTGAATGGAAATTTCGGCGCCGGATGACGGGGCTGATTTTTTCAGCGGCTCAATTCGCGCAGAAGATGGGGTTGGCCGTTGGCGTGGCGCTGGCCGGCTGGGTTTTGGAGCTGACCGGTTTTGTTGCCAATGTCGCGCAGGGTGAAAGCTCACTCCTGGCCATTCGGCTTCTGTTCAGTGTCGGCCCGGCTGCGCTCGCCCTGCTCAACGTCGTGGCAATTTACTTCTATCCACTCAACGACCGCACGGTGAAGGGCATCGAGCGTGATCTGGCCGAGCGACGCGCCGCCGCGGCAGGAGCGCCCCCGCCACCGATCGCCGAGGCAGCGACGCCGTGAACCCCTGAGACCGCGCGAGACCGTTCCGCCGAAAACGTGGTGGGTTGGTGCGCGATGGCGCAGCGGCGGGAATGTCGAGGCGGGCTCCAGCCATGGCTGCGCTCGTCGTGACTGCAGACAGACGCGGTTGACGCTAGACTTGAGGCGCGTGTCCGACGGTCGCGCCGGCGTGGAGGTCACAATCCAGCAGGATATGCTGGTTGGCGCCGAAGCGTTTTTCGATCAGGTCGAGCAGCCGTTTGCCGCCGGTCACGCCGATCTGGTGATACGGAATCTGCACCGTGCTCAGATCCGGCCCGCCGGGTGGTCGGGTAATGCCGTCGAATCCGGTCACCGAGACATCACGGGGAACCTGCAGTCCGTTCTGCTCGAAAGAAGCGATCAGCTCGTACGCCTGGTGGTCGGCCGCGCAGATCCAGGCGGTGACGCCGTCTCGAGTTTGGGCCAGGGCCTGCTGTCGGGCTTCCGGCCACGGCAGCGCGTGGTGTGGACCGACGCTGATCGCGTCCTCAAGTCGCAGCGGCAGCCCGTGCGCGGTCAGGTGCTCCACGTAGGCGCTGAAGCGCCGCAGGGCCCAACTGGCCTCCACCGGATAGCGGTAAGTGAAGAAACCGATGCGTTCGTGGCCGCGGGCGCGCAGCCGGTCGATCAGTTTGCCGACGCCCCGATGGTGATCGACGTCGACGCAGTTGAGGGCGGCTCCGCTGTATTGTTCAACCAACGACACCACTGGATACTTCAGGCTGAGCTCATCCACGACGGTGCGCGGGAACGGGTAGATGAGAATGACACCTTGCCAACTGCGCCGGCGGCGGCCGAAGATCTGGGCATACGACGGACTGTCGAGGTGCAGGTCCTGCGGCCGGACAAAATGCAGGTCCAACCGGATCTCCCGCCCGCGGGCGAAATCGGACAACCCGTTCAGCAGCTCCTGTCCTGGATTGGCATAGAGGGTGCGCTCGAAGTTCGGCAATTCAACGCACACCAATACACCGAAAGTGAGCCCTGAGCGGGCGCGTCTGGGACGATCCTCCGTCCGTTTCTCCAAATGGGTATACCCCAGCCGGGCCGCCAGCGCGAAGACCTGCGCCCGCGTTTTGGGATTGATGCCAGGATGGTTGGTGAAGCAGCGCGAGACCGTTGCACGCGAGATATTTAAGCGGTCGGCGATCAGCTGCTGGTTGACTTCCGCCATCGGAGGATCCGTTCAGCCAAAGGATGCAGGCCCGGACGCGCAACCCTGGATTGCGAGTGGGCCCGGGGGCGCCGCTCGTTTGCTCTGCGGACTGCTTGCGGCTACCTCAAGAGAACTGCAACTTTATGCACATAGCGCTTTACTTTTGGCTGCCATTGACGAACGTCGCAGCCACTGCCCCCTGCCGGTCCCGCCGGTCCGTGTATCCGCAGCATCGTGACACTTCGACCATGCTCCGCCTCCTTTCCTTTTTCCGGCTCCGCGCCGGAGTGTGTGCGTTCGCTGCTGGCATCACGGTGCTTCCTGCAATGAGTGGCCTGCGTGCTGAAGACTGGCAGCTCGTCTGGGCGGACGAGTTCGAGGGCTCTGCGCTCGATCCGAAGAAATGGGAGTGGGAAGTGAACGCGCGCGGAGGCGGCAACAACGAGCTGCAATACTACACCGACCGGGTCGAAAACACGCGCGTCGAGGGCGGGCAGCTCCATTTGATCGCGCGCCGGGAGACGTTCACCGGGCCGGAGGGGACGCGCGGATACACGTCGGCACGAATTCGCACCCGGCACCGAGGGGACTGGCGCTACGCGCGCATCGAGGTGCGCGCGCGTTTGCCTCGGGGGCAGGGGATCTGGCCCGCGATCTGGATGATGCCCACCGACGACGTCTACGGCGGTTGGGCGGCCAGTGGTGAGATTGATATCATGGAGTATCTCGGGCAGAAACCGCGTGAGGTCTTCGGCACGTTGCATTACGGGGCAGCCTGGCCGCGGAATGTCCACAGCGGTGCGACGTACACGCGCCCGGATGGTCGGGGCTTCGACGAGGCCTTCCATGTCTTCGCCCTCGAGTGGGAGCGTGGTGAGATTCGCTGGTATGTGGATGGCGAACACTGCCAGACCCAGACCCGCTGGCACACCGAGGGTGCACCGTTTCCGGCGCCGTTCGACCAGCGGTTTCACCTCATCCTGAACGTTGCCGTCGGCGGCAATCTGCCCGGCAGCCCGGACGAGACGACCGTTTTTCCGCAGAGCATGATCGTGGACTACGTTCGTGTCTATCAGCGGCCGGACGACTCACCCTAAGCTCTGGCGTATTCAGCTAGCGGTGACGGCTGCTTTCGGTCTCGGTGTTCAAATGAGTGGGGCGCCGATTGTGTCGCCAAAGATGGGCTGGCCGGCGATAAGAATGTGCCGCCGCGGGGCGGAGGGATGCTCGATCCGGTTGAGGAGCCGGCTCACCGCCGCGCCGCCCATGTCCCAGTAAGGTACCTTGATGGTGGTGAGTTGAGGCATTTCCGGAGGTGGCGGAATGCCGTCGAAGCCGGTGATGGAGCAATCCTGCGGGACGCGAACCTGCAAGTGACGCAGATGATGGAGCAGGCCGTAGGCCTGGTGGTCGGCGGCGCACACCCAGGCGGTGACACCGCGACGGACGTGCGTCGCGACGAGCGCGGCGCTCTCTTCAACCGACAGATGTTCGCCCGGGCGCACGTTGATCAAGGTGTCCGGCTGGAAAGGCAACCCGAGTCGCAGCACGCTTTCGAGGAAGGCTGCACACCGTTTCTGCACCCACGGAGTCGGCACCGAGTAGGGCCAGGAGAGAAAACCGAAGCGACGGTGACCGAGGTCCGCCAGACGCCGCATCAGCCGGTGCATCGCGCCCGTCTGGTCGATATCGATGCAGTCCACGCCCTGGTCGGCGTAGTCCTCGACCAATGACACGCAGGGCAGGCGCTGGGCCAGGCTCGAGATGATGGCGGGCGGGAACGAGTAGATGAGCACCGCGCCGGTCCACTTGCGGCCATGGATGTCGCGTAGTGAGCGTGTGGTGACGGCCTCCTCCCCGCCCGCCGGATCGAAGTAGCGGACATCGAGCGGGCGTTCGGAGGAGCGCAGGCGTTCGCTGATGCCGCCGAGCATCGACTGGAAAGTCTCCGCCACGCCGCCGCCGCGATTCTGCGGCAGCGCGATCAGCACGCCGACGGTGTCGCGAGCGGTGCCCTGCGTGTGCGCTGCGGGGCGCCGGACCGAGTAGCGGTATCCCAGCCTGGCGGCCATGGCGAAGACCTTGGCCCGTGTCTCCGGGTTGATCGCCGGATGGTTGGAAAAGGAGCGCGAAACGGAGGTGCGGGAGATGCGCAACTTGTCCGCGATCGTCTGCTGATTGACCTGAGCCATGGCGAATTTTGGCCCTCGAGCGGGCAGTGGGGTGCACAACCGTGCACCAGCACACCAAGAGTGCAACCTTGTCTGACTCAAGCATAAACATCCTCGAGCCGCTGTCGTGAGGCTAACAGCGGATATGCAAATAAACCGGCTACAGGGTGTTAGAGAGGAATCGGCAGCCTCTGATCACAGCTGTTGTCGCCGATTGGGGCCATTTCTGTTGCACAAACGTGCACACAATGCCGTTGACAGCTGGACCTGATTGCACACTTATGCACGTCATCCTGCCGCACCCCTCGGCGTCCCGCTGTGGCGGTCGGTCCGATCCACCTTCCTCCCCCGACACCATGAACCGTACCCCCTGTCGATTCGCGGCTCCTGCGCGAATGCTCGCGCTCAGCCTCAGCCTGCTGCCGGGCTTGTCTGCCCAAAGCACCCGCTCGTCCACCGCCGATGAAGCCGACGACTCCACCGTGGTTCTCTCGCCTTTTGAGGTGCAGACCGAGGCCGACCAGGGATACCGCGCCACCAATTCGATCTCGGGCTCGCGCATCAACACGCCGATCAAGGAGCTGCCGATGCCGATCGAGGTCATCACTTCCGACTTCCTGCGCGACGTCGGTGCGTCCGACCTGCGGCAGAGCCTGCGCTACAGCGCCGGCATCATCCTGCAGTCGCAGAATGACCAGAGCGTGAACGCGTTTTATGGGCCCGGCGGCGTCAACAATCCCGAGGGCGCCACGGCGAACAAGACCCAATCCACGATCAAGATCCGTGGCTACATCACGGACGTGATCCTGCGCGACGGTTATCGCCGGCAGAGTTCGACGGACTCGATCAACATCGGGCGGATCGAGGTGATTCGTGGTCCGGCGGCGCTGCTCTACGGCATTGGCAACTTCGGTGGCATTGTGAACTACCTGCCGAAAACCCCCGAGCTGAAGTCGTTCACCGAGGTGACGGCGGCGTATGGATCGCACGACTACATGCGGGCGACGGTCGACACGACCGGCCCGATTGGTGATCGCTGGAGCGCGGCCTGGCGACTCAGCGGCGCAGTGCAGAGCACCGGCAACCACACTGAACTTTACGAGGAGCGGCACATCTTCGTCTCACCCAGCTTCAGTTTCCGGCCCACTCCGAAGACGAACGTGCTCGTCGACCTGGAGTATGGCAAAATGGAGGAGGAGGGCCTGGGCTTCCTGAGCGTCCGCGCCCGCTCTGACATTGATGGCGTCGGGCAGGCCGACCGCCTGCAGAGCTCCGGTTTCGTCGAGTTCGCCGGCAAGGATCCGCGCACCTTCCGCTGGTCCGGTCCGGATACGTTCCGCGACACGGAGCAGGGCAATGCCCGCCTCCAGCTGACGCACGAGATCATCGAGAACCTCAACCTGCTGGCCGGCTACAACCGGTCTCGCGTCACGTTCGATGCGCGCGACGTCAACGGCGCGATGGAGCAGAACATCGGTCCCGTCGAGCTGCGGGATACGATCACGGTCATCCCGATCGACTCGGCCAACGGGCACAGCGAGTTCATTCGTACCGAGACGCCTAATACGATCTTCAAGTACAACTGGTCCGACAACTGGGAGGAGAACGAGCGCGAGCAGGTGCGCGTGGAACTCAACTACCGTTTCGACCTGTTCAAGGAGCGAAATCGCTGGATCGGCATCGAGAACAGCCTCCTGGTCGGACGATCCTACGAACGCGCGGATCGTGAGACGCGGCTGACGCGGACCCGCGACACGTTGTTCAACTTCAAGCGTCCGACCGACACGAGTTACCTTCGGTTTGGCCGGCAGGGTGACGGCACGCCGGATCAGCCGATGACCGCGATCAACCGGATTGAATCCACCGGCTGGAATACCGGCGACTACGCGGTCTATCAGGGCAAGTTCCTCGACAACCGGCTCGTCATCGTCGCGGGCGTGCGTGGCGACAAGAATGACTATCTCGTCGACAGCCAGACTTTCCACCCGACGCCCAGCACCTCGTCGGCGCGCCGTCCGACGCAGCGCGACACGACCGAGCAGTACGGGGCGACCTTCCAGATCATTCCGCAGCTCAGCATCTATGCGCTGAAGGCGGGTGGGCTGCAGCCGAACTTCGAAGGCCTGCGTGATGCCACGGGCGCTCCCTTGGGTCCGGTCGAAGCGCGCAGCAAGGAAGTCGGTTTGAAGCTCGACCTGCTCGACGGGCGGATCTCCGGTACGGTCAGTGCGTTCAAGATCGAGCGCAAGGGCGTGCCGTTCGGGCAGTGGTGGATGCCGACACTGAAGGGCACCTTCGATGCGAGCCGGCCGATCGTTTACAACGTGGGCAACTTCAGCCCGGCGTCCGTGCCCGGTGGCAGCAACGGTGGCAACGGCGCCGCCGACGCGGCCCTGCCGGAGTGGGAGGCGGGCGTGGCGGCGGGCGCGATCTATCAGCTCGACGTCAACGGCACGCCCAACTGGTACGTCAACGCGTCCAACGCCGCGGGCGCCGCGTATCTGGACCGCGTCTTCAATTTGACGAAGACGACCATGCCGGGCTGGCCGGGTTGGCTCTACACCGCGGATGCAAACACCAACAACGGCTGGGAAGATCGGGGTGACGGCAATGGTTGGCAGGCGTACGTGCAACAGGAGGACGAGTCCGAGGGCTGGGATGCGCAGATCCTCTTCACACCGACGGAGAACTTCCAGTTGCTCGCCACCTACGCGCACACGAAGCGTGTCATCACCAATCCGGGCCGCTTCGTTCGTTATCCGCATCCGGAGAACCGCTGGGCTATCTGGTACTTCCCGGACAGCAACTGGGGGCTGACCGGCTACGATCTGGAGGAGGTGTATACAGATCCCAATGACACCTCGACCTGGACGGGCATCGGTTGGGGGGCCGGACAGAGCCGCGACGACACGCCCGAGCACTCGGTCAGCATGTGGGGTAACTACCGCTTCACCGAGGGCTCGCTCAAGGGCTTCTCCTTCGGCCTCGGTGGTCAGTGGGAGTCAGAGCGTGAATACTTCTCCGGCGTCACGGTGGCCGGTCAGAAACAGTCCAACGAAAAGGGCGAACTCATCATCCTGAAGCACAAGTCCCGGTTGAATGTCGATCTGATGGCGAAGTACGACTTCGAGTACCGGACCCATCCGGCTTACGTGCAGCTCAACATCTACAACGTGCTCGATGACGATGACCTGTACGGCCTGATCTACGCGCCGGGCCTTTCCGCGCGGCTCGAGGTCGGCGTGCACTTCTGATCGCTTCTCAAGAAAGGCAACGGCCGCCGGTCTGGGCCGGCGGCCGTTTTGTTTACGGGAA
>JAEWIY010000169.1 GCA_023386835.1 Verrucomicrobiota bacterium
ACACGCCGCTTAATACCCCGAGCTTCGATATCTCCAACAGCACCTGGGCCCAGGAACTCCGCGCCCGCGAAGAACGAAAAAAGGCCGCTCGCGACGCCTGGCTCGAACAACGACGCCTTGATGCCCAGTGGCGCCGCGATCACCCCGGGGAAAGCCGCGCAGAATACTCCGAGCGGATGGCCCGCGAACGCGGTGCTCGCGAAGCCGTCCGCCTGCAACAGCTCGCGAATCGATCCGCCGCCCAGGTCGCAGAGTTCATCGCCCTCCAAAATGCTCGCCTTGAAGAAGTGCAATGGGCCGAAGTCCGCCGCGCCACCGGGGGTTTCGCTTCTCGCGAACGTCCCCCGGTTTTCAAGCGCGGTCAGGAAGCTGTCGACTGGCTCGTCGCTCACGACCGCGAACAACCCAATCAATGGGCTGCCGTCCAGGCCGCGATCCTCCTGATCGAAGGCGTCGACAGCGTGCGACGTGACCCTGCCGCCGCCGCCCGCCTCGTCGATCCGCGCCTGCAACACCCACGCCCTGACGACGACCCGATCCGCGCTGAGTCACTCGCACTTCACGCTTACCTCAGCGCCGCACATCCCGAGCTCTACGCCTCCTCCGAGACGCCACCCGATCCCGCCCAAGCCCGCCGCGATCTGGAAAAATTCGCGGAAACCTCCGCCATGGCCGCGTGGCTGCTCGCCCGCCACCTCGCCGAATCGGCCGATCCCGCTGACCAAGCCCGCGCCCTCGTTCATCTCGGCGCTGGCTACGAATGGGCCAGCGCCAACTACGAGCATTTTTTTGGCTACGAGACGCCTTCCGCCAAAAACGCCAAGGCGCATTTCGAACGCACGCTGATCGCCACGCTTCAGCGCCACCAGGTTCATGTCGCCCTATCCCTTCAGTCCTGGAGTCCAGGAACATTTCAAGCGGTCGCGCGCCTGCTCGCGTTCACCAAACCCGCGCCCGTAGATCTGCTTGTCCGGTACACCGACGCGATCGCGGAACGCATCGGCGCCGGAACCCTCGGCGACTGGTTCGACTACTATAGCTATGGTGAACTCATTGCCGCCGCCGGCCGTGCCGGCTCCGGCAGCGCCCACGCCCTCGCCACGCTCGATCGCTTCAGGCTCCTCGAAACCGGCACGTCCACCGAAATGTCGCCGCCAGCCTTCCGCCCGCTCGCCGACATGAGCCTCGCCGTTCCCGCCCTCACCCACTGGGCCGCCCGTGAAGACCCCCTCGGCGCCCGCGCCCGTCTCGCGCTCGTCGAACTCGCCCAACCGGCCGCCCGCAACTCCGACTACCTTCTGCCCGACCTGCCCGAAGGTCAGGAACTGGCCAAAGCCCGCACCGCCTTCACCGCCGCCGAAAACGCCGACTACGCCGCGTGGCAGAAAAACAAGAACTTCGTTCGTCCGTCCCCCGCCACCGAGGCCGCGAAAGCCCGCCTCGCCGCCGAACAAGCAGCCGCACTCGCGGCTTTCGAACGCCGCGAAGGCACCGCGCCGTCCGTTGGCGCCATCCCTCGCTTGCTCGCCGCCATCGAAGCCGCCGCCGGCTCGCGGCACGACCTGGCCGCGCTCGGACCGTCGCTCACCGGCGCCACGCCCCCGCCCCTCGCCATTGACGATCCGTCGTTCGATCTCGCCAAGGCCGCCGACATGCTCGACACCGCCTTTTCCCCCGGCATTCCCGCCGGCCCCGTTCGCGACCGCTACCTTTACGCTGCCGCGCGCCTCGGTGACGCCTACGCACCCTACGCGCTTTCGATTCAACCAACCTACCCCGGCGAACCGGCTGCTCGCCTCGCCCTCCAAAAAATCTCCGGGGAACGCCGCGCTCGCGACGAAGCCGCCGGACTGCCGCGCGCCTTGCTCGCAAAAGCGATCGACGCCCTCCTCCGCGCCCAAGACGCCACCGAACTTCTCGCCGCCGCCGCTCGAGCCGGCAGCCCGCTCGCCGCCGCTCTCCAGCTCGACCAGCGCATCGGTCGCGACATGGCCCGAGAAACCGACCGGCCGCCGAGCTGGAATCTCGAGCCCTCGTTGATCGCCGAATTGGACGCCGCCGTCACCGCGCTGCACGCCGAACCCAACACGTTCACCGATTGGTCGCTCGTCCACGCCCTCGCCTCCCCGTCCGAAGTTCAAAACGCCGCTCAACGCTGGTTCGGCTACGTCGCCATCTGGGATCTCGACCGGCAGGAACGCATCGCCGAGCACGCTCTCGCCAACGCCATCCAGCCGCAAATCGACGCCGTCCTCGCCACTCTCGCCGCATGGCCCGGCATCAATCAGGTTGATCCGCTGCACGAGGAATGGACCGCCGCCGCTGAACGCGACTTCGCACAAGCCCAGGAAGCCATTCGCAACGACGACGGCCTCACCGCGCTCCGCCTCTTCCTCGCCGCCGCGGGCCGCGGCGACCGCGGCGCCCTCGAACTTCTCGGCCGCCACATCCGCTCCGGTGACGGCGGCCTCCCCCGTTCCGACGTAATCGCTGATCAAATACAAGCCGCCGTCTTCCGCATGACGATGACCGACGCCGAGATCGGCGATCCTTATGCGGCGAACCACATTGGCGAAGGCTATCGCACAGGCCGGCACGGCGCCGCCGCCGACCCGGCGCAAGCCACCGAGTGGCTCCGCTACGCCGCCTCCATCGGCAGCGTGGACGCCGCCCGCACTCTCGCATCACCGGACACTGTCGGTCTCATCCGATCCCCGTTCGAACGCTTCCAATACGAAGCCATCTCCGACGCCCTGGAGCAGGGAAATCACCTCCTTCAACCGCCCCGCCGTCTCCTCGGCGCACGCATCGACACCGCTCCCGTCCACGCCGAGCTCGAAGCCGCCATCGCAAAATTCGCCACCTTCCGAAACAAGAGACCGGTCGAACTCTCCGACGCCGCCGCCGAGAAACAATTCGCCCGCCTCGACGCCGCGCACGACGAACTGAAGAAAAATCCTCTCAAAGGACTCGTCCTCGTCGCAAAAGTCGCCGCCGAGCACAACCGCTACGCCGCCCAGGACCTCGTCCGCGTGCTCGCCACCGGCGAATACGGCCTCCAACCCGCGCCCGAACTCGCGCGACGTTTTCACCGCGTCATCCTCAACGACCTCGCGCGCACAGCCGAATACGGTAACGAAGCCGACGCGCATCGGGTCGCCTGCCACGCCCTCGCCGGCCTCGACGGCCCGCCTGACACCGCCACCGGGCTCCGCTGGCTGACCTACGCCGCCGAACGCGGCAACTACATGTCCGCGCTGCTCCTCGCCCGACTCCACACCGAAACCATCCTTCCCGGCATCGCGCCAAATCCCATCGAAGCCGCGCGGTGGCAAATAATGTCGGACGCTATCGCCGAGGAGACGTTCACTCCGTGCCGCCCTCTGAAGCGCTGACGCTTGTCCCCGTCGTAATCGAATCCTTCGATAAAACGCCAATCATCCATCTTTCTGCCTCGGGGCGCGCTTCATTGCCGCGGTTCCAACTGAATGTCCCCGTTTGAGAGCACCGGCGGCAGCGCGTCGACGAAGGGTGCTTCGGTTCGACGGAGTTCCTCGACTGCACGAGCGCGCAATTCGGCCAGACGCCCGGCCTGGTCCGGCCGGCTGACGAGGTTGTGCAGCTCCTCCGGATCCGTCCGCAGGTCGTACAGCTCTTCGGTCTCCTCCGCAACGAGTGTCCGGATGTACCTGTAGCCTTCGTCGCGCAACAGCACGTACCAGGGCACGCCAGTCGCCCGGGAATGCCCGTCGCGGCCATCCGGCGGGATTGCGGCGGTGTCGCTTCCGAACGTCCAGCCGGTGTAGGTGAGCAGCACCGGATGCGTCCATGACGCCGACGGATCGCGCAGCAGCGGCCACAGGCTGCGTCCGTGCAGCGCCCACGGAACCTCGACGCCGGCGGCGGAGAGAATCGTCGGCACGAGATCGATGCCGCCCACCGGTGCCTCGACAACGCCTCCCGCAGACACGCTGCCGGGCTGGTTGATGATGAGCGGCCCTCTCAGGTTCGCATCGTACGGAGCGACCTTCTTCTGAAACCCATGTTGCCCCCAGGCGAATCCCTGATCGGAAGCGAAGATGACGAGGGTGTTCTCGAGCTGCCCGGTCTCCTCGAGCGTGCGCAGCAGCCGGCCGACGCCTTCATCCAGCGCCGCGACGACGTCATGATACTGCCGGACTCCGTCGGCGAGCGGCTGCCCATTCCGTGTGCGATAGCGCGGCTCGCCGTCAGGACCTTCCACGTATTCCCGAATCTCCTGCATGTACGCTGGTTTTCCCGGCCTCGGGGGGTAGATGTCCGCCGGGCGCGCAACCGGCATCCCGTCGTGTCTGCCCCGATGTCGCTCGGCCGGCACGTAGGGCGCATGCGGGGCCGTGTAACAGAGCCAGAGGAACCACGGCCGGTCCGCCGGCCGGTGCTCACCGCGAAGGTATGCGTCCGCCCATGCGGTGTAGTTGTCGGTTGCATACCCGTCCACCGGTTCGGCGGGCCGTCCGTCGAACGAAATCTCCTGGTCGAGATAATAACCGTCATTCGCACCCTCGTACTTCGGCGACGGCCGGCTCCACGAAGCCTGGTAGTCCCACTCGCGTCCGGCGCCCGTGTCGTCTCCGGTGTGCCACTTGCCGATGTGTGCCGTGGAGTACCCGTGCTCGCGCAGCACGCGCGGCCAGAACGGAGCCTGCTCCGGATCGTAGGTGGCGCCCGGATACGGGCCCTCCATCCGCAGCGACTCCACCGCATGCGGCAGCCGCCCGGTCAGCAGCGACGCCCGCGCCGGCATGCACCAGGTGCCGACATAGGCCTGCGCGAACCTGACGCCGCCCGCCGCCAGCCGGTCGATCTGCGGGGTGCCGACACCGGGGTCGGCACCGGCGTACGCACCCACCGTCCGGTAGGACTGGTCGTCGGTCAGGATGAAGAGGATGTTCGGTCGCGCCTGAGGCTCCGCCGCGACCACGATCCCGGCAGTCGCGAGTCCGATCAGCAGCAGAACAGCCTTTCGCGGAGGGCACCGCCCTGGGATGATGTTCGTTTTCATAGCGGTGGGGATGAAGGGCGTTCAGCGGCCGACGCCGCGCCAACCCGCCTCGAGGCGGGCTGCCAGCCGGCTGACCAGCGGTTCGAATTCAGGACGGCCGGCCAGGTTCACGGTTTCGCCCGGGTCGGTCACGTGATCGTAGAGTTCGCACGCCTCGACGCCACCGGTCGCGTCACCCGCCGGCCAGCGCGTGAAGCGGTAGCGCGCCGTACGCAGGCTGTAGCCCATGACGTCACCGCGCGGATACTGGCTTATCGCCGCATCCTTGCCGGGACGCCCGGGCGCCTGCAGCAGGTCCGCGAAACTGTGCCCCTCCAGATGCTGGGGACGGGGCAGACCTGCGAGGTCACAAAGACTCGGATACAGATCAACCAGCTCGACCAGCGCATCCGTGGCCGCTCCCGCCCCCCGCGCGCCCGGAGCGGCGACGATCAGGGGAGCGCGCGTCGCCGCCTCGAAGTTGGTCAGCTTGCCCCACTGGCCGTTCTCGCCGAGGTGCATGCCATGGTCGCCAAAGACCACGACGACCGTGCTGTCCGCCAGCCCCAGCCGCTCCAATTCCCCCAGCAACCGGCCAATCTGAGCATCCACGAAACTGATACATGCATAGTACCCGTGGAGCAGCCGGCGCTGCTGCTCCGGCGGGATCGGTCCTTCGCGAGGCATGGCGAAGGTGGTCCATTCGTCGACCGGACGGGACGTCACCGGATCGACCTTCACATCCACGGGATAACTTCCGCGCAGCTCCTGCATCGGCAGCGCCACCGCCACCGCCGGCACATCCACGGGTGGAGCAGAATTGGACGGCAGCGTCAGCCGGGCCGGGTCATAGAGATCCCAGTAGCGCTTCGGCGCAATGAAGGGCAAATGCGGCTTGAGATACCCGACGGCCAGAAAGAAGGGGTTCGCGGCTGACGCGCCCCGCCGGTCTTCCGCCAGCATCCCCAACACGTCGATGCTGCGGTCCGTGAGCTCCCCGTCGTAGAGCGTGTTGTCCGGAACATCCGGCGCTTCGGTGGCGAGTGAACGCAGGAAGTCGTTCTTCCAACCTTCGAGCTCGGCACCGCTCTTTCCGGTCTTCCGCGAATAGACCTCGCGCGTCAGCTTCTCACCCAGAGGCGAGTAGTAGTAGCGCGGACCTCCCATCCAGATTGGCACCGACCACGATTGCGGATCGCCCATGTCGCTGCCGATGGCGAACCCGTGAAACGCCGGGTGATAGATCTTCCCCAGCGCCTGGGTGTGATAGCCATGTCGCTTGAAGTGCTCCGGAAGCGTCACGACATCCGGCACCTTTTGCCGGAAGTGCGTGGTCAGATCGTACACCCCGGTCGAGTCCGGCCGGAGCCCGGTCATCAGGCTTGCGCGCGATGCGTTGCAGATCGCCTGTTGCGAATAGGCCCGGTTGAATACGAGTCCGCGCGAGGCGAGTTTGTCGAGGTTCGGACTGTGCACCTCGGTGACGCCGTAGCAGCCCAGCGAGGGACGCAGATCATCCACCGCGATGAACAGCACGTTCAGCCGCTGCGGCGCCTCCGCCGCGCGGACGAGCCCTCCCAGCACGACGATCGCGATCCCCACGGCCGCGGACCGCACGCACGTTCTGGCGTCCTTCACGACAAAGCCCCGAGTTCCTGCAGGATCGAACGGTCGCTCAGGTACGGTTCCACGCCGGGCACATCCAGTTCGATGCCCAGCCCCGGCCCTTCCGGAATCGCCAGCATCCCGTCGCTGTCGAGTTTCCAGCCCCCACGGGTGATCTCGTCGATGAAGGGCGAGCCCGCGATGTACTCCACCATGTCGGTCGCGGGAATGGCGGAGGCGAGATGGAGGTCCGCCGCGAGTCCGATGGCCGTGTTCCAGCCGTGGGGAATGAAATCGATGCCGTGGTCCTGCGCCATCCAGGCGATGCGACGCTCCTCGCTAAGGCCACCCACCTTGGTGACGTCCGGCTGCACGATGTCGAACGCCCCCGCGTCGATCCACGGCTGGAAAGCCTGGCGACGTGTCAGCACCTCGCCTCCGGCAATGCGCACGGGAGCATGCTCGCGGAGACGCACGTAGTCCTCGAGCCGGTCCGGCGCCAGCGGCTCCTCGAACCAGTACACATCGTGCTCGGCCAGCATGTGCGCCGTCCGGATCGCCCACTTGTAGCCGTGTTTCCAATACGCATCGCTCGCTCCCGCATCGACCATGAGCCGGCACTCCGGTCCGACAGCCTCCCGTGCGGCCGCCACGATCGCCCGGTCGGTGCGGTCGTCGCGCCGGCCAAAGGGACCCCAGCCGATCTTGAAGGCACGGAATCCCTCGGCCTTTATCCTCCGCAGCCGCGCCCCGAGCCGTTCGGGTTCGTCCATCAGCAGCGAGGCATAGGGCCGCACCCGCTCGCGCACACGCCCGCCAAGCAGCCGTCCGACCGGCTGCCCCGTCGCCTTTCCGAGCAGGTCCCACAGCGCGATGTCCACCCCGCTGATCGCGTGGGTGACCGCTCCGCCGCGTCCCATCCAGAACGTGTGCTGGTGCAGCTTTTCGCTGACCCGCTCCGGCTCCAGCGCCGACTCGCCCTCGAGCAGCGGAGCCAGCACGCGCAGCGCCGCCCGGACGAGGCCGTCGTTGGTGAATACACTTCCGAGGCCCGTCAGGCCCTCGTCGGTGTGCACGGTGACGAGCGTGTGAACGCAGTCCTCCGGCCGCAGTTCGTTGCTCCAGCCGCCCTCGGGCGTCCGGCCGCGCAGTCCGGCGCAACGCACTTCTCGAATTCTCATGATCTCTTCGTGTAACGTTTTCTTTGATACATCCTCGGCTCCGGGTGAAAGGGAACCACCGGGTCGAGGGGGAAAATCGGCCGGGGACAACGCGTGTGCCCGAGCGAGCGCAGGTCCGCGCTGGTGGACCCGGGCGTGTCGACATGGATCAGCGTTGCGCACCAGTCCGCGTACATGTGCGGCTGGCAGTGGGGCGACTTCACCACGACGGCGTCGAAGTGTCGCGGATCCTGACCGTGTGCCAGGAACAGGGACCGGTCGAAAAGGTGCACCGGTGAGGTGGTTGCCACGATGATCTGGTGATCCGCCTCGAGAACAGCGGTCGGCCCTGCATGCCATTCATCACCAAACGACTCGTTTCGAAACCGTCCGTCTGAAAGCAGGCGCACGGTGGCGTCGATCTCCATTCGTGCGAAGCGTCCGGGATCCAGCGTCCCGCCCACCGTCATCCGCACGCGTCCGCCGACACCCGCCGTCATTGCCGCCCGCACCGCCGGCGAGTCGACCACGGGCGCGAGCACCCGCCCCGTGTATCCAGCCGCACGCAGGTGACGCAGGATCGCCACGCTGTCACCGGAAGCGCCGGAACTCGTCGCATCGGCGGCATCGACGAGCGCGGTCGTCCCGGACTTCACGGCCTCGAGTTGTTGCATCATGTCATCGAGCCCCACCAGGGGAACGACCATGCGCTCGTGATCGGCCCACAGCTCCCGCGCGAGTGCCAGCGCCTCACGGGTTGCACGTTCCGCGTTTCCGTCGCTCACCGCGAACGCGTACGAATGAAGCTCCGGCACGTCGGTGAACGGATTGCCGATAAACAGTCCGGCCGACAGGCCGCCCGGCTCCGCTTCGAAGGCGATGGCCCGGTCGATCGGGCGTCGGATCGCACCGCTCGACGTGATCAGTTCATCGCCGCGGACCAGCGCGGGAACCGGCACGCAGGCCGTAACGGGGCGCGCATCCTCGAGCAGGATCCGGCGAAGCAATCGCGCCGCGCGCTGACCGGTTTCGTAAAGGTCCACGTGCGGATAAGTCTGGAAGGCGACGATCGCATCGCTGTGCTCGAACATCCGCCGAGTAGGAATCCCATGGAGATCCATCGAAACCACGATCGGGACTTCTTCGCCGAGCAGCCTGCGCGTTTCCGCCAACAGATACCCTTCCGGGTCGAGTTCGTGCTCCGACGCCATCGCCCCATGAAGGCTGAAGTAAACCGCATCCACCGGCGGTGCCTGTTCGATAGCCGTTAGGAACTCGTTCGCGATCCGCCGCCAGGCCGCCTCCGCCAGCGTGCCGCCGCAGCGTTTCAGCGCGGCGCCCAGGGCCGGGACGACCGTGAACGAGGGATCCGCTTCGAACACCGCCAACGCCCCGCCGATCTCCGAGCTCGAAGCGCGGTGATGCGCGATCATCGCTTCTCCCGAGCGCACGGTGAAGTCGTCGTAACCACTCAGGCAGGGATTGAACGTCGAGACCTCCTGCTTGCATTCGGCGATAAGAATCCGGGGCATGGCAAAAATCAGCGGATGCGCTCGAAATCGCGTTCAAACCACCGCCGCGTGCCCACGAGCAGCAATCCGCCGGCGAGCAGGTAGGCCACGGCGGTGCCGCCGAGCAGCGCGTCGATCCCAAGCGTCTGGCGCCACGCCCCGCCGAGCAGGGGGGCGAAGCCGGATACGAGGGCGCCGCAGAAATTGAGGATGCCGACCGCCGATGCCCGTGCGTCCGCCGGCACGATTTCGAACGCCGCCGGAAAGATGTTGCCCATCAGCAAACCGCTCGCGAGACCGAAGCCCATAGCGGCCCAGCGCACCGCCGCCAGGCTTTCGCCGTAACCCAGCGCATAGAGGCAGGGCGCGCAGAGCCAGACACTCGCGAGGAGAACCCACATCCGCGCGGCGCGCGTCCGGCGATAGAGGCGATCGGCAAGAAAACCGCCAAGCAGCATGCCCACCAGCGTCGCCGCCTGCAGGTAAGCGGTCGCGGTGAACGCCGCATCCGCGAGTCCCAGCTCGAACTTGTCGTGCAGGAAGCTCGGCAGCCAGCCGTAGAGTAACCACAATCCGAATACGAACACCGGGAACACGATGCAGAGCACCACGTAGCTCGGAATCCGCACCAGGTCCAAAACCGCCAGCCGGCTGCGCGTCCGTCGCGTCTCCACCTCGGCTTCCTCGTTGATGCGGCGCAGGAAGAAGAAATAGGGGATGGCGTAGAGCACGCCGACTCCGCCCAGGACGAAGAACGCCTCGCGCCAGTGCCCGCGCTCCGCCATCCACCCGCCGAACCACGCGCCGCCCACGGTTCCGAAGATCTGGGCCGTCGTCAGGATCGCTATCGCGCGCGATCGCTTCTCCGGAGGATGCGCGTTGGCCGTCAATGCGATCGCGGCCGGCATGTACAG
>JAEWIY010000171.1 GCA_023386835.1 Verrucomicrobiota bacterium
GCGCTGCACCACACTCAACCTCGGCTTGCCCGTCCGACCGGCGACGCGCGGAGAAGCGGAGCCCGACGTGTTGCTGCGCCTGCTTACTGAATTGGAGATGAAATCGACGTTAACCGAGGCGCAAAGACGTTACCCCCGGCCGGGCAGCACCGCACCGGCTCCCGTCGGCAGCCCGGCTCGACCCGTTTCCCCTCCGCCAGCCGTCGCAACGCAGACCGAGCTGTTCTGAGCGGCGCGAACGTCCGGCTGAATCGCGACAGACTCGCTTCAACGGCTCGTCACTCCGCCACGGCTACCTGAATCGGAGGGCTCGTGTCGGACCGTTCGCCGTGACCGTCCGTCACAAGAATGGTCAGCGACCTTCCTGTGAGACGTTGGCGGGATCAAAGATGTAACCGACGCCGTGGACCGTGCGGAACGCGTCGAGCGTCAGCCCGTGGCGTTTGAACAGTTCGCGCACCTTGACGATGTACTGGTCGAGCGAACGGCTGCGGACATCGGCGTGGATGCCCCACACGGAATGGATCAGCGCCTTGCGTGTGATGACCGTACCCTCGTTGGCCCGGAGGTAAGCCAGAATGCCCAGCTCCTTGCGGCCGATCTTCTCGACGTGAGCGTCCGGGAACTGAATTTCCAAACGTTCCGGGTTGATCGTGGCTCCGCAGAATTGAAACGGCTCGTCGCTGATTTTGGCGTTCTTGGTGATCTTGAGATCGTCCTTTGCCTCCGCGCGACGGAGCACGGCGCGGATCCGCGCCACCAGTTCAGCATAGCTGAACGGCTTGGTCATGTAGTCGTCGCCGCCGAGCTCGAGACCCCGGACCTTGTGCACTTCCGCGGCGTTTCCGGTGAGGAAGATGGTTGGTACGCTGATGTCGCTCTGCTGGAGTTCCTCGAAGAGGGCGAAACCTGACTGGTCGGGCAGGTTCACGTCCAAGAGCATCAGGTTCGCGAAATTCTTCTTGAGGAACCGAAGCGCGTGAGCGGCCCGGTTGCAGACCTGCGCCTGCATTCCGGCTTCCTCCAGATGCATGGCGATCAACTTCGCGAGCTCCTCTTCGTCTTCGACAACTAGGATGAGGGGCTTGGGTTCGGCACGCATGAGCAGTGGGTAAGGCGGCGTAGTGGCAGTTTTTTTACAACCGGGTTTTGACCTGTCAAAGCATTCTTCCCCCACAATTCCTTCTGCCGCGCGTGGGGGAGGGATGGGCGCCGCGATGGACACGCCTGTCGGCAAAATGTCGCGGGAAATTGATCTTGAAGGAGCTGCGTGTGCCGATTGGGGTGCCGGGCGTGTCTGCGCCCACACCTCTTCTAATGCTCGGACTTCCCAAGGGTAGCTTGGAGGAGTCGACCAAGGCGTTGTTCGCCAAGGCCGGTTGGAGAATCACTACCAGTTCGCGCTCCTACCGCCCCGCGATCGACGATCCGGAGCTGGATGGTCGTTTTATCCGGGCGCAGGAGGTCAGCCGTTACGTAGAGCACGGCTTTTTTGACTGTGGCCTGACCGGCTATGACTGGATTCGGGAAAACGAGTCCGACGTCGTTGAAGTTTGCGACCTGATCTACAGCCGCGCATCGACATTGAAGTCACGGTGGGTGCTGTGTGTACCCGAGGCATCGTCGATCCAGCGTCCCGAGGATCTGGCCGGAAAGCGCGTCGCGACGGAATTGGTGAATACGGTGCGGCGCTACTTCGCCGATCGAAAGATCTCGGTGGAGGTCGAGTTTTCCTGGGGCGCGACGGAGGTCAAAGTGCCCGATCTGGTTGATGCGATCGTGGACATCACCGAGACCGGCTCATCGCTTCGTGCCAACAAGCTGCGGATCGTCGACACGCTTCTCGAGACGAACACCAAGCTCATCGCCAACAAGTCCAGTTGGGCCAATCCCGAGAAGCGGAAGAAGATTGAGACCATTGCCCTGCTGCTGCGCGGTGCGCTCGAGGCCGAGAGCAAGGTGGGTCTCAAGATGAACCTCCGCAAAGTGTCACTGGAGGCGATCGTCACCGCTCTGCCGGCGCTGCGGAATCCGACCATCTCGCAGTTGAGCAGCCCTGACTGGGTTGCGCTCGAGACCGTCATCGACGAAAAAGTCGTTCGGCAGATCATCCCGCAACTCAAAGCTCTGGGAGCGGAAGGCATTGTCGAGTACCCGCTGAACAAAGTCGTGTATTAAACCGACGCCCCATGAATCACCCTTGAATCGTCGGCAACAATAGTGGGCCGCGGTTCGCGTGATTTGCAGGAGTTGGTTTCTTTCCAAAGGAATTCCTCATGGCTTCGTCTTCTGAACTCACACTTGGGTTGCTGCAGCATGCCTGCACGCCCAACCCCGACGAAAATCTCGCGAAGGCGCTCGCGCTGGCCGAGCAGGCGGCGAAACAAGGCGCCAAGATCATCTGCACGCAGGAGCTGTTTCGTTCGCAGTACTTCTGCCAGTCCGAGGATCACAAGTACTTCGCCCTCGCCGAGACGATCCCCGGACCCAGCACGGAGGCGTTCCAGAAGATCGCCAAGAAGTACAACGTGGTGATCGTCGCCTCACTCTTTGAGAAGCGCGCTTCGGGGCTCTACCACAACACGGCCGTGATGATCGATGCCGACGGCTCGATTCTCGGCGTGTACCGGAAGATGCACATCCCGGACGATCCGCTGTACTACGAGAAGTTTTATTTCACGCCTGGCGACACGGGCTTCAAGGCGTGGTCGACGAAGCACGCAAAAATCGGCACGCTCGTCTGCTGGGATCAGTGGTATCCGGAAGGCGCGCGGCTGACGGCGCTGCAGGGGGCGGAGATCCTTTTTTATCCGACCGCCATCGGCTGGCATCCGTCGGAAAAAGCTGAGTACGGCGTCAACCAGCACGGCGCCTGGGAGACCATTCAGCGCGGCCACGCGGTGGCGAATGGTTGTTACGTGGCCGCGATCAACCGAATCGGGCTCGAGCAGCCGATCGGCGGCGAGGGGATCGAGTTCTGGGGCCAGAGTTTTGTTGCCGGCACGAGCGGACAGATTCTCGCCAAGGCATCAGCCGATCGTGAGGAAGTGCTCCTCGTTCCGATCGAGCTCGGCAAGGTTGACGTGACCCGCACCCACTGGCCGTTCCTGCGCGACCGCCGGATCGACGCTTACGCGGACATCACCAAACGTTTCATCGATTGATGCGTTGGCGCTGATCGGGCGTGCGCCGGGTGGGTGCCCGTCGCCGCGCCGAACGCGCTCCTTTCACCGTGGCGAAAAAGACGTCCCCGAAACAAACCCCCGCCGCCCTCGGCTTTCGCATGCCGGCGGAGTGGGAACCCCAAGTGGCTGTCTGGCTGTCGTGGCCGCACAAACGGAAGTCGTGGCCTGGCCTGTTCCGGAACATCCCGACGGTCTTCGCCGGCATCGTGGCGGCGATCAGCCGTTTCGAGGAGGTGCGGATCAATTGTGCCGCACCCTTGCAGGCTCGCGCCCGCCGCTTGTGCGAAAAGGCGGGTGCGCAGATGGAACGAGTCACGTTCTACGATCATCCGACCAACGACGCGTGGTGCCGCGATCACGGGCCGATCTTCGTCAAGCAGCGCCAGACGGGCGAGGTGGCGATCACGGACTGGGCCTTCAACGCGTGGGGCGACAAGTATCCACCATACGATCTCGACAATACGATCCCGCCGCTGGTCGCGAAGAAACTTAAGATGCGGCGCTTCGAGAATCCGATGATTCTTGAGGGCGGGTCGATCGACGTGAACGGCAAGGGTCTGCTGCTGACAAGTGAGCAGTGCCTGCTGAACAAGAACCGGAATCCGCACCTCAGCAAAGCCGAGATCGAGCGCAACCTGAAGGATTACCTTGGCGTGCGGAAGATCCTTTGGCTGGGCGACGGTATCCTCGGCGATGATACAGATGGGCACATCGATGACATCACGCGGTTCTACAAGCCCGACGGGATTATCACGTGCGTCGAATCCAATCGCCGGGATCCGAATCATCGCCTGCTGGCTGAGAATCTCGAGCGGCTGCAGGATTTCCGGACGCTGACGGGAAAGCGGTTCGAGTTGCGGGAACTGCCGATGCCGCGCCCCGTGGCGATCGATGGCCAGCGTGTGCCGGCGAGCTACGCCAATTTCCTCATCATTAATGGCGCGGTGCTCGTGCCGACGTTCCGCCAGCGCAAACGCGACCAGGAGGCCTGTGCGATCATCGGCGCGTGTTTTCCGGGCCGTGAAGTTGTGCCGATTGACTGTTCCGAGTTGATCTGGGGCTTGGGGACGCTGCACTGCATCTCGCAGCAGCAACCTGCCTAAATCGATGCGACTCCTTTTCTTGGTGGCGGCCGCGCTGGTGTTCAGCGGGTGTGAATCCTTCCCCGAGCGGCTTGGTCAGCGGTTTGCTCCGCCAACGCCGAAGGAAGAGGTGTACGAGCACGAGATGGCGACGGTTTTCGCCGCCGCCCAGCAGGCGCTGCAAGGGCTGGACTACCAGATCACTCGCACGGCGCAGGCCCAGGGCATCCTCAACGGCCAATCCCGGTTGCTTCCGACGGAGCGTTTCGGCCGCTCGGACCAGTACGTTCTGGAGGTGCGGTTGCGGGCGCTCGATGGTGACGCAACCTCGGTCGCGGCGGTTCTTTACGAGGTTTCCGAGGGCGAGTTCGTGGCGGGCGGGACGAGCACACCGATCCGTGAACACGGCCGGTATGCGTCCTTCTTTGAGACGCTGAACGCCTTGCTGCCCCGCGACGAGGCGGCTCCGTAAAAGAGTTGCGCAGGGGCCTGCGCCCCGGCTGACGCTCGGCACTCGTTTTCTTCAGCGCTCCACTTCGTGCTTGCGGGCCTGGGGTGCGGACGGCGATGGTGGCCGTTCGCGGCACTTACTTTTGGTCGGTCGACGACTGCCGCGGTGTTCCCGTCGATCTTTCTTTGTCAGTTAACCATCAACCCAATGAACCGCCTAGCGGTTCATCCGCGGGGGTCCGGTCTTACGGAACACGACGACCGCTCTTCCGCCTGTTACCATGAGTTCCATAATGGAAGAACTGCTCGCGCAGTCTTCATTCGGCCTTCTCAAGGAAGGCTCCATCGTCTCCGGCACCATCACCGAAGTTCGTCAGAACGAGGTCGTCGTCGATATCGGCGGCAAGTCCGAGGGCGTCATCCCCGCGCACGAGTTCATCGATCTCGGTGAACTGCAGGTGGGCTCCCAGATCGAGGTGCTGATCGAGAAGGTGGAAGACAAGAACGGCAACCCCGTCGTCTCCTACGATAAGGCACAGCAGCAGAAGAACTGGGAGAACATCCTCACCAAGTTCCCGGAAGGCTCCGTCGCCACCGGCCGCGTGCGCGCCAAGGTCAAGGGCGGCCTGATCGTCTCGATCGGAGTCGACGCCTTCCTCCCGGCCTCGCACATCGACGTGCAGCCGCCCAAGAACCTCGATCAGTACGTCGGCCAGACGTACGACTTCAAGGTCCTCAAGATCAATCTCGACCGCAAGAACGTCGTCCTCTCGCGCCGCGAGCTCATCGAAGAGCAGCGCACCGCGAAGCGTCGCGCCCTGCTCGACTCGATCGAGCCCGGCCAGGTCCGCAAGGGCGTGGTCAAGAACATCACCGACTTCGGTGCGTTCATCGACCTCGACGGCATGGACGGTCTGCTGCACATCACCGACATGAGCTGGGGCCGCATCTCCCACCCGAGCGAAATGCTCCGCCAGGGTGAAGAGGTTCAGGTCATGATCATCGAGGTGAACCGCGAGAAGGAGCGTGTCTCCCTCGGCCTCAAGCAGACCACCAAGAACCCGTGGGACGACATCGAACAGAAGTTCCCGGTCGGCTCCAAGGTCCGTGGCAAGGTCGTCAACCTCGTTCCGTACGGCGCGTTCGTTGAGATCGAGCCGGGCGTCGAAGGCCTCGTGCACATCACCGAGATGTCCTGGACGAAGCGCATCTCCAAGCCCTCCGAACTGCTCAAGGTCGGTCAGGAGCTCGATGCGGTGGTGCTCGGCATCCAGAAGGACGAGCAGAAGATCTCGCTCGGCCTCCGCCAGCTCGAGCCGAACCCGTGGGACATGGTCCGCCACAACTACCCGATCGGCGCCCGCGTCCGCGGCAAGGTGCGCAACATGACCACCTACGGTGCCTTCATCGAACTCGAGGAAGGAATCGACGGCATGGTGCACGTCTCCGACATGAGCTGGACCCGCAAGGTCAACCACCCGTCGGAAGTCCTGAAGAAGGGCGACGAAGTGGACGCGATCGTGCTCGACGTCGATGCGCAGCAACAGCGCATCAGCCTCGGCATGAAGCAGCTCGCCGAGGATCCGTGGTCCAACATCGACGCGTACTTCAAGATCGGCGACGTCGTCACCGGCACCGTCACCAAGATCACCTCGTTCGGCGCCTTCGTGGAGCTGAAGGACGGCATCGACGGTCTCGTGCACATCTCGCAGATCAGCGAGGAGCGCATCGACAAGGTGAAGGACGTGCTCAAGCCCGGCCAGGAAGTCACCGCCCGCGTCATCAAGATCGACCGCGAAGAGCGCCGCCTTGGCCTCTCGATCAAGGCCGCGAACTACAGCACCGACCAGCTCGCCGCGGAAACGGCCAGCTACGACGCGCTGAACCGCGACTCGTCCGGCGACATGATGAACCTCGGCGATATCCTCGACGAGGCTGCCAACAAGAAGGACTGAGCGTAACGCTCTTCTCCGACGCAGAATTCAAACGCCCGGCTTCGGCCGGGCGTTTTTTTGTGCACTTTGGGAGGAGCGGAAGCGCAGCAGGCCGAAGGGCGCAGGTGGGCCCGGTTGCTTGTCCGTGGCGATCTTTTGCTCAGCGCACCAAGGTGGCGCCCATCAAGCCGATCACGACTTCGTTGGCGATGGCCCGCAACGTCAGTGCCTCCAGCTCCCGCGTTGGATCGAGCTCCAGTTCGAGAACGGTGGCCGCACCACCGGGCACCTTGCCACCGCGGCCCTTGAATGTTTCTACCTCCAGCTGCCGCACTGAGCCGGTCTGGAGATCCACCCGCCAGGGAATCGGCTCCGGGCGGTGGAACTGGTAATCGTCGATGAAGTAGTCCTGATCAATCGGCCACCAGTTGGTCGGATTGTGCAGGGGAAGGCGCGCGGTGGTGCCGTCGCGGTAGCGCACCTCAACTTCGCCATTGTCGATCCGGCTTTGCATCCAGTTCGTTGACCCGGCCAAAAGAAGGGTGACGCGCCGAGCGCGACCCTGCAGAGGCAAGGTGGCCTCGGTGGGGTAGTTGTCCCACTGCGACACAAACAGCACGTTCGGCTCGTTTCCGGAGCCGGGGAGCCGCAGCCGGACGCCATTCGGCAGCGGAAGCTCGCCGCCATTGGCCGCCACAACGGCTCTCAGCCCGCTGTCATCAATGCTCGCTGTGGCGTTCACGTGACCCGCCCAGGCGCCGATGCCCTGCTTCGGCTGGGCGAGCGAAACAAAAGGCGAGCGCGGAGAACGGTATTCGTTCCGGAAGAGCTGCGTGACCCGATCGTTGTACCACGGAGTGAGATCCACGGGCTCCAGCACCGCGTCGGGCGGAACGGGCTGCGCGACCACTCCCGGCGCCTCCGATGGCGCAGCCGGTCGCGACCGTGAGCCGTCCAGCAAAGGTGCGGGTGGCGCGTCACGCTCGCCGCTCCACGTGATGGAAACCTCCGAGCTTTCCGGGCCGGGAGGCACGACAATCTCCAGAAGCGCAGGCGCAGGACCCCGATCAATCCGACGCGCAGTCACCGTGCGGCCGTTGATTGTAGCGCGTGCGTTCTCCGCCCGGGCCCGGACCTGGAGCTTGATTGCGACCGCCTTCGGCCAGCGGGCGTCGATGCGGAATCGCTCCGTGTCGCCATTCCTTAAATACGAGTAGCCGATGTCCGGGTGGTCGAGCTGCGCCTCGGACCACGCTTCGGGAAAGCCGGGTGCGACGACAACTTCGCCTTCCAGCAAATCCGGTCGGACGCCGAACAGCCCCTCGATCAACGCGCGCGAAAAGACACCCGAGCCGTCAGCGAAGTCGCGCTGCGCCTCGCGCCGATAGACGTCAAGGTACGACATCGAACCGACATTGCCCGGGCAAATGCCCAGGTACATCGCCGCCAGAATCGCGCTTCGGGCGAGGCGGTACGCGTCTTCGGATCGCCCCGCCTGCCAAAAGGCGAGCGCAGTGTGTACGTTTTCCCCAAACACGACGTTGTTCACCGACCAGGTGTAAGGCATCCAGTCCGTAGAGCCGAAAACGCCGAGCGGAGGTGCGTCAGGAACTGACGGACCATGCACCGGGAGCCACGGGAAATGTTGGGCAGCGAAAGCGGTCATGCGCCAAGCCTCCGCTGGCGTCGTCATTCGTGAGTCGATCGGATGATAGATGCTCCACAGGCCGGGGCTGGGATGAATGAGCTGGCGGCCGAGCCAGTCCTTGAATTCGCCGAAGGAGCCCTGTTCCTCGATCCAGAGGTGCCGCCGCATCGCCTGCTCAATGCCATCAGCTTCCCGCTCGTAGGCTTCTGACGAATACCCGAGCCGCTGCGCGAGCCGCGCGGCGCGACGGTGGTGGAAAGCGTTGTAAGCGCTGGTGTAGGTGACACCGCCGCCGTGGTACTGCAGGTCGTCGCTCGCCCAGATGGCGGCGTAGGCCTCGTAGAGTGGAGCGGAGACTCCGTCGCTCTTGAACTCGCGCCGGAAGAGCCGCTGTTCCCATGCGAGGTGCCGTTCGATCACTGGCCAGACCTCGCGTGCGAAGTTCAGGTCGCCGGTCCACTCGAGGTGCCGGAGCAGCGCGTCGATGTAGACTAGATTCATGTCGTAATGGGAGTTCGAGAGGTTGCCCTGCGAGTGCAGGGCCGACCGGCTCCGCGCGAGGTTGGTCGCTTCCTCGGGCGGCGGAAACGTCTCCGGGATCGTCGAGAGGTCCTGGCGCGTCGCCCAATAGGCGAGGTGCCGGCGCGCTCGGTCATGCCAGCCCAAGGCATCCATGGCATAGGGGCCGCGCCATCCGAGCAGACGCGAGCGCCAGGCAATCGCGCCATGCATCACCACGCCCTGTGGTTCGTCCCAGACAGCGTCGGCGGCGATGTTCAGGGCAGCCACCGCGGCATTTAGAAACGGATCGGGTGTCCGAACGGAGACGCGGTTTCGCAACGCGCCGAAATGGGTCTCGGTGCGCGCAAACAGTGCGGGGAGTTCGTTGTGAGTGAACTCCCGCGCGACCCGTTCGCGGGTAGGAGTGTCACCCGGCTGCGCGGAGACGTCACGGTAGGTCGCGAGTTCTTCTGCCGACGTCAGGTCGACACGTTGGACCAGAAGATATCGGGGCTCGTGACCCAGCGGGCAGCTTCCCACCGCAACGGGGAGCTCAGGCTCGGCCTCTGAGGTGGAATTCAGCAACGCCACGCTGTCGGCCCAGTGTTTGGCGTCCGCGACTGCACAGGTGCCGTCTGGAGGCACGCTACCGATGAGACGTGCGACGGCGCTTACGAGACGGAACGCACCCGGTGCTGTTTCGATGCGGTTTCCGCGGCAATTCTCCGGCTGCAATTGAAAGTACTCACTGATCGGCACCTTCTCCGTGCCAATATCCCCGTCGCGAATCCCACGCTGGCCCGTCACTCCGCCGAATGCCCAGATCAGTTGCAGCTCTCGCGGGCATTGTTGAGCCGTCACGCGGACGATGAGTCCGTCCGTTTCCGCCACCGCATAGGCGTGAAGCTCAATTTCGCCCGCCTCCAGGTACGGGTCGCGAATCGTATAGATCAGGCCACCGGGCCGGTATCGGGTGGTGACGTGGGCCGCCTCCAGCAGCCATTTGGCCGCTCCGTCCGGTCGACGAATGCCGAGGCGCAAGTTTCCGCCGCGTCCAGGCAAGTACAACGCAAACTCGGGTCGATCCCCGCCGTCGACCCGAAAGGCGGTGTTCCCGCCGTAGAGCGGCCGGTTGAAAAACTCGTCACCGTTCGCGATGAGAAAGTCACCGTCTCGCGGCTGATAGCGCAGTGCGTGTGCCGTCTGCTGATACAGGTTCGGCTGGTAGGAGCTGACGCCCGTCAGTGGGTCTTGGGCGAGGAGCGGGATGATCGATCCGGCTGCACCGAGCAGAAGCAGGCGCGGCAGCGCGGGCAGACACAAAAACAGGCGGTTCGGGTTTAGGCGAAACATGCGTGTCTTCTTGTTAGACAACAAAAAAGCCGGCCCGCGATGAACGCGAACCGGCTCGACTATGGCCAAACAAAAGCGAGCGGCTAATTGACGCCGAGACCCCGGGGTCCGTTCCGCGCCTCGATGAATTCACGGATGACTTCCATCCGCTTGCGCTGACGGTCTTCGATGTCGATTTCCTCGCGTGAGCGTTGAGCTTCGTTGCGGGCAATCGCCTTCCGCATCTTGGACAGGGCGATGTTCTGCAACTGCCGGATCCGCTCGCGCGTGACCTTAAATTTGCGGCCCACTTCCTCTAGCGTCAGCTCATCGTAACCATCGAGACCGAAGCGGTACTTGATGATCTCCGCTTCGCGCGGCTCCAGCGACGCGATCATCGCACGGAGGTCGGCGTTGCGTGAGCGCTCCTTGAGCGAGTCGAAGGGGCTGACGGCGTTTTCGTCCCCGACGATCTCACCGAAGGTGGCGGAGTCGCCTTCCTCGCCAATGGGAGCATCGAGCGACGTTGGACGCACACTCACGCTCTTAAGGTGAGCGACCTTTGAGGTCGGGATCTGCAACTCCATCGCCAACTCCTCGTCCGTGGGCTCGCGACCGAGTTCCTCGGTCAGAGCCATGGCGGTGCGACGCATCTTGGCGATCTTGTCGACGAGGTGGACGGGCAACCGGATTGTCTTGGACTGGTTGGCGAGCGCGCGCTTGATCGACTGCTTGATCCACCAGGCGGCGTACGTGGACAGCTTGCCACCTTTCCGCGGGTCGAACCGCTCGACGGCTTTAATCAGCCCAATGTTGCCCTCACTGATGAGGTCGAGGAGCGGCAAACCGAAGTCCTTGTAGTCCATGGCGATCTTCACCACGAGACGCAGGTTGGCGGAAATCATGTGGTCGCGCGCGGACTTGTCGCCCCGACGAATGCGTTTTGCCAATGCCACTTCCTCATTAGGCGTAAGGAGGGCGGTTTTACCGATTTCCTGCAGGTACAGCTGCAGGTTGCTCCGCTCCAAGGGAGCGGGCTGGCTCGGCGCCGGATCGGATTTCTCAAGGAAAGAAGGCGGGGCGTCCGGCGGGGGGATGGTCGCTGCGACGGGGGTGGAGGAGTCCACCTCGTCCGTGTGGGTGTACTTGCGAAGGGAAGTGGTAACGGCCATAATGATTAAGCTCGGGGGGACGCGATTAGGCGGAAGCCGAAGGCGTGAGCACTTGACAACCGCGACGGACACAGTTCAGCCGGAAGCGTTCCAGCTAGTTAAACGGTCAACTATCAACGTCATTGGCCGAAGCCCTGCCTTTTCCCTCGCGCCAAGTTGGCGCAGTTGTGGGGCTTAGCGTGACGCAGGGCGCGTCTGTATTACCCGTCCCCGGGCAATGCCCCGGGGCGCGCTGCGGAAAGGCGCGTGCGAAAGGAGCGCTGGCGCTAGGCGCCAGCCACGAACGGCGCTAGGCGCCAGCCACGAACGGCGCTAGGCGCCGACGACTATAACTGCTCCGCCAAGGCGACCGCCTTGAACAAGGCAGACGCCTTATTGACGGTCTCGAGAAACTCTGAAGCCGGGACGCTATCGGCCACCACACCGGCACCGGCCTGAATGTGGATCTGGCCGTCCTTGATCAGGGACGTTCGCAGCATGATGCAGGAGTCCAAATTGCCGTCGTAACCAAAGTAGCCCAGCGCGCCTGCATAAAAGCCGCGCTGCACCGGCTCCTGTTGCGCGATGATCTGCATGGCGCGGATTTTCGGCGCGCCGCTGACCGTCCCGGCGGGGAAGGTGGCGCGCATCAGGTCATACGCCGTCTTGCCGGGAGCGATTCGGCCCTCCACTTGGGAAACGATGTGCATCACGTGCGAGTACCGCTCGATGATCATCATTTCCGGGACGGTGACGCTGCCGTACTGGCACACCCGGCCGATGTCGTTGCGCGCGAGGTCAACCAGCATCAGGTGCTCGGCGCGCTCCTTCTGATCGGCCAGAAGATCGGCTTCCAGGGCTTGGTCCTCGGCCGGCGAACTGCCGCGGCGCCGCGTGCCGGCGATGGGTCGAATCTCGACGCGCTCATCGGTCAGCCGCACGTGGACTTCCGGGGAGGCTCCGACGATCGCGTAGTCACCCGTTTCCAGGATGAACATGTACGGCGACGGGTTGACCGTCCGCAGCGCCCGGTAGAGTTCGAGGGGCGATTGGTTAAAGGGCCGACTGAACCGTTGTGATGGCACCACCTGAATGATGTCACCCGCGCGGATGTACTCCTTGCAGTCGTCCACCACGCGCTCGAACTGCGGTTGGGTGAAGTTGCCCGGCGGGACGTCAACCTGCGCCAGATCGAGCAGGGGCGCGGGCGCGAGTTCCCGTTTTTGATTCAACAACCCGAAGAGCACCTGCAGTTCGGCGACGGCCGCATCATAGGCGGCGTCCACGTTGCCGTTGACATGCGCATTCACGCTCAGCCGCAACGTCTGCTTCGCGCGATCAAAGATCAGCAGCGAGTCGACGAGCATGAAGTAGAGCAGGGGAAGGCCCAACTCGTCGCGCGGCGCTGGCGGCACGTGCGGCTCGATCCGGGTGACGTACTCGTATCCGACGAAACCAACGGCTCCGCCCGTGAAGCGCGGCATGCCGGGCAGCGTGACGGGGCGATACCCCTTCATTTCCGCTTCAATCAATGTCAGCGGATCCTTCGGCGTCTCGACGGTCGTCGCAGGCTGGCCTGGCGTCTCGATCCGTGTGATCTCGGGCCCGCAGGCAAAAATCTTGCGCGGGCGGCAGCCGATAAAACTGTAGCGGGACAGGTGCTCGCCGCCTTCGACGGATTCCAACAGAAATGACGGTCCCGCCGTCTTCAGTTTGGCGTAAGCGGAGACGGGTGTCTCGAAGTCCGCCATCAAGTCGGCGTAGACCGGGACGACGTTGCCGCTGTGGGCGAGGCGCTGGAACTCCTCGCGGGTGGGAAAGATCTTCATGGGCCGCTGCAGGTCACTCCACGGTGACGGATTTCGCCAGATTGCGCGGCTTGTCGACGTCGCATCCGCGCTCGAGTGCCGCGTAGTAGCTGAAGAGTTGCAGCGGGACCGTCGCGACAATCGGCAGCACCGCTTCGTGGCAGGCTGGAATCGGAATGATGTCGTCGGCGAGATTCTCCGGCAGCTCGGTCCCTTCCGTCACGATGGCAAGGATCCGGCCGCCGCGGGCCTTGATCTCCTGCATGGACGAGACAACCTTGTTGAACATCTCCGTTCGCGGAACGAGGAAGACGGCGGGGCACTTCGGGCTGACCATCGCGATCGGCCCGTGCTTCATCTCCGCGGCCGGGTACGCCTCGGCATGGATGTACGAGACCTCCTTGAGCTTCAGCGCGCCTTCGAGGGCGATCGGGAAGAGCTCCAGCCGGCCGAGGAACAGCATGTGTTCGTATTCTGAATACGAACGGGCGACCGCGCGGATATGGTCGGCCTGTTGCAGGGCCCGGCGCACCAGGTCGGGCGCGGAACGCAGTGCTTCCACCATTTCAACGCCGTCGCGGAAGCTCATGTCGCGCATCCGGCCGATGTAGAGCGCCAGCATGGCGCCGAGCAGCAGCTGCGAGGTGAACGCCTTGGTTGAGGCCACGCCGATTTCCGGTCCGACGTGCTGGTAGATGCCGCCATCCGACTCCCGGGCGATCGTGGAGCCGACGACGTTGTTGATGGCAAGAACCTTGTACCCCTTGCGCTTTGCCTCGCGTAGCGCGGCCAGCGTGTCGATCGTCTCGCCGGACTGGCTCATGACGAAGAAGAGCGAGTTTCGGTAGAGGGGAGAGTTGCGATAGCGGAATTCCGAGGCGTAGTCACACTCCACCGGGACGCGGGCGAAACGCTCGATCAGGTGTTCGGTGACCATGCTCGCATGGAGCGCCGAGCCGCACGCGCAGAACATGAACCGCTCGATCTGGCGGAACTCACCGGGGGTGATGTTCAGGCCGCCGAAGTTCGCGGTGCTCCCGTCCTCCGAGAAGCGGCCGCGCATGGTGTTTTCCAGCGCGGAAGGCTGCTCGAAGATCTCCTTCTCCATGTAGTGGGAGTAGCCGGACAGCTCGGCTTCCTCGACCTTCCACGTGATTTTGTCGATGACCGGCGAGATCGACGCGTCCGGTTCGTCCAGGCTGGTGATGCTGAATCCATCCGCCCGCACGTGCACCAACTCGCCGTCTTTCAGATAGACGACGTTCTGGGTGCGGCTCACGAGCGCGGAGACGTCGGAGGCGACCATGTGCTCGTCCTTGCCGATACCGAGGATGAGCGGGGAGCCCTTGCGCGCGGCAACAAACTCGCCCGGGCGGGCCAGGCACAGGACCACGATGCCGTACGTGCCCTCGACGTGGCGCAGCGTCTTGCGCACGGATTCAACGAAACGGCTGGCTTCGCCATTGGCGGGTTCCGGCTCCTTGGCGAAGTGGTAGGCCACCAGGTTGCACAGCACCTCCGTGTCGGTCTCGGACTGGAAGGTGTAGCCTCGCTCCGTCAGGAACTTCTTAATGGCGGAGTAGTTCTCGATGACCCCGTTGTGGATCAGCGCGAGTTGCCCGTCGCTGGAGACGTGGGGATGCGCGTTGGCGTCGGTGACTCCGCCGTGAGTGGCCCATCGTGTGTGGCCGATTCCACAGGTGCCGGTCAGGGGGAGTCGTGCCGCCTCTTTCACGAGGTTGGCGACACGTCCGACCTTTTTGGCCACCGTGAACTCGCCGTCCTGATGCAAAGCCAAGCCGGCGGAATCGTATCCGCGGTACTCAAGCCGCTTCAGGCCGTCGATAATAATGGGGGAGGCCTTGCTTCGGCCGACGTAACCAACGATTCCGCACATGAAATTGATCGGATTAGACTGGCGAAAGTACGGGGTGGCTGAATGTTGGAGCAAGGATATAGACCTCAACCAGCATGAGCTCGGAGAAAAACGTCGTGGCGGTGATCATGGGAGGCGGCCGGGGCACCCGGTTGCATCCGTTGACAATGGAGCGCTGCAAGCCGGCGGTGCCGTTGGCCGGCAAGTACCGCCTGGTCGACATCCCGATCAGCAATTGCCTCAACTCGAATATCAATCGGATCTTCCTGCTGACGCAGTTCCACACGGCGTCCCTCCACCGGCACATCCAGACGACGTACCACTTTGATCCCTTCGGTGGTGGTTTCGTGGATATCCTGTCCGCGGAGCAAACCGAGAAGACTTCCGATTGGTATCAAGGAACTGCGGACGCAGTACGCCGAAACCTCCAGCACCTGCGGAGTGAGGTGCACGACTACGTTTTGATCCTTTCCGGTGATCAGCTCTACCGGATGGATTTCCGGAAGATCCTGGCCGAGCACAAGGCCAGTGGCGCCGATGTCACGATCGCCGCAATGCCGATTCCGGTGGAGAAGGTGGAGGGACTCGGTTTGATGGGGGTGGATGACGAGCTACGTGTCACCGCCTTCGCAGAGAAGCCGAAGGATCCTGCGGTGATCGCCAGCCTCGCGATGAGCGAGAGCCTGGAGAAGCGCCTGGGCCACGCCGATCTCGGCCAAAAGCGGTGCCTCGCCTCGATGGGCATCTACGTGTTCAACCGCGGCGCGTTGGCCGAAGCGCTGGACAATACGATGACCGATTTTGGCAAGGAGGTCATCCCGAGCCTGCTGGGCAAGAAGCGCCTCTTCGCCCACGTGTTCGAAGGTTATTGGGAGGACATCGGTACGGTCCGCGCGTTTTTTGACGCCAACCTGGCTCTCGCGCAGGTGCTGCCGCCGTTCAACTTCTTCGATGAGACGGCCCCGATCTACACCAAGGATCAGTACCTGCCGCCGTCGAAGATCAACCGCTGCAACGTCGACCACGGTGTGTTTGGCGACGGTTGTATTGTCGAAGATGCGACAATCGTGCACTCGGTTCTCGGTATCCGGTCCTTCGTGCGCGCCGGCTCGACCTTGCACGACGTGGTGATGATGGGCGCCGACATGTATGAAACCGAGGCGGACCTGAAGGCCAACCTGGAGGCTGGCCGACCGCATCTCGGCATCGGACTTGGGTGCAACATCAAGGGCGCGATCATCGACAAGAACGCCCGGATCGGTGACAACGTTTCGCTGGTGGTCGACGGCAAGGCTGACGGCCTGTATCCGCACGGCGTGGTGGTGCGTGATGGCGTTTTGGTCGTGCCGAAAGGCGTGACTGTTCCGGCCGGCGTGACGATCTGATCCCGAGTTCTCGCTCCGCGCGTGGATGCGCGCGGGTGCGCCCACATAAAACAAAAAAGCAGGCCCAACCTGGGCCTGCTTCGTCATAGCGAAGAGTGCAGTGAGGCGGCGGGCGGCCGCCTCAGTTGGCGAAGCGGAACAGCGCCACGTCGCCGTCCTGGAAGACGTACTCCTTGCCCTCGAGCCGATATTTGCCGGCATCCCGCGCGGCAGCGATGCTGCCGAGGCTCGCCAAGTCGTCGTAAGCGACCACTTCCGCCTTGATGAAACCCTTCTCGAAATCGGTGTGGATGACGCCGGCGGCTTGGGGCGCTTTCCAGCCCTTCTTGATCGTCCAGGCCCGGACCTCCTTTTCGCCCGCCGTGAAGTAGGTCTGCAATCCGAGCAGGGCGTAGGCTTCGCGGATCAATGACGAAACGCCGGAATCGGACACGCCGAGATCGGAGAGAAACGCCTTCGCCTCGGCCGGATCTAGTTCGATCAATTCGGCTTCGATTTTCGCGCTGATGGGCACGTACGCCGCGTCATGGTGAGTGCGCACGAATTCCGCCACCTTCTGCACGTAGGGATTGGCCCCCGCGTTCGCCAGATCGCCTTCCGCCACGTTGCAGGCATAAAGCACCGGCTTGGCCGTGAGCAGCTGGAACAGGCGAAGCAATTTTGCCTCGTCGTCGTTAACCGTCAGGAGATTGGCCGGCTTGTTGGCGTTCAGGTGAGGCGTCAGCCGTTCGAGCAACGCGACTTCGGCTTGGGCCTCCTTGTCGCCGCTGCGGGCCTTCTTCACGTTCTTCTCGAGACGCTTCATGACCGCATCGAGGTCGGCGAGCACCAGCTCGGTCGTGATCACCTCGATGTCGCGCACCGGATCGACCGCGCCCATCGTGTGAATCACATCGGGATCCTCGAAGCAGCGCACGACGTGCACGATCGCGTCCACCTCGCGGATATTGGCGAGGAACTGATTGCCCAGACCTTCACCCTTGCTCGCTCCGGCGACCAGCCCGGCAATGTCGACGAACTCAATCGCCGCCGGAATCACCACGCTCGTCTTGGCGATCTTCTGCAGGACGCCCAACCGCTCGTCGGGTACCACCACCACCCCCACGTTGGGATCGATCGTGCAGAACGGATAGTTGGCCGCTTCTGCCTTGCGTGACCGCGTGACCGCGTTGAAGAGGGTGGACTTGCCCACGTTGGGCAGACCGACGATTCCGGCTTTCATGAAAGGCGGAACACAGCGGGGGGAGTCGGGGCTTGACAAGCCATTTGTGGGCCCGTGCACTGCACAGCTTTTCGTCCAACGTTCCGCTCCTTTTCGTACCTACACATGGCTCTCAAGATCCGTCTTTCCCGTATCGGCGCAACGCACCGCCCGGTCTATCATGTTGTCGTGGCAGAGGCTCGTTCGCGTCGCGACGGCGCGGCCGTCGAGATCCTCGGCACCTATTCTCCGCAGCAGAAAACGGAAGGGTTGACGCTGGATATCGCTCGGGCCGAACACTGGCTGAGCAAGGGTGCGACGCCCACCGACACCGCGAAGACGCTGATCAAGCGCGCCCGCAAGGCCGCGCCGGCGACCGCGGAAGCCAGCGCCTGAAGCGCTTCCGACCCGCAGCCGCCTGAGGCGCCTGCGCCCGTAGCAAACCTCGGACTTCGTCCGGGGTTTTTTTGTTTTTGGACCCAACTCCACGTGGTTGAATTCCGTCGCCCCATTCCATGCCGCTTCACATCGATGTCCTGACCTTGTTCCCGCGTATGCTGGACGGGTTTCTGGCCGAGAGCATTCTGGGCAAAGGGATCGAGTCAGGTCGGTTGTCGGTCCGGGTTCATGACCTGCGCCAGTGGACCACGGACAAGCACCGGACCGCGGACGACCGTCCATTTGGTGGTGGAGCCGGCATGGTGCTGAAACCGGAGCCGGTCTTCGCCGCAATCGAACAACTTCAGACACCCAGCTGCCGGCGGATTTACCTCACGCCGGACGGTCATCGCTTCACGACCCAGGTGGCGCAGGAGTTGGCCGGGCTGGAGCACGTCATTCTGCTCAGCGGACACTACGAAGGGATCGACCAACGGATCCGCGATTCGGTGATCGATCAGGAGCTCAGCATTGGAGATTACGTGCTGACCAATGGTACTTTACCGGCGGCCGTGATCATCGACGCGATGGCCCGCTTCATCCCTGGTGTGCTGGGGGAGGAAAATTCATTGACGCACGAATCCTTTACCGGAAGTCTGCTCGACTTTCCTCAATACACGCGTCCCGCCGAATTTCGGGGCATGTCCGTGCCGAAGGTGCTGCTTTCGGGAAACCACGGCGAAATCGAGAAGTGGCGTCTGGCGCGGCGTATGGAGAAAACCCGGCAAGTCCGTCCCGATTTACTCGAGAATCCACCGTCATGAATCCCATCATCAACGAAATCACCGCCGCTCAATTGAAGCAGGACCAGCCTACCTTCAAGGTCGGCGATGGCGTGCGCGTTCACACGAAGGTGCGCGAAGGCGATAAGGAGCGCATCCAGATGTTTGCGGGTGTGGTGATCGCCCGGAAGGGACACGGGATCCATGAGACCTTCACGGTCCGCCGCATCAGCTACGGCGAAGGTGTGGAGCGCGTGTTTCCGATCCACTCGCCCAACATCGAGAAGGTGGAAGTGGAGCGCGAGTCCGTGCCGATGCGCGCCCGCCTGTACTACTTGCGTACCCGCAAGGGTAAGGCCGCCATGGCCGTGAAGGCCAAGCGCTACGAGGCCGCTTCGGCTGATGCGTCCTGACGCTTCCGACCTAGTCTAAACGTTTACCAAGGCGAACCTCGAAGGGTTCGCCTTTTTTTGCGCCCGTTCAAAGGTTCTGCGTTGCGCCCGCCCTTTCGGCGGAGTGCTGTCAGCCTTTGTCCCGTTTCCGGAGCCCCTCTCACTTTATCCGCTTAGACCATGAAGTTGAACACCCAGATTCTCGCCCAAGCGGCGGCCCAAGCTCGCGGTTTGGCCATCGATGCTGTCCACAAGTGCTCCTCCGGGCACTTGGGCCTGCCGTTGGGAGCGGCTGAAATTGGCGCCGTCTTGTACGGCCACGCCCTGGCGCATCACCCCGCGGATCCGCGTTGGTTGAACCGCGATCGTTTTGTCCTCTCGGCCGGCCATGGTTCCATGTTCCTGTATGCCTGGCTCCACCTGAGCGGCTACGATCTCTCACTGGAGGAGGTGAAGAACTTCCGCCAACTGCACTCCAAGACGCCGGGGCACCCGGAATTTCACGAAACGCCGGGGGTCGAATCCACCACCGGTCCGCTGGGCCAGGGCGTGGGCAATGCCGTGGGTATGGCGCTCGCGGGCAAGATGGCGGAAGCGCGCTTCAACACGGAAGCACATCGCCTCTTCGACTACCATGTCTTCTGCCTCGCCGGCGACGGCTGCATGCAGGAAGGTGTCGCGATGGAGGCCGTGGCGTTCGCCGGCCACCAGAAGCTGGATAACCTGATTCTGATCTACGATGCCAACGACGTCACCTTGGACGCGATGGCGAACAAGACCCAAAGCGAGAACGCCGCGGCCCGGTTCAAGGCGATCGGCTGGGACGTGCAGACGCTGGCAGACGGACACGATCTCGAGGCGATCCTGAAGGCGATCAACCGCGCCAAGCGCGCCACGTCCGGGAAGCCGCAGTTGATCATCGCCAAGACGATCATCGGAAAAGGCATCGCCGAGGTCCAGGGCACGTCCAAGGGCCACGGTGAGGGCGGGGCGAAGTTTGCCGATGCTGCTCGCGCCGGACTCGGACTGCCTGCTGACCAGCACTTCTTTGTCAGCGAGGAAGTTCGCGCCTATTTCGCCGAGCACCAGAAGCGCCTCTCTCGCGCTTACAACAAGTGGCAGAAGCTCTACAAGGCTTGGGCTGAAGCGAATCCGGAGAAGGCGGAGCTGCTGGCCTCGCGGGACCACGCGGTGGACGTGGCGGCTCTGCTCGCCGCCGTGCCGCAGTTCCCGGCGGACGCCAAACTCGCGACGCGCGCTGCGGGCCGTGATGTGCTGCAGCCGGTGGCGGCGCAGCTTCCGTTGCTGATCTCGGGCAGCGCTGACCTGCATGGCTCGACGTTGAACTATATCGCCACGGACCAGGATTTCGACCCGTCAAACCGCGGGGGTCGCAACATCCGCTACGGCATCCGTGAACATGGCATGGCCGCCATCAATAACGGCATCGCTTACGATGGGCTCTTCCGCACCTCGTGCGCGACCTTCCTCGTGTTCGCGGACTACTCGCGTCCCTCGATGCGTTTGGCCGCGCTCTCGAAGCTCCCGGTCATCTATATCTACACGCACGATTCGATCGGAGTGGGCGAGGATGGCCCGACGCACCAACCGGTGGAGACGGTTTCCGGTCTGCGCGTGATCCCGAACCTCGACGTGATCCGTCCCGCGGATCCGGAGGAAGTCGCCGGCGCGTTCGCCGCTGCGGTCGAGCGTCGGGACGGTCCCACGCTGCTCGCGCTGACCCGGCAAGCGGTGCCGATGCTGAACGAGATCCCGGTCGATGCCCGGCGCGGAGGTGTGCTCAAGGGCGGCTATATCGCGATTCGCGAGACCGAGCCGTTGACGCACATCCTGCTTGCTGCTGGCAGCGAGCTTCAGCACGCGGTCGCCGCGGCGAAGATCCTCGGCGCATCCACCCGGGTGGTTTCCCTTCCGTGCTTCGAGCGTTTCCTTCGGCAGTCCGCCGAGTACCGCGAAGAGGTTCTGCCGTCTGCTTGTCGCAAACGGGTGTCGATTGAAGCCGGTGTCACTGGCCTGTGGTCACAGTTCGTCGGACTTGACGGGAAGACGCTTGGCATCAATCGCTTCGGACTCAGCGCGCCGGGGAACACGGCGATGAAGGAGCTCGGAATCACCCCTGACGCGGTTGTCGCGGCGGCTCGCGAATTGTGAATTACTTTCGCTTGTGACCCGGGGCGGTTTGCCCGAGGGTAGGGCCGTGCAGCGGCGCTCGCCCCTGACACGTCACTTTCGCGGTTTTCCCGGTCTTCAGTATTGGTTCTGATCGGGAAGGGAGGCCTTCGGGCCTCCCTTTTTTTTGGCTGCGCCCGGTAAAAACTTTGGAAAAACCGGCTTGATCCCATTGGTTAGCCTCCTAACTATCAGCCTCCTCACTGTTCGCTGAGCTCCTGTTTCATGGCGATCCTGCTCATCAAGGACCTTCCTCGCTACGAGTGCCTTCAACAGGCAGCGCAGCGGCTGCCTGACCTGGATCCGGCGGCCTGTGAAGTCTTCCTGCAACTCTTAAGGACTGGCGATGAGCTGTCGCGTTTGCAGCAGGCGTATCTGGCCCAGCACAGCGTGTCACAGGGCCGGTTCACGGTTTTGATGCTGCTGATGCGCGCGGGCGCCGGCTGCTGCGAGCCGGAGAAAAGCGGCTGGTGCAGCCCCGCCGAGTTGGCGGAGAGAGCAGGCGTCACCCGCGCCACCATGACCGGCCTCATCGATACGCTGGAAAAAGACGGCTACGTGAAACGTGAGCCGGACGCCAATGATCGGCGAATGATGACGGTCCGGCCGACGCCGAAGGCGGACGCGTTTCTTCGCGGCATGCTGCCAGGTTACTTTCGAATGATCTCCGCGGTGATCGGAGAGTTGGGCGAAGCCGAGCGGCGCGCGCTCGTGCAACTGCTCGAAAAAGTGGCGCAAAAAGCGGCGGCCCTCTCGACGGGCTCGGGTGACCAGCCGTTATGCGCCAAGTAGCCGCTTCAGCAGCTGATCCACGACTTTTAACTGCAACCCAGGTTTGTTATGGTTAAGAAATTCCTGCTCGCCCTCGGTGGGTTCCTCGCACTGGCCGTGATTCTCGGCATGGTCAAAGCCGACCAGATCAAGGAGGCGTCCTCGGTGAGCCACACGCCACCGCCGAGCGCGGTGACGACGGCAGAAGCGCGCCAGGATGAATGGCACCCGCACCTGCGCGCGATCGGCACGCTCGCTCCAGTGCAGGGCGTGCTGTTGACGGCGGAATCCGAGGGCACCGTCGTGCGCATCGCCGTGGAAAACGGGGCCTTGGTGAAGGAAGGCGACCTCCTGCTCGAGATCGACACCGCCGTGGAGCAGGCTCAACTCGCCGCCGCCCGGGCGCGCGCCGAGCTGGCGAAGTTGCAGCGCGACCGTTCGTCTGAACTCCGCCGCAACGAGACGATCAGCCAAGCCGAGTTTGATGCCGCGAGCGCACAGTTCGACCAGGCAACCGCCGAAGTGGCTGCCATTCAGGCGGCAATCGACAAGAAGCGGGTCCGCGCGCCGTTCTCCGGCCGCGTGGGTATCCGTGCGGTGAATCTCGGGCAGTACGTTTCACGCGGCACCGCCCTCCTGCCGCTGCAGCAGCTCGACCCGGTGTACGTGAACTTCACGGTGCCCCAGCGGCAGCTGCCACGCCTGGCGATCGGCCAGACGGTGCACGTGCAGATCGACGCATTCCCGGGGCGCGACTTCGCCGCCCAGATCAGCGCGATCAATCCCGAGGTCGACCCCGTCACCCGCAACCTCGCCGTGCAGGCGACGTTGCCCAACCCGCAGGAGCTCCTCCGCGCCGGCATGTTTGCTCACGTTGAGATCATCATGCCCGAGAAGGATCCCGTGGTGGTCGTTCCGGCGACGGCCATCGCCTACGCGCCGTATGGAAATTCTGTCTACGTCATCGAGACGATGACGGGCCCCGATGGCAAAGAGTACCTCGGTGCGCGGCAGCAGCCGGTCAAGCTCGGCCCGACCCGGGGTGACCTGATCGCGATCACCGAAGGCGTGCAGCCCGGCCAGCAGGTCGCCACCTCCGGCATCTTCAAGCTCCGTAACGCAGCTCCGGTGCAGATCAACAACACCGTACAGCCCAACGCAGAGGCGGCTCCGCGGCCCGCCAACACCTGAGCCGGTCTTGGCCGCTCGTCCTGAACACCGTCAACGCGCCTTCGCGCGCTGCTGATCATGCTTAACCGCAGCTTTACCGACCTTTTTGTCCGCAAACCCGTCATCGCGCTGGTCGTGAATATCGCGATCCTCGTGGTGGGTGTCGTGTCCTATTTCCAGCTCAACACCCGCCAGTTCCCGCGGAGCGACAGCGCCGTCGTGAACGTCTCGACGATCTATTTCGGCGCCAGCGCCGATACCGTGCGCGGCTACATCACGACCCAGTTGGAGCGCGTCATCTCCAGCGCCGACGGCATCGATTACATCGAGTCGGAGAGCTTCGCCGGGATGAGCACGATCCGAGTGTATCTCCGGCTTAACTACGATACCAATGCCGCCCTGGCGCAGATCAGCGCCAAGATCGACCAGGTGCGCAATGAACTGCCGCCCGAGGCCGAGTCGCCGACGATCAGCGTCGAATCGAGCGACAACCAGTTCGCCTCGATGTACCTGAGTTTCTATTCGGACACGCTCGATCAGAACCAGATCACCGACTACCTGAACCGCATGGTGCAGCCGCGCCTGGCGTCCGTGAAGGGCGTCCAGCGCGCGGACGTGCTGGGCGGCCGCGTGTTCGCGATGCGCGTCTGGATGAAGCCGGACGAACTCGCGGCGCGGGGTCTGAGCCCGGCCGAGGTCCGCCAGGCCTTGGTGACCAACAACGCGCTGGCGGCGGTCGGCACCACCAAGGGATCGATGCTCCAGATCAGCCTCGTGGCGAACACCGACCTGCGCAACGTGGAGGAATTCCGGCAGATGGTCGTGGCCGAGCGCAACGGCACGATCGTGCGTCTCTCCGACGTCGCCGACGTTGAACTCGGCGCCGAGAGTTACGACCAGGAGGTTCGTTTCGGCGGACAGACCGCCACCTTCATGGGCATCTGGGTGCTGCCGACGGAGAGTACGATCGAGGTGATCAAGCGCGTCCGGGACGTGTTCCCGGAGGTGCAGCGCGGACTGCCCACCGGCTTGAATGCGCGCATCGCGTATGACGCGACCGAATACATCGAGAACGCGTTGCACGAGATCCTGCGCACGCTGGTCGAGACGCTGCTGATCGTGATGATCGTCATCTTCGTCTTCATGGGCTCGATCCGGTCCGTGATGATCCCGATCGTGGCAATGCCGCTCTCCCTGGTGGGCGCGTTGTTCCTGATGCTGGTGTTTGGGTTCACCATCAACCTGCTGACCCTTCTCGCCATCGTGCTTGCCGTCGGTATCGTCGTCGACGACGCAATCGTCGTCGTCGAGAACGTCGAACGACACATCCGCGAGGGTCAGCATCCGATCCATGCGGCCATTCTCGGCGCGCGTGAGCTCGTGGGCCCCGTGATCTCAATGACGATCACGCTCGCGGCGGTGTATGCACCGATCGGATTCCAAGGCGGCCTGACCGGCGCGCTCTTCCGTGAGTTTGCCTTCACCCTCGCCGGCGCGGTGGCCGTTTCCGGCTTCGTCGCGCTGACACTCTCCCCAATGATGAGCGCGTATCTGCTCCGCCCGGCGGAAGGGCAGGAGAAGGGGCTGACGGGGCTCGTGAATCACACGTTCGACCGTCTGCGCAACGCGTATGAGCGGCTGATTGGCCACATGCTTGAGCCACGCGAAAGCAAGGCCGGGCTGGGCCGCCTGTTCCTCATCGCGTCAGTCTTGTTTGCCGTGCTCTGGAGCGTCGTGATCGGGGTAACCTTTTTCACCAAGGGATCGGAGACGGTCTCCTCGCTGTTCCTGCCGGTCACCCTCGGGCTCCTGGCGATTACCCTCTTCCCGGCATTGTTGGTGGCGGTGTTCGACCTGGCGCTCGGTCGCCGCTATCGGAGCGTGCCGGTTGTGCTCATGCTGGCGGTGATGCTCACGCTGCTGCTGGGACCGTTCCTGATGATGGCGCAGCGGGAACTCGCGCCGATGGAGGACCAAGGCGTGGTGTTTGCGATTCTGCAGGGTTCCCCCACGTCGACGATCGAGCAGAGCGTGAAGTACGCGGATCAGGTGCAGGCCATGTACGAGTCGGTGCCCGAGTACGACACGTCGTTCCAGATCACGATGAGCAACATGGGTTTTGCCGGCTTGCTGCTCAAACCTTGGAATCAGCGCGAGCGCAGCGTGGTCGATATCCAGACGGCCTTGCAGGCGCCGGCGGCGGGGATCCCTGGCATGAACGTCATTGTGACGACACCGGAACCGCTCCCGTCAGGCGGACAGTTCCCGATCGAGTTCGTCATCCGTTCCACGGCGGATCACCGCGAGATGCTGGAGTTTGCCGATCAGCTCGTGCTGTTCGCCAATACGGAGGCGAACGAGGGGGGCGGCATGCCGACGTTCTTCTTCGCCGACAGCGATCTGAAGTTTGACCTGCCGCAGGTGGAGATCGACATCGATCGCGACAAGGTCGCTGCGATGGGGCTCAATTTGAGCGACGTCGCGCGGGACCTGGGGTCAATGCTCGGTGGCGCCTACGTGAACCGCTTCGTGAACGAGGGGCGCAGCTATCGCGTCATTCCGCAGGTGGAGCGGGGCGAACGCCTCAACCCCGATCAGTTGCTCAACTACCATGTCCGTGGTCCGCGGGGTGAACTGATTCCCTTGTCCACGATTGCGACGCTGAAGGAGACGGTGCAGCCCCGCGGGCTGAATCGGTTCCAGCAGTTGAACTCCGTCAAGATCACGGGCGTGGGTCCGAGTATCGACAAAGCCCTGACAAAGCTGGAGCAGAAGGCGGAGGAAGTCCTGCCGCCAGGCTATTCCGTCGACTACGGCGGCCAGTCCCGCCAGCTGCGTCTCGAAGGCAATGCGCTCTGGCAGGCCGGTGTGCTCGCGTTGATCCTCATCTTCCTCGTCCTGGCGGCGCAGTTTAACAGTTTCCGCGATCCGTTCATCATCCTGCTCGGTTCGGTGCCGCTGGCGCTCGTGGGGGCGATGCTGCCGATCTTCCTGTGGAAGACCTCCCTCAACATCTACTCGCAGATCGGTCTGATCACTTTGGTCGGATTGATCGCGAAGAATGGCATCCTGATCGTTGAGTTCGCGAACAGCCTCCAGGAGCAGGGGCTTCCCAAGCTCGAGGCCGTTCGTCGCGCCGCGGCCACCCGCCTGCGGCCGATTCTCATGACCTCGGCGGCCACGGTCTTCGGCCACTTGATGTTGATCTTCGTGACTGGCCCCGGTGCCGCCGCGCGTAACAGCATCGGCTGGGTGTTGGTCGTTGGCATGGCGGTCGGTTCGCTGTTCACCCTCTTTGTGGTGCCGGCGTTCTACGTGCTGATCGCGCGTGAGAAGAGCCATGCGATCCACCCGATCCGCGACCGTGAGCCGGTGATCGCCGCCGTTGAACCGGTCGGTGCCAAGTAAGTCGTTGTCCCGTGACCTTCATGAAGCTCGACCGTTTTCGTCACTGGCCCGTGCGCGCGATTCGCGTGCTGGCCGTCCTCAGCTCCTCGTTCGCGGCGCCCGTTCTGGTGGCGGCGCCGGATGTGCCGGACCGTCTCGATCTGGCGACGGCGGTGCAGTACGCGCTGGAGAACAACTTCGCGATTCGCCAGGCTCGCGAGCGGCTGCGGGAGCAGGAGGGCCTCATCACGGAGATCCGCGGTTCCGTGCTGCCGAACCTGTCGTTGAATTCCTCCTACGGGCTCACGGATGAAGCGCTGAGCCAGGATCAGTACCCCCCCGGCACCCCGCCGCCGGACGGGGATCGCCAGAACTGGTCGATTCGCCTGGAAGCGCGTCAGCTGCTGTATTCAGGCGGCGGTGCGCGCGCTGCGCTCGCGGCCCAGCGGCTGGTACGGGAAGCCTCCCTGCTGGAGCTGCAATCCGTCATCAACGACGAACTCCTGCGCGTGCGCACGAAGTTCTACGAAGTGCTGCTGCTGCGGGAGCAAATCGGCGTGCAGGAGCAGAACGTGCAACTGCTCCGCGAGCAGCTCCAGACTGCGCGCAATCGGTTCGAGGCCGGCGCGGTGTCGAATTTCGACGTGCTGCGGGCGGAAGTTGAGCTGGCCAACGCGCAACCTCCTCTGATCCGGGCGCGCAATGGGTTTCGTGTCGCGATTGAGGAGCTGCGACAGTTGCTCGGCTACGACAATCGCAACGACCACAACCTCCAGCGGGTGCCGGAATTTGACGGCGACCTCGCCGTGCAGCCGGTCAGCTACGAAATCGGCGCGGCGCTGCGCGCGGCGCGTGAATCCCGGCCCGAGCTGCAGCGTTTGCAGCGGCTGGAACAAGCCCGCGAAGCGGGTCTCGATATCGCCCGCTCGGCCTACAAACCGGACCTGTCGCTCGTTGGCGGGTATATGCTGCGGAAGAACAACTTCTCCGACCGTTTCCGCGATTCGGTCGACGGCTGGACAGTCGGCGTCGAGTCGAACTGGGCGATCTGGGACGGCGGGTCCACCCGCGGTCGAGTCGCACAAGCTCGTTCCCAGCTCGAGCAGGCCCGATTGCTGCAGGCAGAAGCCGCGTTGGCGGTCGATGTCGAGGTCCGCCGTGCGTTGTCCTCTTTGCAGGAGGCGAGCGAGCTGGTCGGCTCCGCTGGCCGAGTGGTCGAGCAGGCAGAAGAGGCCTTGCGGCTCGCCAACGCGCGGTACCGCGCCGGGACGGCCACGCAGCTGGACGTTTTAACCGCCCAGGTGTCGCTCACGGATGCGCGCGACAACCAACTGCAGGCGAACTACAGTTACAACGTGGCGGTCTCAGCGCTCCGCCGCGCGATGGGCCAGACGGACGTCATCGTCGCCGAGCGCTAATCGTCTGCGTGCTCCAAGGCCGCGATGTGGATCGTGCGCCAAACGATTGAGTAGAACACGGCCTCGTTGTCCTTCTGGGCGGCGGGGCCAACTTTTACGCAACCAGTTGCCGCTGCGGGCGTCCTACCCACAATCACCATGAAACCGCGTCGGTTGCTCCTTACCGGTCTCGGAGTCGTCGTTCTGCTCCTAATTCTCTTGGTCGTGCTCGCCTTCAACTCGGGCGTGCAGACTTGGGCGGCCCGGCGCGCGCTCGCGGCCCAGCCCGATATCAGCGGCGAAATCGGCCGGGTGGACGTCGGGTTGAAGCATGTGCAGGCGCGGGATGTGGTCCTGCGGCTCTCCGGTATGAACATCCAGTTGCCGGCGGTCGACGTCGACATGGCCGTGGCACGAGCGGCTCGTGAGCAGATCGAAGTCAGTCGACTCGTGGCGAAAGGCTGGACGTTGGATCTCACCGCGCCCGTGCGGACGGCGGCAGCGCGCCCGCGGCAACTTGCCGGATTGATCCCGCTGCCGCTGGCGCAGGCGACCGGCACGCCTGCGACCCAGCCGGCCACCGCGACCGAATTCCCGATCGCGGATCTCCTCGCCGCGCTCGAATTGCCGGTGGACCTCCACCGGCTTGATGGCCTGGAACTCGCCGGAACAGTGATCTTCCCCTCCGCGAGCGGTGGTTCGCCCGGTCGCGCGCAGGTGACGATCACGGGCGGCGGCTTGAGCCCCGGTCAGGACGGCAAATTTCACGTGACGGCCGATACGCAGCTGCAAGACCCGGAAGTGCCGGTGGGGCGTCTGCAATTGGACTCCCAGATCACGGCGCGACTGCGAGATCCGCGGCGGTTCGCGCGCGTGGAGTCCGTCTCCAGCGTCGATGCGAGCGGCGGCCAGTTGCCGCAAGCGACGCAATTGCGCGTCGATGCCGCGGCAGGCTCTGGAGCCGAGGGCGGGATGTACTCGCTCCAGCTGCGCACGAACGACAAGACGCTGCTCGATCTTCAGGCTCGGCCGGTGACACCCGGCTCGTCGGAACTCGCCGGCCAGTGGCGCATCGCGATTAACGACGGCGACGTCGCACCCTTCATGCTCGGAATGCCGCTGCCGCAGTTCCAGGCCACGGGCGAAGGACAGGTGGAGTTCTCCGGCTCCGACAACAGCGCCGGGCTTGCCGGAGCTTTGCAGGTCCGAATTGCCCGCCTGGAGACACTGCAACCCGAGCTTCAGTCCATTGGTGAACTCACCGCGACGACCAATTTCGACGCCCGCAAAGCCGGTGATGATCTTCGGGTGACCCAACTCCGACTGGTGCTGTCGGGCGCGCGCCCGGTCATCGAAGTCGAGGCGCTGCAAGGCCTCGAGTTCAACACGGCGACCGGGGAGTTGCGCGTCGCCGATCCGGATACGGAGTTGCTCGACCTGCAACTGCGTGGGCTCCCGCTTGAGTGGGCTCAGCCGTTCGTCGAAGGCTACACGATCACCGGTGGCCCCTTGCAGGGCAGCTGGCGCGCGGCGGCCCGCGACGGAGGTTTTGTTCTTCGTTCCACGACCCCGCTGCGGTCGGGTGGACTCTCCGTTTCCTCCCCGGACGGGCCCCTGCTGCAGGGCGTCGACCTGGGGATGTCGGTGTCCGGTGAATACGTGCCCTCCGGCTGGCAGGGGCGGATCGAGAATGGTCATCTGCAATCCGGCACCGTGCGCTGGCTGACATTTGAGAGTCGGGCGGGGCAGGCGCTGGCACCGGGCGCGGCGCTCGTGGCGACGACTCGCTTCAACGTGGATCTCGCCGGAGCCTTGCCGCAGCCGGTGATGGAGCCGTACCGGATGGTTCAAGCGGGCTCCGTGTCCGGCGATGCGATTGTGGCGTTGGGCCAGCAGGTGGAATTGGCGGCCGAGTTTCTGTTGAACGGCTTGGTGGCCAACGGCGAGACGATGCCGCGCGTTTCTTTGAAAGCGCGGGCGGACCGAACCGAGGACGGTCGGATCGAAGCGCACGTACCGATCCAGGTGACGCAGAATGGCCGGGCCAGCGACCTGACGCTGAACGCCCAGCTGCGACCGGTGGACGAGGTGATGCACATCGAGGCGCGGCTCACCGGCCAGCATTTGTTTGTGCAGGACCTGCAGATTCTCGGCGCGCCGTTCGCGGCCGGCGAAGAAACCGCGGAACCGAGTGAGCCGTCGTCTGGCCCGCCGTGGAGTGGCGTGCGCGGAAAGCTGAATATGGCTTTCGGCACCGTCGTTTATTCCGACGCGCTTTCCGCCAACAACGTGGAAGGCGAGATCGCGATCACGGAGGAAGCCCTGACGATCAACGGGCTGTCCGCGGCGCTCGGGACCGGTGGTACGATCGAGATGAAGGGCGGGCTCAGCTACCAGGAGAACGCCACCGAATCCTATTCGCTCGACTCCAATGTCACCGCTCAAGGCGTGGATGTGGGCCCGCTGTTTCGTGCCCTGAATCCGAATTCGACGCCGCCCGTCGATGGCCGCTTCGATTTCACGAGTCGGATTGCGGGCCAGGCGGCGGAGCTGGAGCAACTGGGAGATCGCGCGCAAGTGGAAGCGCGGCTGAACAGCCGCGGCGGAACGCTGCGTGCGCTGCCGGTGCGGATCGCCGAAGCCGCCCGAACCGGGGGAAGTGCACTGGCCGGAGTCGCGGGCCTGATCGGCGGCTTGACCGGTGATACGCGGGCCCAGCGTCTGGCGGAGAACACGCGGGCGGCGACGGATTTCGCGCAGGCCATTGGCGCGCTCAACTTCGACCAGCTGAACGTCGAAGTCGCCCGCGGTGCGAATGGCGAAATGGCTATCCGCGATATTTCGCTGATCTCGCCGATGGTGCGGTTGCTGGGTTCCGGGGCGATCGCGAGCCGCGAGAACACGCCGTTCTGGCAGGCGCCGCTCAACGTGCGGCTGCAATTGGCCGCGCGGGGTACCGTGGCGGAACAGTTGCGCACGCTCCGCCTGCTCAGTGCCGAGGCGGACAAGCTCGGCTACACCCCGATGGTCGAGGACTTCTCGCTGGAAGGGACGCTCTACAACATCAGCGTGCCCCGGTTACAGGCGCTTTTGACCCGCGCGTTGACCTCGTTCCGCAGCGACCCGGCACCGTCCGCTGAGCCGGCTCCAGCGCCAGCGCCCTGAGCACGTGCCGTGGGGCCGGCGGCTGAAGCGCAAACGCCCGAGGCCGTAGGAATAACGGCTCGCCCCGGCGCGCCGGACCTACCATTGTGCGGCCGTGATCGCTTCGGTCGCCTTCCGCAATTTCAAGGCCCTGCGCAGCGCGCAGCTCACCCTGGCCCCGCTGAATGTGATCATTGGCCCCAACGGGTCGGGGAAAAGCAGCCTGATCCAGGCGCTCCTGCGGCTGCGCACACTGGCCCGCCTGCCGCTGAAAGCCCCGTCGAGCGCTGCTCCCGCGAACCAGGCGGGAGCGGAGGTCACCTTTCGCTTCGCGGCCCCGCACGAAAAACTCGTGGCGGTGATGAGCTGTGTGCACGACGGTCAATGTGACGCCCTCGAGGTGTCACCGCTCGGTGCAGCGGAGGACGCGGCGGACTGGGCGGGCGTGCGCACGGCGCTGCTCGGGATCCGGGCGTATTTATTCGATCATTACGCGATGGCGTTGCCGGCGCCGCGTCATGACGACCAGGTGCTTGGCTCCAACGGTGGCAATGTCGCCGCCGTGCTGGCACGCTGGCGCGAGACGGCGCCGGAGGCGTTTGCGGGCGTCCGCGAAACGGTGCTGCGACTGCTGCCCGAATTCGACGAACTGGAGCTGATCACGCGCGATGGCGGCACGGTGGAGGTGGCCTTGCGATTGGCGGACGAAGGCGTGCTCGTGCACGCGGAGAACCTCTCGCAGGGTTCTCTCTACATCATAGCCCTGGCGGCTTTGGCGCACGATCCCGCGCCGCCGCCGTTGCTCTGTATCGAGGAAGTGGATCGGGGCGTGCATCCGCGACTGCTGCGCGAAGTGCGCGACCTGCTGTACCGGCTTTCCTACCCGGCGGCGCAGGGCGTGAACCGCCAGCCGGTGCAGGTGATTGTCACCACCCATTCACCGTACCTGCTCGACCAATTCCGGGATCACCCGGAGGAGATCGTGATTGCGGAGAAGCACGGCCGGGCGGCCACGCTGCAGCGATTGTCGGATCGTCCGGATGTCCTGCAGGCGATTGGCGACGGGGCGTTGGGAGATCTTTGGTATGCTGGGGTGCTCGGCGGTGTTCCGGACGAACGATGACGGAACGAGCCGGTCTCCTCATTCTAAACAGTGGTGGCGGGACGTCCCTGGCTGTGCTGGCGTCGGAACCCCAGTTGGTCCGGTTTTCGGTATGAGATTGGCGCTGCTCAGCGAATCGCCCGCGGATGAGGCAGCGATCGAGATCCTGGTCGAAGCGGTGGCGCGTGAACCGGTGGAGCGGATCCGCCCGACGTTGCGCGCGCGCGGCTGGCCGAACGTGCTGCAGGTGCTGCCCGCCATTGTGCGTCACCTGCATTTTAACACCGATGCGGAGGCGTTGGTCGTGGTGGCCGACAGCGACGACTCGGTGGTGCACGACGTGAGCCACGATGTGGGCGGGGCGTTTCACCCGCGTTGCCGGCTCTGCCAGATGCGGGCGGCGTTTCGGAAAGCGACCAAGAATCTTCCGCCCGCGCGCGGTCGGGCGCGGGTGTTGCGGGCCATTGGCCTGGCTGTCCCGGCGGTGGAGGGGTGGTACCTATGCGGGCGTGAACCGCTGGTGTCGGAGCAGGCCTGGGTTGACGGACAGGAACGCCAGCGTCCGCCGTACACTCGGGCGGAATTGAAGTGGCACGTGTACGGCACGGATCGACCGTCCCTGGCGCATGAGACGGAGTGCGCCGTCCGCGAAGCGCGTCGGCAGGCGCGCGACCTGCGGCGATTGGAGAATGATTTTCCCGGCTTCGCTGCGTTGGCGGAAGATCTCCGCGCCATTCGCGGTCTCGGCCGGAGGGAAGAGACACCGGCGTGCATGATCCCCACCCATGGTCCCATCGGATGAACTCGAGCAGGTAAAACAACGACTCGCCTGGCTCGCTCGCGAGTTGGACGAAACGCGCCAGGTCGTGCTCGCACTTGAGGCGCAACTGCAAGCGCCTGCAGCCCCCACTACGCCGGCGCCCTTCCAATCTGCCCCAGCGGCCGAGGAGCCGGTCCCCGTGCTGGTCGCGCCGCCGCGACCGACCGCCGAACCGGTGCCGAGCCCAGCAGCTTCGCCGAGCCCCGAGCCGGTGCTGTTCGAGTCATCGGTGCGCGCCGAGCCTCCGCCATTGCCGGCGTCAGGTCAGAGCGTTGCCCATGACACCGCGGCCGCAGCGCCGTCTGACGGCGAAGGGGGGGAGGACGTCAGTGGCCCGCCACCTCCGTCGCCGCTCCGCCGCACGCTGGAGCGGCTGCATCTGTGGCCGCCGAGTGATGAGGCGAACGCCGAGGTGCGGCTCGGTGCCTGGTGGGCGACGCGGCTCGGCACGCTGTTCGCCGTCATCGGCGTCGTGTTTTTTGGCGTGTACCTGTCGGTGGGCACGCCGCCGTGGATCAAGCTGGTGGAACTCGCCGCGGTCGCGGTCGCCGTCACGGTCTTTGGCTGGTGGATCGAGCGGCGCACGCCGCGGTTTGGGCAGGTGGTATTCGCCGGTGGACAGGCACTGATCTTCTTTACGGCGCTCGCGGCCTACACCGTGCCGGCCGTGAAGGTGCTCGATTCGCGTAGCGCCGCCGTGGCGTGGCAGCTCGCGGCGGCCGTGTGGATCGGACTCAGCGCCTGGCGGCGCCGTGCGCCGGTTGAAGCGACGGTGGCGGTGCTGCTCGGTTTCGTGGCCGCCGGGTTTTCACTGGCGGGCGGGCTGCAGTTGCTCGCGGCCGGAGCCGCTCTCGCCCTGGCGGGCACCGCGGTCGTTTGGTGTCGCGCGCTCGGTTGGTCGGCGCCGTCGATCGTGGCGTTGTTCGGTTATTGGGCCGTGTACGGGGCGATCGTGGGTGGGCTCGGCTTTGCCACCACGCCTTTGGTGCCAGCCTGGAGTTGGATTCTGGTGGTCATGGGTTACGCACTCTTTTTCTGGCGCGACGATCCCGCCGGTCACCGGTTTCCGCCGGCGGTTCGGGAAACGATCTGGTTTCAAAACACCAGCAGCTCCGCCGCGGTGGCTGCCGGCTGGTTGACCGCGGTGGTGGGTTTCCCCGCGTCGCTCGACACGTTCTACGTGGCGGCCGCGGTGGTGCTTGGGTTGGCGGCGTGGCGTCGGCGGGTTGTCGCTGGGCTGGGTGATGTGGTTGGCGCGGTGTTGATCGCCAAATGCTCGGGCGCCGTCACGCTGGCCGTGATCTCCTGGACCGACGGCCGAACGACGGAGATCGCGTTGCTTGTGCAAGCGTGGGTGATGCTCGTGGCGAACCGGCGCGTGCGATCGCAGACCCTCGGCGCCGCGGCGACCCTCGTTTGGGTGGCGAGTTTCTGGTACACCTTGGACTCCCTCCAAAGCGCTCCGCGCGCCCAGGGGTCGCTCGAGGCGGCAATGGCGGCCCTGTACATCGCGGGCGCGGTGGCCTGGCTGCTTGAGGCGGGACGCAGTGTCCGGCAGGCGCGGCCAGAGTTGGCGACGACCGCCGTCACGTTGGGAGCGGTGGTGGGCGGGTGCCTCGTGGTAGCCACGGCCATTCAGCTAACGCCGCTGGTGTGGCTGCCGATGCGTCTGGTGGTGGGCGCCGCGATTCTGGTCGGGGTGGCGGTGGCTTGGCGGCAACGCGCGCCCGCGCTGGCCGGCGGGATCGTGCTGGGATTGGCGCACGTCGCGTACTGGCTGCAACTCGGGGGTGTGGAGCGCACATCCGGGGTGGGGAACGCGTGGGTCGTTCTGCTGCCCACGCTCTTTGCCGCGTTCGGGTTAGGTCGGCGGGTCGACCGGGAGGCGGGCAACGCGTCGGTCCGTCTCGTCGTCGGCAGTTGGCTCGCGGCAGCTGCGGCGATCCTGACGGGCACCATCGCCACCGTGCGGCTGCTGAATGCCGAGTGGGGTGTCGCCTTCGTGGTGCTGGTGGCCACCGGACTCGCGTGCGCTGCGGGGTTTCGGCCCCACCGCCGCTGGCTCTGGTTGGCCACGTGGGCGTTGGTCGTTGGTCTGGTGACCTTCGTCAAAGCGGATCTGCCGAAGGAGGCGGTGTACGGCTTCGGCGGCGGGCTCTGGATATGGGTGGGTTTGGCGATCCTGGCTCGTTCGGCCCGTGGCGCGGCGCAGTTCGCCTTGGAATGCGCCCTGCCGTGGCCGCAACGGACCATCGTCACCGTCGGGCTCGTCTGGCTCGTTTGTGCGATTCTGGAGGGGCTGGCCGGTGACAGCGGGATTGTCCTGCCGTCAACCTTGGCGCTGCTGGCCCTTGGCTTGTTCAACGTGTCGTGGGTCGGTGCCTTTCGTGGCGCCGCCTGGGCTCTCTGGGGATGGGTGCTGGTCTTGCTCTTGGGTCCGGGAGCGGAGTGGCCGGCGCCGTGGGTGGCGGGCACCGTGGTGCTCGCGTGGATACCCGTGCTCGCCTGGGGCGCGTGGCCGGCCCTGCTTGAGCCCAGCCGGCTGCGCGGTCTGCGTGTCGATGCGACTCTGACCACGCAGGCGTGGCTGGCCGCGGCTCTGGCGGTGGTCGGCCTGACGTTCACGTTGGACGGTGCGACGCAAACCTGGGCCTTGGTTGCGTTGACCGTCGCAACCGGCGCCTTGGCGCGCTGGCGGATCCGTCCGCTGGTGCAGGTTACGCGGGCCTTGCTGGCGGTCGCGGCCGCCGCCGCTGTTCATGGCCTGTCCGGTAGCGATCGGACGTGGAACGAGGACGCTTGGGCCGCGGTGGCGGTTGCGGTGGCTGGCGGACTGCTGCCGTTCGCGCTGCCTTGGGAGCGCACCGCGCGGCTGGTCGGCACGTCCGTATCCGCGAGTGCGGGATTGGCGCTCTTTTTTGCGGTCGCCGTCTGGCAGGAGGGGGCGGTGGAGCCCTTCATCACCATGCTGTGGGGATTGGGCGCCCTGGTCTGGTTTGCGCTGGGGCTCGTGGGCCGTTCGCAGCCGCACCGGCTGCTGGGCCTGCTGGCGCTGCTGCTCTGCATCCCCCGCGTGTTCGTGGTCGACTTGCAATCCACGCTGCATCGGATCCTCGCTTTTGCGGCGCTCGGCGTCGTTTTGTTGTGGATCGGGTTCTCCTATCACCGCTTTCGGCGCTGGATCACTGAGGACCCGGCTTCAGAGCCAAGCGAGGGAAAGGGTTGAAACTTGGCTGCGGCCGCATCCGATGAAGGCACTGCATGAGCGCGTCCGCTTCTCCAGCCTTTCACCGGTCGACGCTGCCTTGGTGGATTGAGAAGATTGCGGTCGGGATCGCACGCTGCCTCTACGCCGTGCGATCGCGCGGCGCGGAGCAATTACCGGCCGGCGGCGCCCTCATCCTGGCGAACCACCTGTCGTACGTCGATGTCGTCGCGCTGCAACTGGCCTGCCCGCGTCCGCTGCGTTTCGTCGGACACGAGTCGCTGGCGCAGCACAGCGCCTTTTTTCGCCTCTGGTACCGCCTGTCGGGCACCATTCCGGTCTCTCCCGAGAACGCTCTGACGACCACGCGGCGGGTGGTGGAGGCCCTGCGCCGCGGGGATCTGGTGTGCCTTTTCCCGGAAGGTGCGATTTCCCGCACCGGTCAGCTGATGAAGCTGCAGCGCGGTTACGAACTGATGGCGCGCAAGGCCGGCGTGCCGGTCGTGCCGGTGGCGCACGATGGGCTCTGGGGCTCGATCTTCTCGTTCTCGGGCAATCGGTATCTGTTCAAGTCGCCGCGATTGAAGCGGACCCACGTCTTTGTGGCTTGGGGAAAACCGATCCCGCCGGAGCAGGCTGATGCCGCGCGCGTTCGCCAAGAGTTGCTGGATCTCGGCTGCGCGGCCTTCGAGGAGCGGCCGCAGCTCAAACGCCATCTCGGCCGCGAGATCGTGCGCGCGCTCGCACGGCGGCCGGGCCGGGTTGAGTTTATCGATCGCACGGCAGACCGCCGGCCGCTCAAGGCCGGGCAACTGCTCGCCGCGGCGGCGGCCCTGGCGCGCCACATCCAGCGAACCGTGCCCGAGCGGCGCGTCGGGATCGTACTGCCGCCGGGTGCGGGAGCGACCATCGCGAACCTGGCGGTGGTTTGCGCAGGCAAGATTCCCGTGAACCTCAACTTCACCGCCGGACGTGCCGCGATTGAAGCGAGCCTGCGCCTGGGCGAGATCTCGACGGTGTTGTCAGCCGACGCCGTGCGCGAGAAGGTGAAGGACTTCCCGTGGCCGGAGAAGACGCTCGACCTGCGCCGGGTCATGACGGAGATGGGCGGCAAACGGGCGGTGTTGCCCTGGTTGCTCGCGGCGTGGCTGCTGCCCAATCAATGGCTCGCCAACCTGCTGCGGCTGCCGCGTCGCGGCGATCGTGAGGAGGCCGGCCTCTTGTTCACCAGCGGCAGTTCGGGCGAACCGAAGGGTGTGGTGCTGACGCATCGCAACATCCTCGCGAACTGCTGGCAGATTTCCTCGCTCTCGATCCTGCCGGATACGGCGTCGATCATCGCCTGTCTGCCGATCTTCCATTCCTTCGGATTCACGGTGACGCTCTGGTACCCCATGCTGCGGGGTTGCCGCGTGATCTCGGTGCCGAGTCCGTTGGATACCCGCCGGATTGTGGATGCGATCCGCGAGGAGGAGGGCACCGTGCTGGTGGGTGCGCCGACGTTCCTGCGGCCATTCCTCAAGCGGGCGGAATCGGCGGACTTGCGCTCCCTCGACCTGGTCGTCTCCGGTGCGGAGAAGATGCCGATGGACCTCTACGAGGGCTTCCACACCCAGTTTCATATCGAGATCATGCAGGGCTACGGACTGACGGAGACGACTCCGGTCTCGAACGTGAACCAACCAGATCCACCTGTGCCGACCGAGACGGCGCAGCCGCAGCCCGGCAAACGCCTTGGCTCTGTCGGGCGCATGCTGCCTGGCATGACCGCGCGTATTCTGGATCCCGATACGGGGGCGGAGCTGGCGGCGACCGCGCAGGGCATCGTGGCGTTCCGTGGAGCCAACGTCTTCGGTGGGTACCTGAAGGATTCGGAGAAAACGGCGGCGGCGTTCCGCGACGGCTGGTTTGTCACCGGCGACCTCGGGCGCTTTGACGACGATGGGTTTCTGTTCATCGAGGGTCGCCTGACGCGCTTCTCCAAGATCGGCGGCGAGATGGTGCCACACGGAACCGTGGAGCAGCGGATCATCGAGGCGTTGGACCTCGATCAGAGTGAAGGCTATGTCATTGCGGTCGCGGGCGTCCCCGATCCGAGCAAGGGTGAGGCGCTGGTCCTGCTGACCACAATGGATGTCGCGCCCGACGAATTGCGGGAGAAGTTGCTCGAACGCGGCCTGCCCAACCTGTGGATCCCACGCATCATCAAAAAGGTGCCGCAGATCCCCGTCCTCGGAACGGGCAAACTCGACCTGAAGGGCTGCAAGACCCTGGCTGCGAGCGCGGTTTAGTGCTTCGTCGATTGCCGCGCGCCTTTACGCGTCGGACCCGTGGCGGCGGAAAAACCGGCCGACGTTGTCACAGCGGGATGGCTGGATAGACTGACTCGCTTCGATCGCTGACGGCCTGGCCCGGTGCCCGGCGGTCGAGGTGTCCACGTTCGTCATGAAAACGCCGATACGGATCTGCCTCGCCGTGATTCTCGCGTCCGCCACCCCGAACCTCGTGGCGGAGTCCGCCACGCTGACAGGCACCGCGCTTCAGCCGATTCGCTTCAATCTGCCGGATTTTCCGATTCGCCTGCTGCACACGGGCGTACTGCAAGGCCAGGTGGAGCTGGTGTTCGAAGTGCGGCCGGATGGTTTGGTCAGCGACTGGTTGATCACCGCGTACACTCATCGTGAATTCGCCCGCGCGACCGAACGGGCCGTCAGCGGCTGGCGTTTTGAGCCGGGCGATGCGATTCATACGATCGATTTGTCTTTGCGCTTCGAGACTCGCGGGGTGGTGGTCCTGGTCCGGCAACTCGGCACACAGTCTGACCTTGAGAATCGTGAATTGGTGTTTCGTCCGTGTCCGCCCGCGGAGTTGGATCGACCGCCGCAACCGGTTCGCACGGTCAGTCCGGCGTATTCGCACCAGATGGCTGAGCGGGGGGGCACAGGCACTGTGCGTGTGCACTACTTCATCGATCAGGAAGGAAAAGTCCGGGTCCCGTTTCCGGAAGCCTCGGCGCATCCGTTGCTGGCCACCCTCGCCATCTCCGCGGTGAAGCAGTGGCAATTTGAGCCGCCGACCTGCCGCGGTCGCCCGACCATCGTGCGGGCCGAACAAGTCTTTCGCTTCCAGCCTACCACGGCGCGAGTCGGTGCCGTGGGCGCGGTCCCATCCGGTTGACGTGATTCAGCGAATCAACAGCAGTGCCACGTCGCCGCCGTGGAGAGGGACATCAATGTCCAGCGCGTGAGCGCTTCCGTGTGACCGCGCGGAGATCGTGGAGCGGGCGGGGGCATACGCCGCTTCCAGAAGCTGCGCGCGGGGCCGATGAACACGCAGACGAAGCGTGGCGTGCCGCGGGTCGGATTCAGGCCCGGTGCGCGTGGGGCTGTCGGTCGCCGGCAGCCAGACCGCGACCAAGGCCCGACCGTCGACCAGTTCAAAGGCTCGATAATCCACCGGGACTTCGGGCGAGTTGAGGATGCTCACGAGTGCTGGGTTCACTCGAAACGGTTGCTCGAACAACCTCGTCAGTCGGCGATAGGTCTCCAGCGCGGGTTTGGGGCGGCCAGTCACGTCGAAGAGCCCGAGATGGAGATTGTTGTCGTCGCCGATGACCTCCTGCGACGGCGGCAGGTCGTTGATCCTGTACCACGCGAGCAACGACAGCCGTTCGGTCGCCAGCGCCACCACAAGCGTGCGCGCCAAGGCGGACGCCTGGGCCTCCATGGTGTGTTCCGTGTCATAATTGGGCCGATACACTTCCGAGGTTTGGGCCGAGTTGCCGCGGGAACTGTAGCCGACTTCCGCCATCCAGAGCGGCTCACCTTCACCATGCGCGGCAATGATCTCCGCGGCCTCCGAGAGGTAGTTCGGCAGGGTCTCGATCGCGTCGGCGTGCCACGTTTCGAAGTAGCTGTGCACGTTCACCACATCGATCGCGGGTGCGATCGCATGATCCTCCAGAAGGTCGCGCAGGAACGACAGATTCCAGGCGAGTCCGCCCAGCACGACCTCTGCATCGGGATCACCTTGTCGCACGCCGTCGCTGCCCGCGCGCACCAGCGCGGCGAATTCCTCCGTATCACCGGTCCAATAGGCGGGATTGTCGGGCTCGTTCCACAATTCCCACGAGTCGATCCAGCGGCCGTAGCGCGCCGTGAGGGCAGCGACAAACCTTCGAAAATCCTCCGGGTCGCGGGGCGGGCTGCGCCAGAAGTTCTCGCCGCCATCCTGCGCAGCCCACTGCGGCGTGTAACACACGTACGGGATCAATCGCAGCCCATGCCGCTCCACCGCGATCGGCACGAACTGGTCCCAGAAACTCCAGTCGTAGACCCCGCGTTCCGGTTCCATCGCGTCCCAGCCAAAGGCAATGCGCAGCACGCGGGCGCCGGACACTCTGGCCCGTTGCAGATCCCGCTCGGCGGCCTGGAGGGTGCGCGTCTCCTCGGGATAGTCCTCACACCATCCCAACGCCACCCGCTGCCAGGTTTTCGGCGGCGCAGACGCGGAGCGGACGGGTCCCGTCTGACAACCGGCCACGGCCGCCAGCACGACCAACACAGGGAGGGCAACGAGGCGCAGCCGGCGTTTTGGCATGCGACTTAGTACCGGGCAGCTCCGAATGGCTCCGCGCCTTTATCGGCCGAGGCCGAGCCCGCTTGTCACTTAATACGTGACAAGCGCGGCCGGCGGCCAGCGGCCGGCGGCGGGCAAAAAAAAGCCGCGCCCAGTGCGGGCGCGGCGTGGCGTGAAAGAAGGCAGGCTCAGCGGACGACGCGGGCGCCGCCACCGGAGATCTGCTTCTCGACTTCCTTGCGCGTGGCCATCGACGTGTCGCCGGGCGTCGTCGAGGCCAGCGCACCGTGAGCAGCACCGTATTCAACGGCCTTTTGCGGGTCGTTGAATTCGAGGAAGCCGAACTGCAGGCCGGAGGCGAAGCTGTCACCGCCGCCCACGCGATCGAGGATCTCGAGCTCCGGATACTTGCGGCTCTCGTAGAACTTGCCGTCGTGCCAGAGGATCGCGCTCCAGTCGTTCTTCGTCGCGGTGATCACGCGGCGCAGTGTCGTGGCGGCGACCTTGAAGTTCGGGAACTCCTTCACCGCGGTCTCGATCATGCTCTTGAACGCGTCGGTCTCGATCGTGGAGATGTTGTGGTCGACTCCCTTCACCTCAAAGCCGAGCGACGCGGTGAAGTCTTCCTCGTTGCCGATCATGACGTCGACGTACTTGGCGATCTCGCGGTTGACCTCCTGGGCCTTCTTCAGGCCGCCGATGGTCTTCCAAAGCGATGGGCGGTAGTTGAGATCATAGGACACGATCGTGCCGTGCCGGTTGGCGGCCTTGACGGCCTCCACGGTGAGCGCCGCCGTGCTCTCGGACAGTGCGGCGAAGATGCCGCCGGTATGGAACCAGCGCACGCCGAGCTTACCGAAGATGTGATCCCAATCGAAGTCGCCCGGCTTGAGCTGGGAGGCGGCGGTGTTGCCGCGGTCCGGGACGCCGACCGCGCCGCGGACGCCGAAGCCGCGCTCGGTGAAGTTCAATCCGTTGCGCACGCTGCGGCCGATGCCGTCGTCCTCGCGCCACTTGATGAAGTCGGTCGCGACGCCGCCTTGCATGATGAAGTCTTCCACCAGGTGGCCGACTTCATTGTCGACGAAGGCGGTGCAGACCGCGGTCTTGAGGCCGAAGCATTTCCGGAGGCCGCGCGACGTGTTGTATTCACCGCCGCCCTCCCAGACGGTGAAGTGGCGGGCCGTGCGGACGCGGCCTTCACCGGGATCGAGGCGCAGCATGACCTCGCCGAGCGAGATCTGGCTGTACTGGCATTCAGCGGCAGGGCGAATTTTGAGGCTCATGGTGAGAGAAAAAGGGGAATCAGGGTTGCACGGTACGCAGCGCGGCGAGGTCCCAGGCGGGCTGTCCGGCTTCGGCGGCGATTTCGTTGAACGCTTCGATCTCGGCCCTGGAGAAGAGCAGGCCACCAGCGGCGGCGCACTTCTTGGCCCATTCGGCTTCGATCTGACCGGGGACGATGCAGCTTTCGTTGCCGTGTCCGAGCACATCCTGGAGCACCGCTTTCACGTTCTCCGACTGCGAGCGGCCCTTGGCAAACGCGCCGCCGCTGATCGCATCCGGATGAATCACCTGGAAGTAGAACGCGCAGGTGTGCTTGTCGCCGTCGTCTGCCCAGCGGCTGCGCAACGTCGGCAGCGAACCGCCGATGAAGCCGGCCACGATTTCGTTGATCAACGAGAGGCCGTAGCCCTTGTGGGCGCCGAACGGAAGCAGCGAGACGGCGGCGTTCGGGTCGGTGGTGGGATTGCCATCCTTGTCGACCGCGGCCATCGGTGGCAGCGACTTGCCCTCGCGCTTGAGCTGTTGCACGCGGCCCATCGCGATGACCGACGTCGCCCAGTCGACGACGATCGGAAAACCGAGCGCCTCGGTCGTGGGAAAACCCCAGCTGTGCGGATTGGTGCCGAGGGTGGGGAACTTGCCACCAAAGGGCACCACCTCGGCCAGCGCGGCCGTGCAGTTGGTGTAGGCGATGTAGCCGCGCTTGGCCGCCTCCATCACGTAGCCGCCGCCCCAGAGGTAATGGAACGCGTTGTCGACGACGACCGTGCCGGTGCCGTACTGGTCGGCGAGCTTGATCGCCGCATCCATGGCGCGATAGGCGGTCGACTGACCGAGCTTGCGGTTCGCGTTCCAGATCTTGGTGGCGGCGAAGCGCGAGGGGCGCTCCTCGATTTGCGCGCCCGGCACGCAGCCCTGCGAACCGGAGCCAAACAGGTGGTCGAGGTGCAGCGCCTTGATCGCGTTGTGTGTGCGGATGCCGTGGCGCGAGGCCTCGGCGCAGAAGCGGGCGCCTTCGGCCGCCTCATCGGCGTGGTAGCCACGTTTTTGATACGCAGCGGCGACCAGCGCGTTGTGCTGCTCGTCGGAAACGATGTAGTAGGTGTCGGGCATGGGGAGGGCGCGCGCCACGGCGCGCCGGTTGAGAT
>JAEWIY010000179.1 GCA_023386835.1 Verrucomicrobiota bacterium
CTACCGACGCCGTGTAGCCTCCGATGAAACGACGAGGCGTGGTGACGTAGTATCCTTCGGATGGCGACGTAACCTGCAGTCGCAAGGGGAAGAGCGACTGCACCTGGACGGGCAGGGCCGCCTCATCGACCTCGAGCAACCGGAACTGGGCGATCGTTTCACCCTCCTGGGGCACCGGATCGCTCACCTGCAGACGGACGTCGATTGTCTCGGTTTCGAAGTGAGAGGTCGACAGGGCAAGGCCCGCGCGATGGTGGTCTCCAATGCCAAACGACTCTGCGGCCCCCGCGCTGGGCAGAAAGTAACGGCGGGTGGTGCTCGGACCCGCCAAGATCAGGGTGCCGGTGACCGGACGCGGCCAGGTGAACGTCAGCACGTACCGACGGTTCGGTTCCAGCGTCACCGTTCCCGACGCGGCGAAGCCCACGGCGAGCCCGGCAGCATCGGCGACCAACTCGCCGCTGCTGCCGACCCGGCCCGTCGCCTCCGCCTGCGCGTAGTTGGAGATTGGTGACAGACCGTTGCGCACCGGCTCCAGGCCAAACTCGGCCCAAGGTTCCATCACCCCGTGCGCGAAGGTGCGGGGCAGTCCCAGGAACGAATAGGACGTCACCGTCAGGTCGAGGTTGGAGCCCAGATGATGACGGCGGGTCTCCGACTCCGGCCAACGCACATCGAACCCGCGGGCAATGAAGGGATACGCCTGCCAGCCCGCCCAGATCCCCAGCAGCGTGCCACCTGCCCAACGCAGCAGGCGCGCCGATTCGGCGGGAGAGACCGGCTGGCGCGCTCGCCAGCCGGTTGCAACCGCGAGCACGATCGTTGCACCCGCAACGAGATAGAAACGCTGCCCGGGCCACACGCCGGTCAGGCGCTGCACGCCGCTGGGAATCTGATGCCAGAGCCAGGCGGTAATGCCCGGGAGCGGCAGGAGCAGGACCAAAAGCACCGCGGCGGCGGACACGAGCAACGTCACCGTCCACCAGACGCGACGTGACGCCAGGCCACGCGGCCGCAGGCCAACGGCGGCGACGACCAACAGCGTCAGCAGCGTGTAGCCAAGTTGCACGTCCCCAGGTTCGCCGGCCTGCCGGGACACCGGCTGCCAGACGCGAGGGAAGGACTCCGCGATCGAACGCAGAGTAGCCTCCGCGAAGCCGCTCTGCGCGCCCGGCGTGACGTCATTGACCTGCGAATACGGCGTGACCTCCAGCGCGGAGATGAAGACAAAGCCGGCCAGGGCCGCGGCTGCGACCAAGGCCAGAGCAAGCCGCAGCAGCGACATGCCCGCACCCGCGCCGGCGACTGCGCAGAGCCGCAGCGAGACCGCGACTGCGCTCGTCCAGAAGGCCACGGGGGGATGCGCCCACCAAGCCGCGGCGAGGCCCAGGGCGAGCACGAGATCATTGCGGTAAGCGCGGTCGCGAAACTCCCGGACGGCCGCCGCGAGCGCGATGACCACGAACGGAGTGGCGTGAACCGTCATCAGCAGGTCCAGCGTATAGGCTGCACCCAGCACGGCCGGGCTGAGGACGAAGGCCGCCGTCAGCATGATCGCCACCCACCCCGGGCAGTCGGTGCTCCAGCGCAGCGCCCAAGCTGAACCGAAAACCAGCAGCGTTAGGCTGAGCGCGACCGAGAGATTCTGCAGTTGCCAGAAGCTGAGCTGGCGCAGGCTGACGAGATCGAGCCCCCCGGCCAGGTAAATGAGGTACGGCGCATTGCGCAGCGGATGGACGCGACCGTTGAACGCGTATTCGGTCTGGCCGACCAGCACCGGCACTTCGCCGGCCCGCAACTGCGACACGCCGTCAGCGAGCGCGAGGCTGTAGTTGTACGCCTCTCCCGTGCCCACCGCCTGATCCGTCCACAGCGGCGCCGTGACCAGGGCCGCCAACCCGGTCAGGAGAACAAGAAGCAATGCGCGGAGGACCATCGGGATGACAGCGGAGAATGACGCAGCGCCTCCCCCAAGGCGCGCTCAAAGAAGAGAAACAACGCCGGGGGATCGCGGTTCGGACCTGGAACGATTCACGGCTGGTTCGCTGGCGGCAGGGCGAGGTTGTCCCGGAAGAAACCGCGAGCTTCGCCCGGCTCCCAAGGTTGGTAGTGCAGTTCCCCGGTGAACAGCGGACCCGCGGTGCTGAAGCCGGTCGGATTCCGGCCAATCTCGATGTTAGAGAAACTCTCCAGATGATGACTCAGGTCGATCGTCCAGATCAGTTCCGAGCCCAACCAGACCCGCAATGTGCGGGCCTGCTGCGCGAGTTGCGCAGGATCAATCGCCCATTCTTCGGGCCAGGCATGCGTGCTGACGAGAGGGCCGGCGAACACCTTCAGCTCATGCAGAGCGGCACGATCGATCGCCACCGGCTCGGATTGGGCGAAGCGATGAGCCCAGAAATCCATTCCGAGACGAACGTGGGATTCGTCCACGGTTTCGGTGAGCAGAAGGATGCCTGCCCCCGTGATTCCCGTGGCGATCACCGGCTCGCGGGTTCCGGGCGCGGTCGGTGCGAACCGGACGAGGAACGACCACAGACCAGACGACTTTTCCTCATCCTGCATCCCGCGCGCGAGTTCGATCGGGTGTCGCTGAAAATTGGAGACTTGGCCGCTGAAGATGGAGCCAAAGGGCTTGAGCGTCGCGAAGTTCGTCCCCAACTGCAGGGTCCATGGTGGCGCGTCGTAGGACCCCATGGTGCCGGAGACGATGACCTTGTCGTCCATCGTCACTTTGACGAAGTTCTTCGCCCGGGCGACCGCCACGGCGGGGTGTTCCGCCATGAACGGGTGGCCGGCGGGTGGGTACAGGGCACCCATGTCCAGGCGAATTCGATACGTCCGCCCCGGCTCGATCTGCATGAGTTCGCTCCTGGGCCCGCCGTAGCCGTGGTGGTCGGCTTGGAACTCGATGTAGTTGCCCGGATGCTGCGCGACGAAGAGCCCGTCACTATAGTAGGGCGTGCCTGCCACCAGCAGCGGTTCGACCTTCGCGATCTCGGTCGGCTGGAATGTGACGTCGAAGCTGACGGGACCGTACTTCAACAGCCCGGCAGAGGCCGCCCAAGCACCGGGTTGATTGAGGATCGATGAAAGCGAAGCAAATGTCTCCGTGCGACGGTTACGGAAGTCGTCGAACTGCTGCAGGCTGGCTCCAAGATTGGTCAGGACAGCCACCCAAGCCAGACCCGCGATCACTCCGTTCACGAACCAGGATCGCTGACGCGGCAGCGTCGCGACGATGCCGGCCACGCAAACCAGCCCGAGCACCAAGCTCGCGTGGAAATCCACCATGTAACGGTTCCCGCGGATCGTCAGGAACAGCATGAACGCGAGCGAAGTGACCACCACGACTCCCAGCACGAGCAGCCAGGGAACCAGCGGCCGCAGGCACGTGGCTACGCCACGCCGCAGACCCAGGAGGATCACCACAACCAGCAGCACGAACACAGCGAATTGCCCATGCATCGCTTCATCGCCGTAGTAACCCTCCGGGCGGAAACTGGCGTTGATCGGGAAGAAAAAGGGAAAATACGGGCTGAACGCGGGCGGCGAGAAATAGTACCACGTCAGGTTCGGCCAAACGAAACGCACGCTCGCCAACGGAAAGTCCGTCCAGAAGAACGTATTCATCCCGTAGCGGAATCCGAACTCCAGCGGATTGCCGAAACGCGCGTAGTTGTACCAGGCAAGAGCGGAGCCGATCACGAGCGCGGGCAGCAGTAGGGCCGCTCCCACGCGTGTCACGGCGGCTGTGGCTGCGATTCCGTTCTGTCGCAGCGCTCGCCAGACAAAATAGCCCGGGATCAACAAGCCGGGCAGCGCGAACAAGTAGTTCGGCCGGCAACCCACCGCGACACTGAGGCCAAGGCTGGCCACTGCCAGCGCACGCAGGGCGCGAGCAGGGTGGTCCAGCGCCCGCCAGCTGGCCCAGATCGCCGCCATGCAGAAGGCATATCCCGCGGCAATCGGAGCCTCATAGAACATCCCGCGCGTTGCGAGGAAGGCCGTCGCCGTGCCAAAGCCGAGCAGGGCGACGAGGCTGACGTGCAGGGCGCGCGAAAGGTGCGGGAAGTGGCGGCGTCGGACTTCGTTGAAGACGGCGAGCGCCGCCAGGAAGCCGAGCCCAATGAACAGCACGACGACCGCGTTCAGGCTCAGATCGTGGCCCGTCAGGGCCGAGTACGGCAGCATGACCAGGGCCGCCGGAACGACGCCGTAGTAGAGGTAGTACTTACCTTGATACAGGTTCGCGTCGAGCAGGAAGGGTGAACGCAGCCGGACCTGCAGGTCGTCGCTCAACAAACCGGGATGCACTTCGACATCCATGTACAGGTTCCCCTTCAAGAACCCGTCAACGAGCCGGTTGTAATAGTCCGGCTGCTGGCCGGTGAACGAGTAGCTGTGGCGCCACGCGTCGTTCGAGCGGCCCAGCCAGATGAGCCCGAGCAGCACGAGCAGCGCCAGGGCAAGGTTGAGGAAAGGGCGCCGGTCACCCGCAGGCGCCGGCGTCCGCTCCGAGGGACCGCTCCGGGTCATTCCTTGCGCGCGTCGTAAACCCAGCGGTTGGCTTCCAGCCACCGCAGCGTGCGCTCGATGCCCTCACGAATCGTCAGCTTCGGCTTCCAGCCGGTGGACTGGATTTTTTTCGTATCCAAAAAGATGAACGGATTGTCACCGATCCAGCCCCGGTCGCCGCCGGTATACTCCAGCGTCGGCTGCAACCCGAGCCCGGCGCAGATGACGCCGATGCTGTCGTTCACTTCGACGAATTCCGGCGTGCCGAGATTGTAGACCTCCGTGCGGTGCTTCGCCTTGGCGGCGGTGCCGAGGTTCGCCACGTGCAGGATGGCGTTGATGCAGTCCTGGACGTAAAGGTAGCTCTTCCGCTGCTTGCCGTTTCCAAGCACCCGGAGGTGTTCGGGATGATCGAGCAGCTGTTTGTAGAAGTCGAAAACGTGACCGTGCGTGTAGCGTTCGCCGAGGATCGACACGAAGCGGAAGATGTAGGCTTCGTCCAGCTGGTTGCCTTCGGCATACGAGGCGATCATGCCTTCGCCGGCCACCTTTGAGGCGGCGTAAAGTGATGTCTGGATCGGGAACGGTTCGTTTTCGGGTGTCGGGTTCTCGGGCGTGACCAGCGCTTCACCATAAACCGAGCCGGTGGAGGAGAACGCGATGCGGCGGACGCCGTTCGAGCGCATCGCCTCGAGCACATTGAAGGTCGCAATCGTGTTCTGATGCAGGTCCTTCTCCGGATGTTTCCAGCCGTCCTTGATGTCGGCGTTGGCCGCGAGGTGGAACACGAAGTCGCAGCCCTTCATCGCGGTCTTGAGTGCCTCGAGGTCGAGGTTGTCACCCCGCAACAGCTGGAAGCCCTTGTGACCGCTGGCGTCGTGCAGGAACCGTTCCTGACCGGTGGAGAGGTTGTCCCAGCCGACAACCTGAATACCTTCGGCCAGCAGCCGATCCACGAGATTTGAGCCGATGAAACCGGCGGCTCCGGTGACAAATACCTTCTTCATGAAACCGGTGATTCGGGGCGAACGGGGCGCCCGTGAAAAGCAGAATCCAGTGCGCCTGATGAAGTGACGGAGCCCGGGGACATGTTCCGCAGGACCGTCACAGCCTCAGGTGCGCAACGGTTGGGGGCGCGGCTTCAGCGCGAGCCCGATGCAGAGGTTGCAGAAGGTGAAGGGCACCTTCAGCGGGAAGAAGCTCCGGGCCTCCGTCTCGAAATAGGGAGCGAGCTCCTCCTGGATTTCGTGTGGCAGGTTGATGTGCTCGCGTTTGTAGAACCACGAGTAATCGCCGCCGATGTGTTTCTTGTACACGCGTTCGGCCGAAATCTTGCGGGCGAAGCTGTAGGCCGGACTGCCTTCGGTCGGGATCACGACCAGGAACTGCCCGCGTTCCTTGTTGAGCAATCGGTAGGCTTCCCGGATGCACCCCGGCAGGTCGGGCAGGTGCTCCAGAACATGTACGGCAATCACCCGATCGAAAAAGCCGTCGGCGAACTCCATCCGCTGCTGGCAATCGCCGAGCACGGTATGAGCCTGTGGATACCGACGGCGAATTTCCGCCGCCATGTTCTCCCGCATCTCATTGCAGTAATAACCGCGCAGCTGCTCGGGCGTCAGCTTCTCGTAGTTGAGATGCTCGCCGAGCCCGGCGCCGATTTCCAAAGTCGTGGTGAAGCCGGGGCGTGAATGGCGGACCGGGAAGTTGTGGTTGAACTTCTCCACGATGCCGTAGCGATTCGGCAGGACCTCGTGCCACAGCTTCATGAACTTATCGCTGCGCGCCTTTTCTTCCGCCGTCAGCGGAGGGAGAACTTTGGGCCACTTGGACGTGCTCGGCATAACGGGGCAGTGGAAGCGGAACAGCGCGCCAGGTGAAGCCGGAAATCAGACCACACTTGACCGGGCCGTCGGGCGGCAATTCTAGGCTCGCACGATGCTGGGCCGCCGCTTCTGCTCGCCGGCTTGTGACCGTCTTCGGAAGCACGCCTCTCTTGTCGATTGTCGTCCCTGTCTACAACGAGATCAGGACGGCTGAGGCGGCGTTGTCGGCCATCACGGCCAAGCGGATCGCAGGTTGGGAGACCGAGGTCATCCTGGTGGAAAGCAACTCCACCGACGGCACGCGTGAAGTCGTGCAGCGACTGGCGGATCAACCGCACGTGAAGCTGCTTCTGGAAGACCGACCGCGGGGCAAGGGCCACGCCGTCAGGGCGGGACTCGCGGTGGCGCGGGGCGATGTTGTCCTGATCCAGGACGCCGACTTGGAGTACTCGCTCGACGATTACGAACGGCTGCTGGCGCCGATCGCGGCGGGGGAGCGTCAGTTTGTGCTTGGTTCGCGGCACCTGCCCGGGCGCTGGGCGATCCGCAAGTTCAACGACCAGCCGATCCAGGCGTTGGTGCTGAACCTCGCGCATTGGTTCTTCACGCTCTGCATCAACGTCTCTCTGGGCGTCTGGCTGCGGGATCCGTTCACCATGTACAAGGTGTTCCGACGGGACTGCATCAAGGACCTGCCGCTGGAAGCGAACCGTTTCGACTTCGACTGGGAGCTGCTGATCAAGCTCGTGCGCCGAGGTTATCGACCGATTGAGATTCCCGTGAGCTACGTGTCTCGTTCGTTCACCGAGGGAAAGAAGATCTCCATCTTCCGCGATCCCCTCACCTGGATGTGGGCATTGGTGAAGTATCGGACCGTCCCGCTTGGCCGGCATGAGCCGGTCACTGCCAATGCCGATGAGGCGGTTGATCAACCTTCGCCCGGGACTCCCCGCGTGTAGCTCGGGACGCTCACGGGCAGCGCACGTCGTTCCCGACGGCAACAAGAGCTTGCAGTTGCGACCGTCTCCGGGCGGGGTACGGGGCACGAATGGGCGAATCCGGACAGGCATTACTGGTGGTGGGGGCAGGTCCCGCAGGTCTGACCGCGGCCTTTGAGGCGCAGCGGCAGGGCTGGCGCGTGACCGTGCTCGAGAAGGATCCGCGGTACGTCGGCGGCATCTCCCGGACGGTTGAACACCAAGGCTATCGGTTCGACATCGGCGGGCACCGGTTTTTCAGCAAGAACGACGACATCACCCGCTGGTGGAAAGAACGCCTGCCGGACGACTTCATCCAGGTGAAGCGCATGTCCCGGATCTTCTATCGCGGAAAGTACTTCGATTATCCGCTGAAGCCGTGGAATGCGCTGAGCAACCTCGGCATCTTCACCAGCATCGCGTGCGTCGGCAGCTACGCCTGGGCCCGGCTTTTTCCGCGGAAACCGGAGCGGTCGTTTGAAGACTGGGTGTCCAATCGTTTTGGCCGGCGGCTCTTCCGGATTTTCTTCAAAACCTACACCGAAAAGGTTTGGGGCATCCCCACCTCGCAACTGAGCGCCGACTGGGCCGCGCAGCGCATCAAGGGCCTTTCCTTATCCAAGGCCATTCTCAACGCGTTCCGTGGCAGCGGGGGCGCCAGGGGTGGGGCGGTCATCAAGACGTTGATCGACACCTTTGAGTACCCGCGGCTGGGCCCGGGGCAGATGTGGGAGAAAACGGCCGCGGATATCCAGCAGGCGGGAGGCAGCGTACGGATGGCTACCCGCGCCACCCGGATTCGGCACGAGGACGGCCGTGTGACGGGTATTGAGATCGTGGATGCGTCGGGCCGCACGGAACTGCTGCAGGCCGATCAGTACATCCTGTCAATGCCGCTGCGGGAGACTGTGCTCGCCTTCGACCCGCCGTTGCCCGAACCCGTGCTCGAAGCTGCGCACAAGCTGGCGTATCGTGATTTCCTGACCGTTGCGCTCGTTGTGGAGGGGGAGAATCCGTTTCCGGACAATTGGATCTACATCCATGAGCCGGACGTGAAACTGGGGCGGATCCAGAACTTCAAGAACTGGAGCGAGGCGTTGATCGGACGCATCGGCACCACGTGCCTTGGCTTGGAGTACTTCTGCTTTGAGGGCGACGGTCTCTGGAATTCCTCTGACGAAGCATTGATCGAACTCGGTAGACGTGAACTGGCCCAACTCGGGCTGGCGCGGCCGGAACAGATCAAGGAGGGCGCCGTGGTTCGCATGGAGAAGGCGTATCCGGTTTACGATCCTGGTTATCAGGAGCGCGTGGATACAATCCGCGACGCGCTGCAATCGGTCGCGAGCAATCTCCAGGTGGTGGGCCGCAATGGCATGCACAAGTACAACAACCAGGATCACTCGATGCTGACGGCGATCCTGGCCGCGCGGAACCTCGACGGTGGGCAGTACAACGTGTGGAACGTCAACGCGGACGCCGAGTATCACGAGGAGAGCCGGAGCACCGACCGCAGTGGGCGCCTGGTGCCCGAGCGCGTCGGGTAGCATTCCGCGCTGCGGGCGCGCCGTTCGCGCGCCCAGCCGCGACTACCACGTCAGCCGGCTGAGGTGGGAGATCTGTCCGCCGAAGGCGGGCGCGCACGTGCTGGCGCCGATCGAGTTGGTGCCGACGTAGATCTCGCCGCTCGGGTTTGAATACGGCGGATACGTGGAGTTCAGGACCACCTTCCCGTCCACCCGGACGATCAGATGCGAGCGCAGCGCTTCGCTGTCTCGGCCTGACTGCTTTTGCCAGTCCGGATGGTCCGGTGGCGGCAGGAGTGCGCCACTGTGGATCTCGACGTCATGGATCTTCCCGGGCGTGGCTTCGAAGGGCTCGCCCGTGTGAACACCCACGCTCCAGTGATCGTGGGAGAAGCGCGCCAGACCATTTGGCTCGTACGTGACGAAAAGGACGTCAGCTCGCCCCGTGTGGCCCGTGATCAGAATCGGCTCGGGACCGCGTTCACGAATCGCGGGAAACTGCACGGACAGCTTCAGCGGGCCCCAGGCCACGCTGTCCGCGTTCGAGGAGGCGGGTGCGATTCGCTCGACGCTTAGAATGGTGCCGGGGAAGAAGCGGGTGGCGCTCGACGTGCCGATGGGATTGTAGCCAAACACCACGTCTCCGGCCGCCGACGGGTTGAAGGGCCGCGAGCTGTCGATCACCGTCCGATCGTTGAACTGGATGCGGAGACGGCGGCGCAGCCGGTCCTCAACGGATTCACCTGGTGGATACAGGGAACCCATTTCGATCTCCAGCACCTGCTCGCTAGCTGGGTTGAAGGGAACCGCTTCGGAAAAGATCGAACCGGCGCCGGCATTGTCATGGCCGAACCGGAGCGTCGTGGGGCCGGTGCGCTGCACGAAGATCATGTCACCCGCGCCCACACGGCCGGTGGAGATGAGGGGCAGGGGATTCTCGTTCATCGCCGCGGGCAGGCGCAGACGCAGGCGCACCGGGCCGCTGCCACCGACCGGCGGTTCCGCCCCGGGGGATGACCATTCCGTCCGGCGTACCTCGTGGACCTCGCCGGTGAAGCGGGGTTGGGCGACGTCGAGCGCGAGCGTATTGCGCCCAACGCGCACGCCCTGCGGAGTCGACGGATAGACCGCGACATTGGCTTGCAGCACCGGTTGCCCGTCGAGCGAAACCACCAGCCGCCGTCGCAGCTGATCGATGTCCGCCTGGGTCCAGTTGCTCCAGGCCTCGTGCCCGGACGGTGGATACAGTGATCCGAGTTCGATGCGGACGCGGTGGACACGATTGAAGTCGATCGCGACCGGTTCGCTGCTGGGCCCGCCGTCGCCGAGGTGAAAGGCGCCGAACCGGATCCGCTGATCGTCCAGGTAGTGGACGGTGATCAGGTCTCCCGTGCCATTTTGGTGACCCGTGACGAGCAGGGGTTCGACAAAGCCTACGCGTCCCATGGGAAATTTGACGTCGAACTCCAGCGGGCCATAGGCGACCTCGGCGCTTCCTTCCAGCCAGGTCGCCGGGCGGTTGAGCAGGCGCTCCAGCCAAAGTCGATCGGTGGTCCCCGCCCGTCGGGGCAGGCTCAACATCAGGCCCGTGAACAGGCCGTACACGACCAGCAGTCCGATTCCGGCGGGCACCAGCCGTCGCGTCCACGCGCCTGTTGGGAGGTGATTCATCAGTGCCAGCGTGGTGGCCGCAGCGGCGAGAAGGACGGGCGGCGCAAAATCCAGCAGGTAACGTTCTTCGCCGCCGAAAAACAGGCACAGGAGCGCGAGGTTGGCGGCGCCGGCACCGACCAGCGTCCCGTTCGTCAGAATCCAGTGCGCGTCGCGCAACCGGGGATGACGCCACGTCAGGGGCAGTGCCGCTGCCAACAAAATGAACGTGAGGTAGGGCAGGACACCGTAGGGGCGTCCGTAGCCGACGACAAAGGGGTAGTAACGGATCCAGTCGACGGTCTGGAGCAGATAGAGGTGAAGGTTCTTCGGAATAAACTCCGCGCCGACCAGCCGCGCCTCGCGGATGTCCGCGGACGCCATCGAAAACCGAATGCCAAACTCGAGCGGGTGCTCAAAGCGCAGGAAATTGTACGCCATGATCGCGCACCCGATCAGCGCGGCGGGTCCAACGCCCGCGAGCCACAGGCGCAGGCCCCGCCATTTCC
>JAEWIY010000025.1 GCA_023386835.1 Verrucomicrobiota bacterium
ACATCACCCAGCTGTGCGCATGGGTGCCCTTGACCGGGATGCCAAACAACTGGCCGGCGAGAACGTTGGAGGTGCCCGCACAGCCGCCGATGTAGGCGGCGCGGCTCGCGGCCAGGGCACCATCGACGCCTTGGGCCCGGCGGAGCCCGAACTCCAGCACGGGTTCGCCTTGCGCGGCCTCACAGACGCGGGCGGCCTTGGTGGCGATCAGCGTCTGAAAGTTGAGCAGGTTGAGCAGGGCCGTCTCGGCCAGCTGGCCTTGCAGGATTGGCCCGCGCAACCGGAGCAACGGCTCGTGCGGGAAGATGACCGTGCCCTCCGGCACCGCGTCGACGTCGCAGGTGAAGCGCAGCTCTGCGAGGTAATCGAGAAAGGCTGGTTCGAACAGCGGCCGCGTGTCGTTGCCGGTCAACGTGCCGAGATACTCGAGATCGGCCGGAGCGAACCGGAAGTCGCGCAACCACGCGATCGCGTCCGCCAGCCCGGCGGCAAGGGTGTATCCACTCTTGAATGGCGCATTTCGAAAAGTGACGTGAAAGACCGCTTCCTTGTGGGTCGTGCCCGTTTTCCAGTAACCATACGCCATCGTCAGTTGGTACAGATCCGTGAGCAGCACGGAGGCGGGCGAACGCGGAAGCGGGGCCATGGGGCTAAAGGACCGGGAGCGCGCGTCACGTCAACCCGGATGAAGGTCAACCGATCGACCGACGCGGGCTTGTCGGCGAAGAATGACATCAATGCGTCCGCGCGCTCCTAGGGAGGCGCCGAATTGTTTCCCGATTGTGCCCGGCGAGCGAAATCGGCAGCAGTAGATCCGCTCCAGACTCGAAGCCGGTGCCGTCCGGCCAGAAGCCCCATCACGTTCCCCGGTTCAGCGCCAATCGCCCCATGCTGCACTACCGCGTCTGGTTCAACCTCCGGTCCGGCATTTCGGAAGAACACGGTTTGGGCGTGATGCGTCGTTATCTCGAGTCGCTGCGTGGCGCGGGTGACGTCATGGGTTTTCAACTCCTGCGTAATGCCGGCGGGCCGCCACGATCAAAACTGCCGGCGTATCACGCGCTGGTGGAGTTCGCGGATTCGACCGCGCTGAGCACGGCGATGACGCACCAGGTGCAGCGCGGTATCCACTCGGGCGGCCACGGTGAGGTGGTGGACGTCGTGTGCGACTTCCACGTGGAAGTTTTCGTCACCGCGCCGGCCTCAGGGCCCGTCGACGCCCTTCACGCCTGCGAGATTTAGCAGGCGGCGGTGCCACCCCCGGTTAACGTCGGGGCGAGGCAGCGGAGGACGGCGGCGGTGGGGGCGCGAAGTAGCTGCGCCAGAGCGCGAACACGTATTCGGCGCCGTACGGCACCAGATCCTTTTCCCACGTCGTGAAGTGTTCCTTGCCGTTGGCCCAGCCGCGGTAGCCGGCCTTGGCCTTGAACAGGAGGTCGGCCATGCCCACGCCCATGCGGCGCTCGATCGTGTCGCCGCCCTCGTTCGATTGCCACTCGCCCAGCACCTTCAACGTGGCGGCGGTGCACAGGTCGATCATCACGCCCTCGTAGGCGTAGATCGCGCTGGTGCGAAAGCCACTCCAGTCCGTGCTCTCGAACTCGTGGCACATGCCCATCTGGCCTTCCCACGGCGATACCTCCGGGCCTGCCGCCTGGCCGAGTAGGCGTGAGGTATCCGTTCCATGGATAAAAACCTGGGTGCGGACCGCCTTGGAAAAAAGCCGCAGCGCCTGCGAACGGTACAGCTCCCAGGGCGCGCTCAGCGGAATGCCTTCGTATGTGAACGTGTTGCGCACTCCTGCCCCGCGCGTGAGGACACCCTGGGCGAGCACGGCATCGTCCGGCACGGCGACGCTGCCCCCGTGCATCATTAACTCGCGGGTGGCGGGTTGGTAGGTCCAACACCGGCGGATGTTCTGGAAGTTGGCCGCGTCAAGCCGCGCCAGGAACGCGTCGAAGTCAAAGGCGAGGAACTTCGCGTTCAGCGCCTCTGCGCCGAAGTAGAGCGACGCGGCCGCGATCACGCCGACGTAGCCCTCGACGTGGTTGGGGTTCCAACTGCGGTGATAAAGCGACGTGCCGTCCAGCAGCAGGTAGTAATCGTTGTCATCGTCGAGGCAGTAGTGGGCGGCGAGGGCGAGTGCCTCCATCAGGAGGTCGGCCCGCGCTCGCTCGTCGGCGGAGAACTGTTCCCACACGGCCGGTGTGCGTTGGGCCAGCAGCAAAGCTTGTGCGGCCGCGTTGTGCGTCCAGCCGCCGATGCCACCCTGCGCTTCGGGTTCACGGGTGGTGCCGTCGGGATCGGCTTGGGGTGTGACGAGGAATGACCGAACCTTGGCGGCGAGATGCCGGGCCAGCGTCTCGCCAGCCACAACATGATCGGGCGCTTCGTGCGCCGCGACCGCCACCAGCTGCAGCGCGAACGTCTGCGGCATTTCCCGGTAGCGACGGTGATCCACAAATTTCCACCGTGGCGCGGGAGTGGCGACGGCCTCCGCGAGCACATCGGCCGGAACGCGCGGTGCGCCGGCCGCGGCGAGCGCGGTCAACAGCAACAACAGCCAGGAGCGGAAGCCGCGCATCCGGAGCGGGGCCGCGCTCAGCCTTGGGCCGGACGGAGGGTAGGTGAAACGGCGATACCGATCCGTCCGACGCTGCCCGGGTTTTCGATGCGCCAGATCAGGTGATCGACCACTTTGCGGACGAGGGTGCGCAGGTTGATGTCGATCACGGCCGGATGGTGCTCGAGATTGTGGTAAATGATCGGGTTGTAGTTGCCGAGGATGGCTTCGACGTCCTTGCCGTGGGTAATGCCGACCTTGCGCAGGGCGCGGAAGAACGCACCGGCAAAGTGATCCACCGGCACGTACACGCCCGTTGCGTTGGGGCGGGAGGACTTGAGGCGGCGAACCAGGGCCTCGACCTCCTCATTGATCGGCGCGATCTCCAAATAGCTGATACCGGGTGTGGCCCGGCCGAGGATGCTCGCCACCTTGAGGCCGAGCTCACGCGCGCGGGCTTCAAACGCGGCGATACGCCGGACGCTGGCGCTGTAGTCCGGCTCGGTCGTCAGCACGGCGACCGACTTGTGTCCCTGGCTGTGCAGGTATTCGGCGGCCATCCGGCCGTTTTCCTCGTTGTTCGGTTCGACGTAGTCGCCGGGGTAGTCGGCCGAACGCCGCGTCATGAACCAGGCGTGGGGCAGTTCCCCGAGCCGCGCGAGGATCGTGCGGTTCGGTTCCATTCCCTGGATGATGACACCGTCCAGCTTCTCGTCGCCAAAGCCGCGCGGAAGTTCGTCCGGCGTATTCGAAAAAAGGAGACTCAGATCGACGCGATAGCGCGCGTTCTCCGTCTGCACCTGCAACATCTGGTCCTGGAACCAGTTCAGGCTCGGATTGTTGGCCTGCGCGCCGACAAACCAGACGCCCAGCCGGCGGGCCTGGGCCTGGCGGGCTTTTGGTCCCCGACGCCGCGCCGCCGGGGCGGGCACATAGTTGTGCTGATCCATCACCGCCCGGATGCGGGCGAGGCTTTCGGCGGCGACGATGTGGGGTTGGTTGATGGCGCGCGAAACGGTGGCCGGAGACACCTTTGCCTTCTTCGCAATTTCAGAGATCAGCATCGGGTGAAGAGCAGGACGGGGGTATTGAAAGTTTCAAAATCGGATTCGAACAACCTCAAACCTTGCGAGCGCGCAGCCGAGCGTCGCCGGGGACCTGCTTTTGGGCGCGCTTCCAGGCGCGCAGCAATTCGGCGCGACACCGCATTGCATCGGGCCAGGTGGGCGGGTGCACGCTCAGGTGGTAACCCACGCTCGCGCCCATCTCCGGGCAGACCCAGAGCTCGCCGCCGGGTTGCGGTCCCTGCAGCCAGGTGACAAAAAGCTCCTCGGCAAAGGGGAGGTAGTCGCGGAACTCGGGCGTGAGCTTTCCGCGGCCGTTGGTTACCGGCACCTGGCAATGCTGACTGTTGAACGGGCGGCAGTGCACAATCTGTGACTGCTGGATCAGCCGGCGATAAGGCCGGATCAACCGCGGGATGAAGCTCGGCGCGAGCAGGTGCTTGCTGACCGCGAAATGCGAATGGTCCCACGTCGTGGGCAGGTCTTCTCCCGTTTGCGCGCGGTACAAGCGGGCGATCTCTTCGTACTTTTCCGGCGTCTCGGTCGAGGTGTCGCGATGGGTTTCGATGTGCACCCGGCCGCCGACTTCGCGGCCCAGTTTGACCAGATCAACGGCCACGCGAGCGGCCTGCTCCGGCGGCGTGTCGTGATCGCCCAGTTGCACGTTGATCAGCTGGGCACCGGCGGCGACTTGGGCGGCCAATCGCGCCCGCGCACCGCGAACTGTGCCGGTATCCACTCGCCCCATCAATCGCAGTCCGTGGCGTTGAACCAGCGTCGCGAGATCCGGTGTCGCCGGCGCCGAAACGCCATCAAAGCCCGCCTCCGCGATCGCTGCGATCTGCCGCTCCAGCGACCAAGGACGGCGCGGATGGGGATGCCGTTCCAGTGACCACGGAGTGGCGCACATCACGAGCCGCGCGGGGGGTGGGGCAGCAGAATCTTTCACGCGCAATGAATGAAAAAACATGAAAACAATGTTTGATGCGGACTGAAAAGCGAGCTGAATCTGGGACGATACCCACCCGGCGCCGACTTCGCGCCGGGGGCTCTTCGCCATGCCGACCCCACCTTTTGTCAATCGTGCGAGCTGGATCTGGTCCACCGAGGGCACACATGCTGTCCCAGCTCCGGGTGACGCTTCCCCTTCGCACTATCAGGTCCGGCGGTTTCGGCGAACGTTTGACTGGGCGGGTGAAAGCACGTCCGCGGTCGTTCACGTGACTGGGGACAGCCGATATTTGTTTTACTGCAACGGCGTGCTGCTCGCGCGGGGGCCGGCCAAGGGCGACGTGAACCACCACTTTTACGAGAGCATCGATCTCGCCCCGCACCTTCGCCCGGGTCGCAACGTCCTGGCGGCGCTCGTGCTGGACTTTTCGCGGGTGGCGCACCGGCCGACTCACCTGGGTGCGCCGTGTTCAGTAATGACGTACGCCGGCGGGTTTCTGCTGGAGGGCGACATCGAGGGGCGCGACGAGGCGAGCCGGGTGCGCCTCGACACCGGGGAGGAGGGTTGGCGGGTGAAGACCGACCGCGCGTATCGATTCCAGAACGACGATACCCGTTTCGAGGGCTACCTCGGCTACTTTGAGCACCGCGTCGACCGCGAGCTGCCCCAAGGCTGGCTCGAGCCGTATTTCGACGACGGTGACTGGGCGCCAGCCACCACGCTCTATCGTGCGGAGCGGTTGGAAAATCGCCGTGACCCGACCAGCCCGTATGGCCTCGTGCCGCGCCTGATCCCGCTGCTGCTTGAGGACGACGCGCGGACGTTCAGCGCCGTGTTCCGCCGCGGCGGTGAGGAGCCGGGGCCGGAGATCGCCTCGTGGGCTCGCGGTGAGGGCGAACTCCGCGTCGCTCCCGGAGAGCGCGTGTCGCTCGTGCTCGACGCCGGTGAGCTCACCACGGCTTACCCGCGGATCGTGGTGCGGGGCGGTCGTGGAGCGCATTTGCGGCTCAAATACGCCGAAGCGCTCCGGCTGCCTTGGTCCACTCCCGGTGCGCAGATGCTGGGCCGGCCGCAGAGCCTGGCCAACCTCGCGTCGCATTTTGCCGATGAATCCAGTGGCTGGACCTTCGATCGTCGGGGCACGGTGCACGGCTGGTCGGACCGTTGGGAGCCGGCCGGGGGTGGTGAAACGGAGACCTATGAGCCGCTGCATTGGCGCGCCTTCCGGTTCATCGGGCTGGAGATCGAGGTGGGGGAGGAGCCGTTGACCCTGGTGTCGGCGGCGTATCGATTCACCGGATATCCGTTCAACTTCGACGCGCAGTTCTCGTGTTCGGACGAAAAGCTCGAGCGCATCTGGCGCATCGGCCTGCGCACGGCGCAGCTCTGTTCCCACGAGACGTTTGAGGACTGCCCGCACTACGAGCAGATGCAGTACGCCGGCGACACGATGATCACGTCGAAGATCGTCATGCTCGCTTCCGGCGACTACCGGCTGACGCGACAGGCGCTGTATCACTTCGACTGGTCGCGGCTGTCGGACGGGCTGACGCAAAGCCGTTATCCGTCACGGCTCGTGCAGATCATCCCCTCGTGGTCGATTCACTGGATCACCGCGATTCGCGACTACGTTTACTGCTCGGGCGACTTGGTCACGTTGCGGGACCTGCTGCCGGGAGTGCGCAGCGTGTTGGAGTGGTTCCGCCGTCACCGGGATGAGACCGGTCTTCCGGCGAAGCTGCCGTATTGGAATATCACCGACTGGTGCCCGTGGTGGCCGCGCGGGGTTGTTCCCGGGGCGGACAGCGGTCCGACGTGTATCCTCTCGGCGCAATACATTCAGGCGCTGACGGAGGCGGCGGATCTGCACCGGCTGGCTGGCGAATCAACGGTGGCGCGGAGCATGGAGCGGGACGCGGCGACGCTGCGCCCGCGTTTGCACGCCTTGTTCTGGTCGGAATCGGAAGGACTCTATTTTGATCGTCCCGGCGGGCCGGAAGTCAGCCAGTACGGCAATGCCTGGGCGGTGGTCTGTGGGGCGGCGGATGCGGCGACGCGCCAGCGGCTGCTCGAACGCTTCCCGAACGATCCCAAACTGGCGCCGGGGTCGTTCTTCTGGTGGCACATTGGCTTCCGAGCCCTCGGACTCGCCGGCCAGTATGGGCAGATGCCGCAACACCTCGGGCCGTGGCATGAATCGGCGGACTGGGGTCTGAATACGTTCGTCGAGGAGAACAGCTACTGGCGCTCGCTCTGCCATGCCTGGAGCGCGCATCCGACGCTGGAGTTTCTCACCGGCATCCTTGGCGTGACGCCGACGCGTCCCGGTTTTGCGGAGATCACCATTGCCCCGCAGCCCTGCGGACTCACCTCGGCGCGCGGCCGCGTCTGCACCCCGCGTGGGCCGGTACAGGTGGCGTGGGAGCGTCATGGCGCCGGCTTGGAGCTGCAGATCGAAGCGCCGAAAAAGACAAAGGTGAACGTCATCGCGCCGGGAGGGGACAGCTGTCGCTTGGGCGGCGGCGTGTGGAAGGGAGTGCTTTCATGAGCCTGCAACTTGCCGAGGTTTCACCCGGTCAACTGGAGGTGCGGCAGCCCGATGGCCGCCCGCTCTTCCGCTATGTTTATCAACCGGACGTCCCGGAGCGGGAATCGCCCCGACCCTACATGCATCCGCTGTATTCGGTGGATGGGGACGCGTTGACCAACTTCCGGCCCAACGACCACCCGTGGCATCACGGCCTCAGCCTGACCGTCACCTCGATTGACGGGCTGAATTTCTGGGGTGGCCCGTCTTATCGCCGCGGCGAGGGTTATCAGTGGCGTCAGGACCACGGCGTGCAGCAGCACCGTGAGTGGCGATCGCAGAAGGGCGACCATCTCGAGCATGTGCTGGACTGGCGCGGCGTGCAGGCAGCGCAACCGCTCGTGCAGGAGGTGCGTTCCGTGCGGGTGTCGCTGGTTGAGGACGGCTGGTCGCTGGCGTGGCGGAGTGCGCTGCAGAATGTTTCAGGCCGCCCGCTGACCTGTCACAACTACCACAGCATTGGCGGACTCGAGGGCTCGCACTACACCGGACTGCAGTTCCGCGGTGCCCGGGCGCTGCTGGATGAGCACGGGGACGATACGATCGGAATTCGTGGGGAGGATGGCGTGAAGAACGACGCCGCCCATGGGCAGCGCTCGCGGTGGCTGGAATGGCACACGCAGCACGACACCACCCTCCGACGGACGAAGGTCCGCTTTGAATCGGCTGAGCCGGTCTACTGGTTCCTCCGGCGCTCGCTGCCGCTGGTCTCGTTCGCCTTTCATCGTGACGAGGCCTTTGTCCTCGAACCGGATACGACGCTGGTGCTCGAGCAGCGATTGACCTTCACCCGGATGTGAACTGGTCGCGCCAAGAGTTTCTCCGCGCCCTGGGGTTTGCCGGCCTGGGTCTGGCCACCCGCGCCAGCTTGCCGGCCGCCGAGACGGTGGGCGCGGAACCGGCGTCGGATTGGCCCGAATTTGATGAGCGGCAGCCGGAGCCGTTCTGGGCGGCCGTGCGCGCAGCGTATCAGTTTGAGCCCGGTCTTGCCTACTTGAATACGGGCGGCCTCGGGCCCGTGGCGGATCCCGTGCTGGCGGAAACGGCTGCCGTGGAGGCCGCATTACAGCAGCGCGTCGAGTCTGGTCACGAGCGTCGCACGGCGGCGCGAGAGCCGGTCGCGCGTTTTCTCGGCTGCAAACCGGAGCATCTGGCTTTCGTTCGCAACGCGACCGAAGGC
>JAEWIY010000031.1 GCA_023386835.1 Verrucomicrobiota bacterium
GGGGGCGCGGTCCCCGCGCGCGCCTGGCGGGGGGGGGGGGAGGGGGTATGGGGGAGGGAGGGACTGGCGCTGATGGGCTTGGCACCGTGGTACAGCTTTGAACTCAGCGATGCGGAGCTGGCCCACCTGCCGGAGCACACGCAATTGGTGGTACAGGTCTATGCCGACGACCTGATAAACGACCACCGGATGGCGATCGACCTGTTCCGCCACAACCGACTGCCATCCACCTCCAAGACGTTTCTCCTGGTTCATTCGGATCGAATCGATGGATACAACTATGAGGCGGGGCATCACGTGCCCACCGGGGCGGCCGTGCCGAGGCCGGGCGCCGCTTTCAACGCGCTGGATCAGTGGGCGGTGCTGCGGTTGGCGCAGGCGCTCGGGGCATCTGCCTGGACGGGTGATGGGGAGGCTCGCATGGTTGCCCTCGGCACAGGTAGGGATGAAACGGTGACAGTGGGCCAAACGCCGGACGGACGGATGTTGCGTCCGATGGAGCGGTTAACGGCTCCGGAGCCGTTGTTCCCCTCCTCGCGCTACCAGCAAAGATGGAACGGGCTGCTCAACCCACGCTTCCGGCCGTTGTCGCCCCCGACCGGTTCCCGGCTCTCGAATCTCTCCGTCCGCGCGTACTCAGGATCGGGTGATCAGGTTCTGATTGCCGGAGCCGCGCTCTCAGGCAGTCGTCGCAAGAACCTGCTGCTGCGCGCCGTCGGCCCGGGACTTGAGCCGTATGGCGTGAGTGATTACATCCCAGATCCCGTACTCGTGACGTTCAACGGCGAACGCGAAGACCTGATGAACGACGATTGGGGCGACGCCGCGAGCCAGGACACACTTCGCCAGGCCAGCGAAGACGCTGGGGCCTTTGCGTTGGCTGACGGGAGCGCCGATGCGGCGTTGCTGGCATCGTTCGCACCGGGATCGCTGACCGCGCACGTGCGTCCGAACGGTGCGCCGGGAATCGTCCTGTTGGAGTTCTATGATGTGGAAGTCTCCAACGGTGCGCGGCTGGTCAACCTCTCCGCCCGGGGGCGTGTGGGCGCGGGTGAGCACGCGCTCATCGCGGGTTTTGTCACGTCAGGAGAGGCACCGTTGACGCTTCTCCTGCGCGGCGTGGGTCCTGCCTTGGCCGACTTCGGATTGGATTCAGCCGTCGCCGATCCCGTGCTGGAGCTCTACCGCGAGCGCCAGCTCATCGCCGAGAACGACAACTGGTCGGCGGACGAGGTTCAGGCGACCAGTGCGCGTGTCGGAGCGTTTCCATTACCACCGGGCAGTGCGGATGCCGCGCTCGTCGTGACGTTGCCGGCTGGGCACTACACGGCGCAGCTCCGGAGCGCCGATCCAGATCGGACCGGGCTCGGATTGATGGAAATCTACCTGGTGCCCTAGCGGCTGGCGCTAGGCCATCCGTTCCGCGCGGGCGCGCGTCACTTCACCCAGCAGCGGTTCGCCGCGGAGGTAGCGTTGGACTTCCTCCAGGACGAAGTGCCCCATGCGGTGGCATTCACGATCCACGCTGCCCGAAATATGTGGCGTCAGAAAGACGTTGGGCAGCGTGAAAAGCGGTGAATCAGACGACGGTGGCTCCGGATCCGTGACGTCGAGCAGGGCGGTGAGATCCGGGCGGCGCTGCAGAACTTCGATCAACTCGTCCTCCGCGACGACGGCGCCGCGGGACGTGTTGATGAAGGTCGCCTGTGGCGGCAGTTTCGCCAGATGTTCTCCGCGGATCAGGCGGGTGGTCGTCGGCAGCAACGGCGCGTGGCAGCTGACGACGTCGGAGCGGGCGAACACCTCGTCCAGCGGGAGCAGCGTCACGCCGTATTCAGCCGCCCGTGACGGCGGCGTGTACGGGTCGAAGGCGACGACCTGGACCTCGAGCTGGGTCAGCCGTTGCGCCACCATCCGGCCGATCTCGCCGAGGGAAATCAGGCCGACCGTGCTGCCAAACGCGCCGGGGATCCGCTCCGGTTGACGCGCGAAACGGCGGTTGGCCCGACAGTCGCGGCTCTGGGCAAAGACGCACTTCAGGCTCAGCACGATCTGCGCAAACGTGAATTCCGCCACCGGCCGCGCGTTGACCGACGCGGCCGACGTGACGCGGACGCCGCGGTCCCACGCGGTGTCGGTCATGAAGGAGCGGATTGAGCCGCCCGCGTAGAAGACCGCACGAACCTGGGGAAACTGTTCGAAGAAACGCTCATCCATCCGTGGCATGCCCCAGCCGCTGAGAATCAATTCCGCGTCAGGATCGGGTGCGGGAGCCGTGGTCGAACCGGGCGACGCTAGTTTCAGCTCGAGGAGTTGGGCGAGCGACGCGAGTGTGGCCTCGTCGTAGGCGTACCCGAGCGGAATGGCCTTGGTCAGAAGGGCGGCCTTGGGCCGGGTGTGCTGGGCGGACGGCGGCAGCGGGATCATGAGGCGAGTGAAGGAGAAATCGCGAAGCGGGCCTCAGATTCACCCGTCGTTCAGGAGAAGGTGGCGAAGGCCCGGCGCACAATGGCTCGTTCGTCGGACTGAAAAAGCCGAGCCGATTCTTGCAACGGCAGCTTCAACGCGCGGCGGGCGCGGGCGACGGCGAGGTGGAGTTGCCAGCTGTAGTTTTCCATCACCGGGCGCAGATCGGCGGCCCGCGGCATCGAGGGCGGAGTGTCCGCCCCCAGCGGAGCATCCTGCGGATCCCGAAGGCTCTGCGGAGCTTGCGTCGCCAGCAGGGCGTCCAGCATCGTTTGGGCCCGGGCGTGGTCAGCGCGGGACCCGGCATGCCGATGCGCCCAAGCTTCGAGCGCGAGAGCGACGGCATTGCGCAGGTTGAGAACCAGCGACGGATCTGCCGCCAGTTCCTGCAGTAAGGGCAGGCTGCGATGGGTCACGCAGCGCTTCAATAACGTGAGTGCGGCGTACCAGCGCGGCACGTAAAACCACTCCTGTTGGGGACGCGTGATGTCACGCTTCTGGTCGTCCTCCCGGATGCGAATCGCGTGCAGCAGCCGCAGTTCAGCGTCCGCGTCGCCCCACATGGCGAGGATGGCCGCGGCGCGCCAGGAGGTGGTGGCTTCGGCCGAGTCGAGCAGCGGTCGCACCTGGGGTTTGGCCGCCGGGCCGCAGCGATACAGATGCCACAGCGCCTCGGTGGCGGGCCCGCCCTGCAGTTCGGTGATCCAGCGGGAGATCTGCCCGGGCGCCAAATCGAAGTAGTCGGGACCGGCGGCGTTGCCAAACGACGTGTCGTCAGCCGACGCGATTTTCACCGCGCCGGTGGTGGCGAGTTGCTGCCGGAGCGCCGGCAAGTCGATGCCCCGGATGCCACACCGGTTGCGGTGGGCCAGGGCGGCCGCGACGCCGGCGACTTCGCCGATCCGCTGCATGTCCCGTTGCATGCGGACGGAGTGGTGGGCCTCTTCGGATACGCCCAGCGCGCGGCAGGCCAGCACGACGTTGTCGAGGTCGAGCGGCAGCAGGCTGCGCAGCGGAATCTCGCACGCTAGCCGACCGTACCATTGCTGGCACACCCAAACCCAAAACGCAGCGTCGCCGGTCTCGAATTCGTAGTCGCGGGCATGATTGTCGTAGTGGCAGCCGGTGTAGCCGACCGCATCCGCAAACCGGCGACGGTTGATTAGATCGTCCAACGAGAGGGTGTAGTCCGTTTCGACGTGCCGCGATTGGCGCACGCCCAGTGCGGGGGCGATGTAAGTCGGGCGGGACTCGACACCGTAGACCGGTTGTACGTAGTTGCGCACCGAGGACACGCGGGCGCGGGTTAGGTCCAGCGGGTCCGTTGGATCGCAGAAGCCGGCGTCAAAGTTGATGATCTGCAGCCGCGCCACGCCGTCGCTCACCACAGCGCGACCCGATGACTGGCCGTAGGCGTGCAGCAGGCCATCGCCCTGGCGGCCCAGACGGTAGCGGGCTCCGGCAGCCGTTGCGAGGTCGGCGTCACCGGTGGCATCCACCCACGTGTGCGCCTGGACTGAGACGCGGCCGGTGGCGGTGGTCAGGAGAGCGGAGTCAATCGTGCGACCATCACAGACCACGGCGGCCAACTGGGCGGTGTAGCAGGTCTCGACGCCAGCCTCCGCCAGCATGGCATCAAGCACCCGCTTTTTGGCTTCCGGATGGAATCCGCCCACCTGCGCGGCTGAGCCGAAGAGCGGCATCAGTTCGCGCACGCGTTGATCCAGTTCCTCCTGCAGGCCCCCCTTGACGCCAAAGTAGTAGACGTGAATGCCGCCGCCCGTGCCGACGCCGCCTGGAAACGGCATGGCATCAAATGCGCAGACCCGTGCGCCCTGGCGGGCGGCGGCGATCGCCGCCATCGCGCCACCCGTGCCGAGACCCGCCACGGCGATGTCGGTCGACCGAGAGGAAGGGGCGGACAGCGTCGGAAATGGCGTATGCAAATCCTGGATGCGCGGGTGGGCGCAGGCGAGGTTCTCGAGGCGCCGCGCCGCCACGACACCGCCTTCGAACTTTTCCGCGAGAGTGCGGCCGCAGGCTCCGACGAAGCCCACGTTCGTCTGGTTGAGCAGGGCGGTGAAAGGGCAGTCGGCGCGCGCGAAGGTCTTCCACGGAACCACACTGCCATGCGTGAGCACGGCGCCAGTCAGTTGATCCGCCGCTGTGTCGCGCAGCGTGCGCAGCGCGGGAAGCCAGGCCTGCCTCGTGGAGGCGAGCTCCCCGGGCAAATCGATGGAAAGGATCTGTTCACCGGGCCATTCACTTGGGTGCCAACGGAGTTTTGCCTGAGCGGGCAGTTCGACCGGCGCGGGCAGTTCCATCGATGGCAGCGGGCCGGGACGCGGATGGCGGAAGAACAGGTTGAGGGTTTGCCGCTGCGGGATCGGCACGCGCCAGGTCTCATCGAGCAGCGCGGCCAGCTGCCCCTCATCGGTGGCGTCAATCCACCGGCGGCCCGCCACGCGGCGCAGTCCGCCCTTCGTGGCGAGCACGACGGCGTTGAGCAGCCCGTTCTCGCTCCATTCGGGTGCGACCGGAGCAGCGTGATAGAGCACCGGCAACGTCTCCATGTGCAGCCAGTCCGTGGCGAGCACTTCAGCGATCGCGCCGTCGAGGTCGCCAGTCGTGCCCTGCCGGTGACACTCCAAGCGCTGTCGCCACTCCAACCAAAGTGGGTCCGTCGACGTTCCGCGGTCAGTCGTGAACGACCAGCCACTTTCCGGGAGCAAGGCGGCGTGGCGGTCCACCAGCAGCACCCGGCGCTCCGCGCGACGCGAGGCGAGGGCCGCGGCAAACCCCGCGTAACCCGCGCCAAAGATCACCACATCGAAGACAGCGGAGAACGGACACGCTCGG
>JAEWIY010000030.1 GCA_023386835.1 Verrucomicrobiota bacterium
GACGAGGCTGCCCCGCTTGATCGCCCTAAGCGGCGCGGGGGGGGGCGCCGTCGACGGCGCCGAGGACGCCTCCGGCTTCGGCGTCTATTCCCTCGAGCACGACGCTGAGGCCGCCGGTGACGAGACAGGCGCGGCGCCGCAGGCGTAACGCGTATCGGAAATGCTGCTACGATCCACTTTCCCGCGCTCGCGAGGAGTTTTCCTGCCCTCAGTAGGGTACACGCACTATGGAGCGCATTTGGGTCGGCTGCTAAGCTGAGCGGCAGACAAGTCCTCGACCCCTCTCCTTCATGATCACCACACTTCTCATCTCCGGCCTCGTGATTGTTGCGCTGTCCGTGGTCGCGTTGCTCTCGGCTCTGCGGAATGCGCCGGTGGGGTACGAGGATGAGAACGGCTTCCACGCCCAACCGGAGAAGGCTCCGGTGCCGGCTTTGGTCGCGGAATCCCCGACGCATCTGCCGCAGCCCGCCTGCTAAGCGTCCGAGGCAGGCTTGACCCTTCCGCCCGGCCGTCATGGCCGGGCTTTTTGCTGCCCTTGAGCAGTGGCGGCGCGTGGCCGGACCCCTCGGCACAGCCCGCGTTAGCGCTACCTTTTGGTGGACGACGTCAGGCTGAGCCCCCTGATCATGTTATCGGGCCTCGGGAAGGCACCAGGGCTTGGGCACCTTCCCGGGAAGAACTCAGCTTGCAGGCTGGACTCCGCCTCGGTCACCACCGGGCGCGGATACATCACGAGTCAGCCTTGGGCTCCAGGAACTTGTTGACGTCGAGCCAGTGGATGAACGCGTCAAACCACCGGTTGCTGGTGCGATCTGGATTGCCGAGGCCGAAGCCGTGCCCGCCGTTCTGATACAGGTGAAATTCCACGGGCCGCCCGGCGTCAAACCACGACTTGATCAGCCCGAATTCTCCCCGAAACAGGAAATCGTCAGTGGCGATCGCGGCGAACAGTGGCGGTGCGTTCGGCGGAACCTCGACGGCTCCCATCCCGCCGTAAATCGGCCCAATGAACGCGAGTTTCATCGTTTGGGAGTTCAAGGTGCAATGCATGGTCAGTCCCGCACCGGCTGAAAACCCGATCATTCCCAGGCGGCGCGGATCCACGCCCCATTCTTCGGCGCGTTCAATGATCATGGCGTAGGCGGCCTCCGCGTCGGCGAGCTGATTGGAGAGATCCCACTGGGGCCGGGGAGGGCGGTTGTTCCCGCCAGACTCGGCCGCCGCGGCAAAGGTGCGATCCATGGCCGCCCGGAATTCGTCGAGCGACTCTCCCGTGGGGTGTAGCCGATATTTCAGGACAAAGGCGGCAATGCCGCGCTCGTTGAGCGCTTGCGCGACTTCCCAACCCTCGTTGCCCATCGACAGCCACCGGAAGCCGCCACCGGGAGCCACGATCACCGCGGCGCCGTTGGCTTTCGCCGGATCTGGCAGAAACGGGGTGAGCGTCGCCGCAGAGATGTTGCGCGCCATGGGATCACCCCATTGGCGGAACCAGCTTTCCGGCGCCGGTTGTCCCTCCACGCCGCCGGTATTTAGCGGGATCGCATTGGGTTCGGGCGGAGCGTCCAAAGGATAGATCGTGCCGTCCTGCGCGGAGGCGGAGATCGACCACAGAAAAAGGGCGGCGAACGCAGCTGATTTTGTGGGGTGGAGAAGCATGGCTCTCGGGGGCATCGGAGTGAAGGAGCAGTGTAGGGGGGAAGACGGCTTGCTGTTCGGGGCGCAGCGGGCGGAGCGAATCGTCAGAGCCGTCGTCGCTCACTTGCCATGCGAGCCAGGGGATGACGCGGCGATGTTGAGTCCAATTATTGACCTCGCCGGACTCCGTTCAGAGGCCCGTGGTGGAACTTGGAGGCACCTCGCGGAAAGGAACAATTTGCCGCGGTGCAAAACGGCAGTTGACAAGGTCTGCGGTAGTCCTGTTTTTCGACCGCTCTTTCAGGCCACGTTGCCCGGTAGCTCAGTGGCAGAGCAGGTGACTGTTAATCACTTGGTCGCTGGTTCGATCCCAGCCCGGGCAGCCATTCGGAGAGAGTTAGGTAAGAAGCGGATCTACAGGATCTACACCAAAGTTTGGGGACAGCCGTATTTGTTGCTCGGCATCAAAAAACGAGGTGATGCAATCGTAGTAGCCGCTGGCGACGAGAACGCGCAGCCCCGGATTGCGGCGCATCGCGCGGCCGAGCCTCGCGACGCCGTTCACGTGGGATGGCTCGTAGAATTCGCCTTCGCCGGCAGTGCGCGACGCGTTCCTGAAGGAGGCGCGACAGTTCGCGACGGATGACGATGCGCCAGCGTTTTTGAAGGGATCGGCGCTGGGCCAGAACGAGCGCGCCCTTGTGGCGGAGCGGCTCGCTACTTTACCGGTTTGGACCAAACCTACATCGAGCGCTCAGACCTGCGTCCGCTGGTAGGGTGGTTTCTCAAGGAACTGCTGCGCTCGCAAGGTCTGGCGCGCGGCGTGATGCCCCCATGTGTAGTCAGACCGACGAGAAACCCGGACCGCCGTTCCACACGAAGATCCCGGGAACGGCCGGCGGGATCGGCAGCCTCCTCGATATACGCAAACGTGAAGATGCTCGCCTGCACGGCGCGCCCTTGTCGTCGCGAAGAAACGCTTCGCCGGCTGTCGCCACATATTGCACCTCACGTCCGCCAAAAACGGCCGGTGTTGCGCGACGCGAAAAGCCCGGGTTCGTGGCGGCAGCCCGTTAACGAACGCGCATAGCAGCAGGGCGCCGATGGGGAGGGGACTAATTACGATTCAGACCCACCAACTCGATGCCGTGTCGCTGACAGATGGCGGCACCCGTCTCTGGATTAAAACGGCCTTGCTCAACGGCGGCGGCACAATCCCGGAAGAAGGCTTCGTGGCCTGCCGGGGTGCTGAAGACCACCATCTGAGCCGTCTCTGGACCGACGGCGGTAAAGCTGTGAATGCTACCACGAGGGGCGAAGGCGAAGTCGCCTGGCTCAAGCCGCCGAAGCTGGCCGTCGCAGCTAAGTTCGAACATGCCCCCGACGACATGGAATGCTTCGTCTTGTGCGACGTGACGGTGCAGCGGCGCGCCGGTGCCGGGAGGCGCGGTGACACGATAGACCGCCATCGTTTGGGCGCTCTGCTGGCCATCGAGCAGGATTTCGACGGTCACGCCGAAGACGGACAGCGGTTTAACATGAGCAGGGGCGGACAGAATCGGGGTCGACAAGGGTGCGCTCATTAGTCAGTTATTCTGACTAATGAAATCGTCAGACTCTCTGACTAACGTCAAGGCTGTATCCGGAAAATTTCTCCCAAGCAGTGTACCGGAACTGGCGGGCACACTCGGCTCACTCCTGCGCACGCCTTACCGCCGGCTGCAGCGTCGTCTTTACGAGCAGCTGGCCCAGACGTTCCCAGAGGTTCGGCGCGCGCACAGCTCCGTCTTCCGACACCTTGCGCCGGAAGGAACCCGCCTCACTGACCTCGCGGAGCAAGCGGAGATGACCAAACAAAGCATGGCCTATTTGGTTGGGCACCTGGAGAAGCACGGATACGTGCGGGTGACCAAGCACCCGCTCGATGGCCGCGCCACCTTGGTGAAAGCGACGGCGAAGGGGGATCGGTTCCTCACTGCCGCCTTGGAGGCCAGCCGGGCTATAGAGGCGGCGGCGGTCGGGCGAATGGGACGGGAGAATGTCGCTGAACTGCGGCGGCTGCTCAAAGCGTTGGATCAAGCAATGGTCGATGACCCTCCGTCCGCTGCCCAAGATCCAGATCGCCGCCGCTGACCGACCGGATCAATCTTCACCGCCGAGAACGCGGAGTTCGAGCCTGGAGCTGGGGAAAGGGGGCTAAGCTTGCCCCGATTTGACGGACACGAGGATGGCCGAAACAAAGGACCATCCAATGCGTGACGCTCTAGGTCTCCAGTTGGCCATCGACGCATGCCGGCGCGGGCGACAGTCGAGCGCAGGTTCGTGCGCGTGCCCCCCAATGAGATTGGGTTTACGGCGTCGTGGGACGCCACTACAGGTCACGGCATGAAGTTTACCCCGCTCCTCCTTGGTCTTGCCGTTGGATTTGCGTCAGTTCCCGGCATCTCCGGCCAGACCCGCGTTTTGATCGTCGACGGCCAGAACAACCACACCGTCTGGCCGAAATCGACGGCGATGATGAAACACTACCTCGAGGAGACGGGGATGTTCAAAGTGGATGTCGCGCGGACGCGTTACACCTGGAAAGGGGAGAAGTGGTTGGCTGAATACGGCTTGAACGACGGCCAGCGTTACGAGAACGTGAGCGAACCGAGAACGGATCCGGGGTTCGCGCCGGACTTCTCCAAGTACCAAGTCGTCGTTTCGAACTTCGGCTGGCAGGCTGCCGACTGGCCAGAGGCGACGCAGCGGAGCTTTGAGGCTTTTGTGGCAGGCGGAGGCGGCTTTGTGAGCGTGCACGCAGCCAATAACTCCTTTCCGAAATGGAAGGAGTATAATCGGATGATCGGGCTTGGCGGCTGGGGGGAGAGAAACGAGAAGGACGGCCCGTACGTTTATTACGATTTGGCCGGGCAACTCGTGCGTGATCCGTCGCCCGGGCGAGGTGGATCACACGGACCTCAGCATCAGTTTGTGATCGAGACGCGGGCGGAGGATCACCCCATTATGCGTGGCCTGCCCCGGCGTTGGCTGCACACGCTGGACGAGTGTTACGATCGGCTGCGCGGGCCGGCCGAACAGCTGACCGTGCTAGCGACAACGTATTCATCGCCCGACTACAAGGGGACGGATCGTCACGAACCGATGCTGATGGCGATCGATTACGGGAAGGGGCGCGTCTTTCACACCGCCTTGGGACACGAGGACTATTCCTTCGAGAGCGTCGGGTTCATCGTCACCTTCCTGCGCGGGACAGAGTGGGCTGCGACGGGGCGGGTGACCCTTCCGGTGCCACCGGATTTTCCCACCGAAACCGAAGCGAAGCGTCGCGCTTTTCCCGGCCGCTGAATCGAAGTTTCCGTCGCTATAGGAGACATGCGCCTTGACGAAGTTTAGGCTCGGTTAGCGGTTCGAAAACCACTCGACGGGCCAATTTTGATGGCCTGTTCTCACGTGCGACCGGCGGCTCCCTTTGCCCCGCAATCGTTCACGGCCAATTGAGGCTGGGCTGTGCAGCCGTTTGAGCGCTTCTCCCGTTACCCCTATGCTCCGCCACTTTTTTACTCTGCTCCTCTCGGTACTCACGCTCTGCGCGCAACCAGCAGAGTTCGAGCGGCGCAGCCCTCCGCCGATTCCCGGCTGGCCGACCCCGGAGGAGCGGCAACGCCTCGATGCTCTCAACCGCGAGGATCACGCGGACATGATGCAGCAACTCGGCATCACGTCGCTCCGGCCTGGCCGCAATGGCAGCAACCAACCGGGTGTGCCCAACCCGGCGAACTATGATCCCGCGTTGGCCAACCCGTATCCCGACTGGCCGGATCCGCTTACCCTTAACAATGGCGAGAAGGTGACCGCAGCGGACGTTTGGTGGAGACTGCGCCGTCCGGAGATTCTCGAGCATTTCGAGCGCGAGATCGTCGGCCGGGTGCCGGTCGACGTGCCCGAAGTGCGTTGGGAGGTATTTGAAACCGTTCACACCCAAGTCGGTGGACGGCCGGTGGTGGCGAAGCTGGTTGTTGGCACGCCTGACAACTCCCATTGCCCTTCAATCTCAGTCCGGATCCGCATGGCGGTGGTCACGCCGGCGGACGCCCAAGGCCCCGTGCCGCTGTTGATGATGTTTGGTTTCGGCAATCTCCCGGACGAACCAACGCCTCCGTTTCCGTTTCGGCAGGAGGAGCCCAGTGCCCCGCCGTCGATTGAGCAGCTGATTGCGAAGGGTTGGGGCTACGCCTCGATCAGCCCCGCTAGCATTCAGGCGGACAATGGCGCCGGTCTGACGGCCGGCATCATCGGTTTAACAAACGGCGGGCGGCGACGCACGCCGGAGCAATGGGGCGCGCTTCGTGCGTGGGCTTGGGGAGCGTCTCGCGGGCTGGATTATCTCGCGACCGATCCAGCGGTGGATGCCAAACGCGTCGGAATTGAGGGGGTGTCGCGCTTCGGCAAGGCGGCGTTGGTCACGATGGCGTTCGACACGCGGTTTGCGGTGGTGCTCGTTGGGTCGTCCGGCGAGGGTGGGGCAAAACCGCACCGGCGGAACTTTGGCGAAGCGGTGGAGAACCTCACCGCGTCGGGGCAATATCACTGGATGGCGGGCAACTTCCTGAAATATGGCGCCGACGAAGGCCAATCCGGCGCGATGAACGCGGATGATCTGCCCGTCGATGCGCACCACCTGGTCGCATTGTGTGCCCCTCGTCCTACCTTCATCAGCTACGGCGTTCCGGAGAAGGGCGATGCCTTGTGGCTGGATCAGCCGGGCAGTTTCATGGCGACCGTGGCGGCTGGTCCGGTTTTTCGTCTACTTGGCGCGCGTGACTTGGGCGTGGAGGACGATTACCGGACCGCGCAGATGCCGCCGGTGAATGTCGGGCTTCTTGAAGGTGAACTCGCGTGGCGTCAGCATGATGGCGGGCACGAGAGCCGATCGAACATGAGCTCTTTCCTCGCCTGGGCTAACCGGCTGCTGGGACATACCCCGCCAAACCCTTGAAACGTCCAGGATTTTGGCGACCGCGCCAAGTCCTGCTGGTGTTCAGGGCCTCGCCTGCATCACCGTTCTCCCAGATAAGGTGCTTTATTGAAAGATGAAGGGGTGCTGGCGCGTTCTCCTGAAGTTTTGATTGCTTTCGGCGCGCGCCATCCTATCAGGTCAACCCCTTTTCCACTACGCCTGCCCTCAATTCCGGGGTGACAGGGGGAACGAAAACCATGCCTACATCACCTGTTCTTAACGTCGCTGCGCGCACGCAAACCGGCCGTTCGGCCTCCCGCCGTCTGCGCAAGGTCAACCAGATCCCGGCCATCCTTTATGGCAAGCACTCCGCTCCGGAGAAGCTGGCGATCGATGTTCCGGAATTCATCCGCCTGCTGAAGGTGGTCTCCGGGCGCAAAGTGATCATCGAGCTGCAGCGCTCGGATAAGGGGGAAAAGGCTTTGTCCTTCCTCCAGGAAGTGCAACGTGACCCGATCACCGACCGTTACCTGCACGTGGACCTGCAGGAGGTGAAGGCGGATGAGAAGTTCGAGGTGGAAGTGCCGATCGCCATCGTAGGCGAGGCCCACGGCGTGAAGGTGCAGAACGGCGTGCTCGAAATCGCGGCGCATACGGTCCGCATTCGCTGCTTGCCGAAGGATCTGCCGGGCTCGATCGAAGTCGACGTCAGCGACCTGAAGGTGAACGAGACGATCAAGGTTGCCAACCTCAAGGCCGTCGAAGGCGTGGAGTTTCGCGATCCGGCGGGTCAGCCTGTCGTTTCGTGCCTCGAGGTCAGTGAAGAGGCCTCCTCCGCCCCCGCTGGTGGAGCCGCCGCTGCTCCCGCCGCCGCTGCTGCGGCCCCGGCTGCCGCTCCGGCTGCTGGTGCGGCCAAGCCCGCCGCTGCTCCCGCCAAGAAGTAAGTACCGGTCAGGCCGAATCGCGCCGGCCTCTCGCCGGTGCGTTCGTTTGTTCTTTGAGTCATGTCCATCACCTTGGTCGCCGGCTTGGGCAATCCAGGCCGCGAATACGCCGAAACGCGGCACAACTTCGGTTGGATCGTCGTGGAGGCGCTCGCTGCGGCCGAGGGCGTGTCCTGGAAACGCGAACCGGCCTTCGACGCCGAGATCGCGCGCTGGGATCGCCCGGATCGCCGGCTGCTTTTGGTCAAACCGCTCACGTTTATGAACGAGAGCGGTCGCTCCCTTGCAGCGCTTGCGAACTACTTTCGCCTCGCCCCAAACCGGCTGGCGATCGTGTACGACGATCTCAACCTCCAGCTCGGCACGCTCAAGATCTCCGAACGGGGCACGGCCGGCGGCCACAACGGTGTGGCCAGCCTGCTGCAGCACGTCGGCGACGGTTTCGTCCGTTTCCGGCTCGGCATCGGCCCCAAGTTTCCGGCGGAGATGGACCTCAAGGACTTCGTTCTCGGCCGCTTCACTCCCGAACAACGTTCTCTCGTTAACCAACAGCTTCCCTCGATCCTCGCCGGTCTCCGCCTGCTCATTGACAGTGGGGCGGCCCGGGCGATGAATTCCCTCAACCGCAGAGCTCCCAATGAATCAGACCACTCGTAAGTACCGCGCCACCTTCCTCCTCGACAACCGGGGCCAGGAAGACTCGATCGACCAGATCATCGAGAGCGTGAAGCAGGAAGTCGCCGCCGTCTCCGGTGAGGTGACGACGGTCGAAAACCTCGGTCGCCGCGAATTCGCGCGCGTCACCAACCCGAAACTCACCGGCGCGACCTACGTGCAGATGGATTTCACCGCGCCCAGCACGACTCCCGCGCAGCTGCACGAACGCCTGCGTCTCAACCACAGCGTTTACCGCACCTTCGTCCAAGCCGTCTGAGTTCGGCTTCCGCCCCATGGCCAATCTCAATCGCGTCTTCCTCATCGGCAACCTCACGCGTGATCCCGAGCTGCGGGTCACGCCCAAGGGCACGGCAATCTGCCAGTTCGGTCTGGCAGTGAATCGTTCGTTCAAGGACGAGTCGGGACAAACGCGCGAGGAGACGACGTTCATCGACGTCGAAGCCTGGGGCCGTCAGGGCGAGAACATCTCCAAGTACTGCACGAAGGGCAAACCGCTGTTCGTCGAAGGCCGGCTGCGTTTCGACCAGTGGGACGACAAGACCAGCGGGCAGAAGCGGAGCAAACTGAAGGTGGTCCTCGAGAACTTCCAGTTCCTCGGCGCGCGCGGCGAGGGTGGTGGTGGTTCTTCGGGCGGTGAGGAAGGTTACGATCAGTCGCCTGAACGGCATTCACCTCCGCCCCGCGCGTCGTCCCGCAACGCTGCCCCGCCTCCGCCAGACAACTTGGATGAAGACGTTCCGTTCTAAAGCGGACGCCGCCCAATCAACTCTCATTTTTTAACACCTCCTCCCATGGCTTACAGTGAAGTTCTTCTCCTCAAGCCCGTCGACGGCCTCGGCGGCGAGGGCGACCAAGTGCGCGTTCGCGCCGGCTACGCCCGCAATTATCTTCTGCCGCAGGGTTTCGCGACACCTCTGACGCTGGCCAATCGCAAGCACGTCGAGTCGCTCAAGAAGCGTCGCGCCGAGCGCGAAGCCGCTGAGCTCAACGGCGCGCAGGAAATCGCGAAGAAGCTTGAGAAGCTGTCGATCGCGTTCGCCGTGAAAACGGGCGAGGGCGGCAAGATGTTCGGGGCGATCACCGCTGCGGACCTGCAGGCGAAGATCGCCGAGTCCGGCATCGACCTCGACCGCCGCAAGATCCACCTGCACCAGCCGGTCAAGACCCTCGGCAAGCACGAGGTGAAGATCAAACTGCACGCCGACGTTTCCGTGGACCTCTCTTTCGACGTCGTGTCGGAGAACCCGATCGAGCCCGCCGCGACAGAAGCAGCGGCGCCGGCGAAGGGCGGCAAGAGCTGATCCACAGCGAATCGTGACTTTACAGCGCGGCCCGGCCATCGGGCCGCGTTTTTTGTGCGATTCCGCGCGTGGGGAACCGCCTGCCTCACTGGCTGCAAGGTTCACCCGGGTTGCGCCGGCTCCACAGCCTCCCAGCCGCGGCGCTGTGAATGACCGGGGGAAAAGTTCGTAGCAACCTTCCGTTGCGTTCCCTCGAGTCGCCCGCTCGCATCTCCCGTTCGTCGATGACTGAAGATTCGCTCGTTTCCCCCCGCTCGTCCTCCCGCCGACGCTCGTCCAACGGCGAGCGTGGTGACGGCGCCGGACGCGGCAGCGGATCGGTGCTCGTGGCCCCCCGCGTGATGCCGCACAGCCTCGAGGCGGAGGAATACCTCCTGTCGTGCTGCCTGCTGGACGGTTCCGACACGATCGCCAAGTGTCTGGAGAAGAAGCTCTCCGGTGCGGCGTTCTACGTTCCGGCCAACCGGATCATCTATGAAAAGCTGGTCGAGCTGTACCAGAAGCAGCCGCCGGTCGCGATCGAGGTATTGGCCGAGGAACTACGCACGACGCGCCAGCTCGATGAGATCGGCGGACTGCCGTACCTGCTGCAGGTCAGTTCACGGATCCCGACGACCGCCCAGGCCGACTACTTCATCGAGCGGGTGCGCGAACTGTTCCTGCTCCGTCAGCTGATCAAGGTTTCGACCAGCGCCGTCGAGCAGTGTTACGAGTTCCAGGGCGGGCTGGAGGAATTCATCGACAAGGTCGAGCAGGACATCTTTGCGGTCACGCAAGATCGTGTCTCCGACGGCGCCAAGTCGATGAAGGAGCCGACGCGCGAGGCGATGGACGTCATCCACAAGATGATGATGAAGAAGGGCGAGCTCACCGGCGTGAGCTCGGGCTTCAAAGACCTCGATCAGTTCACCTTCGGTTTTCAGCGGCAGGAAATGATCGTGCTGGCGGCCCGACCCTCGATGGGCAAGACGTCGCTCGCGCTCAACATGGTCGAGGCGGCGGCGATGCCGAAGCGGGGCCAGGGGACCACCGTGCTGCTGTTCTCACTGGAAATGAGTGCGGCGCAGCTGGCGATCCGTCTCCTGTGCTCACGGGCGCGGGTGAACATGAAGCTGCTGCGCGACGGTCTGCTCTCGAAGAACGGCGAAGAGCAGCAACGGCTGCTGCAGGCGGCGGACGAGTTCACGAAGTCGCCCATCTTCATCGATGACTCGAGCCATCTGACGATCATGGAGCTGCGGGCGAAAGCACGGCGCCTCGCGGCGCGGCACAAACTCGGCTTCATCGTGGTCGACTACTTGCAACTGCTGAGCCCCACGGATCCCAAGGTTGCGCGTGAGCAGCAGGTGGCCGAGATCTCGCGTGGGCTGAAGGCGCTTGCGAAGGAACTTGATGTGCCGGTTTTGGTTCTTAGTCAGCTCAACCGTTCTGCCGAGAAAGAGAATCGGACGCCGAAACTCTCTGATCTGCGTGAGTCGGGATCGATTGAACAGGACGCCGACGTGGTGCTCATGCTCGCTCGCCCGAGAGACGCGGATGAGAAGTTCCAAGTGGCCGCGGACTCTGCCGAGTTAATCGTTGCAAAACAGAGAAATGGACCGGTAGGAGAGTTGAAGCTTACGTTCCTTCGAGACATCACCCGCTTTGAAAACTTTACACCGTAATCCGCTCGTGCGGGTCGTCTGCCTTTTCGTTTGGTTGGTTCTGGCCGGGTTCGGGGGGATCCAAGCATACGCGCAACAGGTTGCCCAGGCTCAGCCGGTCGTCAGCCGGGTCATCATCCGGTTTCAGGGTACCGCCAACGTCAGCGAGCAGGTGGTGCGGGCCAACATGCAGGTGCGCGAAGGCGTCCCGATGGACGATGCAATGATCGACCGCGACATCCGGTCGCTCTATCGCTCGGGGCTGTTCGAGTTCATCGAGGTCAAGCGCGAGATCCTGCCGGACCGGACCGCGAACCTCGTCTTCGAGCTGACGCCCAAGTACCGTGTGCTGGCCGTGCGGTTCGAGGGCAACGAGCGTGTGCGGAGCCGACGCTTGGAGCGCGAGGTGAAGTCCCGCGCCAACTTTGCGCTCGATGAACGGCAGGTGAAGGACGACGCGGAGAAGATCCGCGAATACTATCAGAAAAGCGGATACAATCAGGTTTCCGTCCACTACGAGATCGACCGCAACCGCGCCACCGGCTTCGGCACCGTGACCTTCCAGATCCGCGAGGGTCCGAAGGTGAAGATTTCCCGCGTCAACTTTGTCGGCAACGACAGCATCAAGGCTCGCCGCCTCCGCAAGGAGATGGAGACGAAGCGCTGGTGGATGTGGTCCTGGTTGACCGGCTCCGGCCGCTTCAAGGACGACCAGTTCGAAGACGACTTGGACAAGCTGCGCGACTATTACCGCGAGCAGGGCTTCCTCGACATCGCGATCCCGCCGGAACGAATCAGCTTCGATTACCCGTCCCCGGATCGGCTCCTCATCACGATCCCGATCGAGGAGGGCCGTCAGTATCGCATCGGCGACATCACAATTTCGGGCAACAAGCTGTTCCCGTCCCCGCTCCTGCAGTTCGCGCTCAAGCAGAAGAGCGGAATGGTCTTTTCGCCGTCGAAACTCGACGACGACATCAAGGCTCTCGAAGACTTCTACGGCCGTGGTGGCTACCTGGACACGCAGGTTCGTCTGCTGCGCAAACCGAACCTCGAGACGGGCAACATCGACCTCGAGTATCAGGTCAGCGAGAGCGAGCAGTTCGCCGTCGAGTCGGTGAACATCGAGGGTAATACCAAGACCAAGAGCATCGTCATCCTGCGCGAACTGGTGCTCGGACCCGGTGAGACCTTCGATACCGTGCGCATGGAGATCTCGAAGCTGCGTCTCGAGAACACGCGCTTTTTCGAGGACGTGAATGTGACGCCCGAGGTCACGAACATCCCGGGACGCCGCAACCTGAAGGTGGCGGTGCGTGAGGGCCGCACGGGTAACCTGACGTTCGGTGCCGGCTTCTCCTCACTCGAGCGTGCCGTCATCTTCGCGGAGCTGACCCAGTCGAACTTCGACCTCTTTAACCGCCGCTCCTTCTTCCAAGGCGACGGACAGAAGTTCCGCCTGCGCATGCAGATTGGCTCGTACTCGAGCCAGCTGGTTTTGTCGTTCGAGGAACCTTGGCTGTTTGAGCGCCAGCTGGCGTTGGGCTTCACGCTCTTCCGCACCACCTCCGACTACAACAGTGCCATCTACGAGGAAATCCGCACCGGCGGTGAGGTCTACCTGCGCAAGCGCCTCTTCGAACTGGTGGAAGGTCGTCTCTCCTACACCTACGAAATCGTCGACATCACCGATGTCGATCCGAGCTACGCCGACTTCTTCCCGTCGGGCAAACAGAACATTTCCAAGGTCGGCCTGACGCTGCTGCGCGACACGCGTGACAAGATCATCAACACGACCCGCGGAAATCGCGCCGAACTCATTACCGAGCTCGCGGGCGGACCGTTCGGCGGCGATGTCGATTATTACAAGATCGAGTTCCGCGGGGCGCAGTATTTCCCAACGTTCGACTTCCAGAGCCAGGTGCTGCACCTGCTCGCTCGTGGTGGTGTCGTCGACAACTTCGGCGACAGTTCCAACGTGCCCTTCTACGACCGCTTCTTTCTGGGCGGCCCTTACAACTTGCGCGGCTTCGAATACCGCCAGGTGGGTCCGAAGGACGCGCGGGGTGAGCCGATCGGCGGCAAGAGCTACGGCTTCGTCAGCTTGGAGTACTCGTTCGACATCGTGTCGCCGGTGCGTTTCGCGATCTTCTACGACGCCGGTTTCGTGAATTCGGACGCGTACGACTTCAACCCGGTTCGCTACAACGACAACTTCGGTTTCGGTCTCCGGCTGTTCGTGGCGGGCGCTCCGCTCAGTCTCGATTTCGGTATTCCTCTGACCACCGACCGTACCAACAACGACGGCAACCAGTTCAATTTTTCCTTCGGTACCCGATTCTAACCTGTTAGCTTTTTCCCCTTTCGTCCTATGAACCTCACTGTCAAGTCCCTCTTAGCCGTGCTCGCTTTCGGCGGCTCCGCGCTTTTCGCCACGGCTCAGAACCTCAAGATCATGGTCGTCGATATGGCGCAGCTGTACGACAGCCACTACAAGACCGAGGAGCAGAACGCCAAGCTCCGCGGCGATGAGCAGAAAGCGCAGGAGGAGTTGGAGCGCTTGAATGCCCGCGGCAATGAGCTCGTCGAGCAGTACCGCGAACTCGTGGAGCAGTCCCGCAATGCCGCGCTGGCCGAGGCCGCGAAGGCGAAGCTCGAGCAGGATGCGCAGGCCAAGCTGGAAGAAATCCAGCGGATGCAGAACGAAGTGCAGAGCTTTCAGGTCAACACCCAGCGCACGCTCCAGCAGCGGATCCGCACGTTCCGCGACTTGATGCTCGAGGAGATCGGCAAGATCGCCACCGACGTCGCCAAGAAGCAGGGTGCCACGCTCCTGATCGACAAGTCCGGCCCGTCGCTGATCGGCATCCCGCCGCTCGTTTACGTCGATCCGAGCCTGGAAATCACCTCGCTGGTGGCTGCTGAAATCAACAAGTCGCGTCCGGCCGGCACGCCCGCCAGCACGGGGACGAGCGGCAGCAGCACGCCGACGAGCAGCACGCCGACGAGCAGCACGCCGACGACGGCCGATGAGCCGACCGTGACCTTCCCGGGCACCACCAAGAAGTAATCCTTCGCGCGTCCGATGTTTTTTGCCCCGCTGGTCTCCAGCGGGGCTTTTTGTTGCCCAAAGCGGATTGATAAGGAAATCCGGCCGCGCACGCTGCCTTTCATGCAGATCGCGTTCTCCGCGGATGAACTGGCCCATATCGTCGAACCCGTCGAGCGACGGGGTTCAACGGACGCGCGCGTCACCGGTATCGCCGCGTTGACGGCCGCTGAGCGTGGTGACCTTTCATTTCTCGGAAATCCCAAGTACAAGGCGGAGGTCGCCCGCACGAAGGCCTCGGTTATCTTGGTCCCGACCAACTTTGCTGGCGAACCGGCCGACGGGCAGCTGTTCCTGCTGGTGACAAACCCATCTGCGGCGCTGGCGCGCGTCTGCGCCCGAATCGAACAGGCGCTCTGGCCGAAACCTGCGCCGGGCATTCATCCGTCGGCCGTGGTCGCGGCGGACGCTACCGTCGCACCGACAGCGACGGTCGGCCCTCTGTGTGTAATCGAATCTGGTGCGGTGGTGGGCGAACACGCTCACCTGCAGGCACAGGTCTTCATCGGCCACGATACCCGGATCGGTGACCATTGCTGGATCATGCCAGGTTGCCGTGTGGCCGCTGGTTGCGAGTTGCGCGAGCGGGTGCGTCTACAGCCCGGAGTGGTCATCGGCTCCGATGGGTTTGGCTACGAGTTTGTCGACGGGCGCCACGCGAAGGTCCCTCAGGTCGGCTCAGTGCTCGTGGAGGCCGACGTCGAGATCGGTGCCAACTCGACCATCGACCGGGCACGGTTCAGCCGGACCGTGATTGGGGAGGGCACCAAAATCGACAATCTGGTGCAGGTGGCGCACAACGTGATCGTTGGCCGCCATTGTGTGCTCTGCGCTCAAGTCGGGATTTCGGGCAGCACGACCTTGGAAGATTACGTCATCCTTGGTGGGCAGGCCGGCGTGGCAGGGCACATCCGGGTTGGTCGCGGCGCCAAAGCGGGAGGACAGAGCGGCATCACCGCTGACCTGGCGGCGGGGGCGTACGTCAACGGCACGCCGGCGTTGCCCTACCTGCTCGAACGTCGGATCGTGGTGCTGCAACGGCGGCTACCCGACCTTTTCCGACAGGTGGAGGTGCTTCAAGCCACGCTGGACGAACTAAAAAAGACTTCCGCCCACTAGGCTTCTGGTCACGATGCGCGTGAATGAGCGAGGCGCGGCTAAAGATCTTTTCCGGAAACTCGAATCGGCCTTTGGCCGAGGAGATTTGCCAGCACATCGGTGCGCCTCTCGGTCAGGCGACCGTCACCAGTTTCCCGGACGGTGAGTCGTTCGTAAAGATCAACGAGAACATCCGCGGGCAGGACATCTACATCATCCAGTCGACCTGCACGCCGACGAACCATCACTTGATGGAGTTGTTGATCATGATCGACGCGGCCCGGCGCGCTTCGGCTCAACGGATCACGGCGGTCATTCCCTTCTACGGCTACGCGCGGCAGGATCGTAAGGATCAACCCCGCGTGCCGATCACGGCGAAGCTCGTTGCGAACCTCGTCGTGGCCGCGGGCGCGACAAGGATCCTCACGATGGACCTGCACTCGCAGCAGATCCAGGGTTTCTTCGACATCCCGGTCGATCATCTCTTCGCGTCGCCGGTCTTCTTCAACTACATCCAGAAGCTGAAAGGCGAAAACATCGTCGTCGTCTCGCCTGACGTGGGCGGTATGAAGATGGCCGCCGCTTATGCGAGCTTGCTGGGCGCGCAGTTGGGCATGGTTTGGAAGAAGCGAACGAGCGCCACGACGGTTGAGTCAGTCAACATTGTGGGTGATGTCGCCGGTCGCGACGTGCTGCTCGTCGATGACATCACCGAAACCGCGGGCACCTTGGTCAACGCGGCGAAGCTGATGCGTGAGCAGGGCGCCTTGAGCGTGCGTGCTGCCGTCAGCCACTCGCTCCTCGGTTCGATGGCCTACGAGCGGCTGAAGCTCGGACACATCGACGAGTTGATCACAACGAACTCGATTCCGGTGGAGCCGCGTGGACTACCGATCACGGTTCTCAGCGTCGCCGGATTGTTGGGTGAAGCGATTCTCCGCATCCACAACAACGAGAGCGTGACGAGCCTGTTTAAGATCAAAGGCTTCTAGGCCGCGCCGGTTGCCTTCACTCAACGAAGGTGGAAGGTGCGGAGGCGCGCCATTTCAGGACCGTGATGAAGACAAAAAAGCTGGTTTCGAGTCTCGGGATCATTCTCGCTGCCGTTGCAGCGCTTGGACTGGCCGCGGCCCGCCGGAGCGACACTCCGCAGCGGCCACAGCCGAAGCTCAGCGTGGATTCCGAGGCGGTCACCGCCGGCACAGGCGGGGGACTCGTCACCAGCTACGCGGATGTTGTCGAGCCGGTGCAGAACGCCGTGGTGTCGGTTTACTCCGCGAAAATTGTGCGCCAGCGGATTCCGTTACATCCCCTGTTTCGGCAATTCTACGGCGACGTACCCGGTCGTGAGTCGCGGGAAGAGGGCATGGGCTCCGGCGTGATCGTTTCCCCGGAAGGCTACATCCTCACGAATCATCACGTCGTGCAGGATGCGGACGAGTTGAACGTGTCCCTGCCGGATGGCCGGGAATTTGCCGCGGAGTTGATCGGATCCGATCCCAAGACCGATGTGGCCGTCATCCGGATCGATGCGGCGAATCTGCCGGCGGTCACCTTGGCTGACAGCGACAAGCTGCGGGTGGGTGACGTCGTCTTCGCGGTCGGCAATCCGCTTGGTATTGGCCAAACGGTGACGATGGGGATCGTCTCCGCCAAGGGACGCAACAACCTCGGCTTGCTCGAGCAAGGAGAGGGCTACGAGGACTTCATCCAGACGGATGCGGCGATCAACATGGGCAACTCCGGCGGCGCGCTCATCGACGCGAAAGGCCGTCTCGTTGGGATCAATACCGCCATCATCTCGACGACGCGGGGAAATATCGGCATCGGCTTCGCCATTCCGGTGAATCTGGCGGCGAGCATCATGCACAGCCTCGTGGAAACGGGCGAAGTTCACCGAGGATTCCTCGGGGTTGGGGCTGACACGATCAACGGCGAGTTGGCGGCTGCACTGGGCTTGCCGGAGGGGACTCGGGGCGTGGTGATTCTCAATTTGACGCCAGGCGGACCGGCGGAAGCGGCAGGGCTCGAGCGTGGCGATGCGATCCTGAAAATAGGCAATCGCGTGGTGCGCTCGTTGCAGGATCTTCGGTTGATCGTTTCCCAAATCGCGCCCGGCACCAAGGTGGCGGTCGAGATTTTCCGGGACGGTAAAACGCGCACCATCGAAGTGGAGGTCGGCTCGCTCGACGAGTCGGTGGCCGCTTCGGAAATTTTGCCTGGAATCAAGGTCGAGCGAGTCTCACCGGCGGTGCGGCAGCGCCTCGGTCTGCCGGAGAATGTCGGCGGCCTCGTGGTGACCGAGGTGGATTCACGATCGGACTATGCGCGGCAGTTCGTTCACGGCATGGTGATCATTGAGATCAATCGTGAACCCGTGGATAACGTTGCGGGAGCACGCGCGCTCCTTCGGCAGGGCCGCAACCTTTTCCTGGTCTACCACCGCGGCGCGATGCGCTTCCTGCCAGTGGCGGTGCGCTGAATCGGCTCGATTTTCAGCTGCCCGGTTTTTCGACCGGCAGCCGGGCCAGTTCCGGTGGGAGTTGGTCCGGTGGATACGTCGGGAAACTCAGCTCAAGCAGGGAGATGGCGGGGACGTCGAAGCGCGCCTGGCCGGCACTGCGGTCGACCAACATCGCAACCGCCACCGGAGCGGCGCCGGCCGCGCGCACCAGTTGCAAGCACTCCAGCACGCGACCTCCACGAGTCACCACATCCTCCACGATCAGGACGCGTTCGCCCGGCGTGAAGGTGAAGCCACGACGCAGGACGAGCTGGTTGTTTTCCTTTTCGGCGAAGATGTAGCGTGAGGACGTCTGGCGGGCCACCTCCTGCCCGATCACCAGTCCACCCATCGCGGGCGCCAGCACGGTTTGGAACGAGTGCGCCTTTAACCGGGGCAGCAGGAGCTCAGTCAGGCGCGTGACGGCCACCATATCCTGGCACACGCGGGCGCATTGGAAAAAATGCGCGCTGTGCAGTCCTGAGCGGAGCACAAAATGCCCCTGGAGCAGCGCCTTCGTGCGCGTAAAGATGTCCAGCACCTCCTGCTGCGTATCTTGCATCGGAAGGAGACCGGAGGGGCAGCGCGGGAAAATCAAAACTTTTTTGCCCACGGCGCCCGGGGAAGTCATGCTGAACCCGTGGTTATCGAACGCGCACCGCTCGAGGATGAACTCGGTGACGTCTTGGACAAGGCGTTGCGTCGGACCGGGCTGACCGAGCAGGACCTCGCCGCTCAGTCTGGTGTGGATGCCGGACGAATTCGCGATGTGATCGATTATCGCGAGGGGCTAAACGCCGATGAGATCAGCCGGCTGGCGAAAGCGCTGCAGTTGAACCCGGTGGGCCTGGCTGCGGTGGCTGGGGGAGCGTATCCGCTGCCGGAGATTCGTGGCCTGCCATTCTGCCTGTATCCGATGCGGACCTCGCACGGCATTGGAGTCGCGAACGCGTACATTGTGGCCGATTGCAGCAGCGATGAGGGCCTGCTCTTCGACTGCGGAACGGATCCCGAGGCGTTGCGGCGCGTCTGGCCGGCGCGGATCAAACGGCTCCAAGCCGTGTTGCTGACGCACCATGAGGCCGAACACGCGGGTGGTCTGCCGGAGATTCGGCAACGTTTCCCGCAGGTACCGGTGATCGCGCCTCCCGGGCCGAACCTGAAGGGACTGACGGTCACGCCGCAGGATGGCACCGTGTTGAGCTTTGGTGGGTTCGAGGTGCGCGTGTGGCAGACCCCCGGGCATGTTGAGAATCACCTCTGCTACGTGGTGACGACGCGGCGCAGCCCTAAACGAACGCCGCTCCTGGTCTCCGGAGATGTGTTGTTCGCCGGTTCGGTTGGGGGCGGCTACTTCTGTCCGGAACGACTCGCGGGCAGCTTGGGGCGGATTTTTCGTGAGCTGCCGTCCGATACGGTTGTCGCGCCCGGACATGGTCCGCTGACGACAATAAAAAACGAACGGGCGTTTAACCCGTTCGTTTCTTAAAGTGGTCGGGGTGGAGAGATTCGAACTCTCGGCCTCTACGTCCCGAACGTAGCGCTCTACCAGGCTAAGCTACACCCCGAAAAAACCGCCCCGGCGAGGTTGATCGACCGGGGCGGGAGAGGGAAGAGCGCGCCGACGCGCGCTGCAAACAAAATTTACTTCTTTCCTGCAGGTGCTGCGGCAGCAACTTGAGCCATCGAGCTTTCGGCAGCGCGGCGCGCGATCATCTCGGTCATCCGCTGAATTTCGAGCTCTGCATTACGCTTGGCGATCCGCGCCTCTTCGACGCGCTTCGCCAAGTCGAACGCTTCACGACCAGCCTTTTCCTTTTGGCCGCGCAGGTTGAGGAGTTCGATTTCCAGTTCAGCCGACTGCTTCGCGAACTTGTCTGCCTCTGTGTTGAAGCGAGCGGTCGCGTCCGCGATTTCGCGGCCTTGATCTTCCCACTTCTTGCGCTTTTCGGCTTCCTTGCGGGCCTCTTCGGCGGCGCGCTCAGCGGTGCGGCGATCGGCGTCAGCCTTGGCGACACGTTCGGCCTCGGCCTTTTTCTCAGCTTCCGCATCGGCGATGCGCTGCTTTTCGGCGGCCTGTTCAGCCTCACGCTCGGCGTAGGTTTTGCTGAAGCTCATGTAGTAAACCACAAAGAGCGCCATCAGAACCAGGGGAACGAGTGCGTAGAATTTTTTCATGTCAGTAGGGCGCGGAGCGGGCGTCAGGATTTCTTGGCGGCGGCCGCAGCGGCTTCGGCAGCGGCACGGGCGGCGTCAGCAGCTTGGATCTTCTGCAGAACTTGTTCGAGGCTGCGCACGTTGGCTTCGGCGGCCGTCACGTACTGCTTGAGGAAGTTCTCCTCGGACTGTGAACGCTCCTTCTCCTTTTCGATTTCCTGGATTTCGGTGCGAACGGTCTCGATTTCCTTCTTCAGGCGCTCGACCTGCTTTTCGAGCTTCTGCTGGTCGCGGTCAGCCTTGTCACGCGCATCGATGGCGGCCTGGCGGGCCTCCTTCTCGGCGAGATCCTTGGCTTCGCGGGCGGCCTTCTCTTGCTTGCGCTGTTCCTGCATGGCCAGCGCGTCTTCCACTGCCTTCTTGCGATCCTCATTTTCCTTACGGATCTCGGCCTCGCGCTGCTTCCTTACCTCCTCCTGCTTCGCGAGCTCAGCCTGCTCGTACTGCTTTGAGAAGCTGAGGTAGTAGACAATGAAGATCGCGAGGGCGATCAGTGGAGCCAGAATGTAGAGTTTCTTCATGGATTCGAAAGGGGCTGCGAACTTTAGAATACCTTCGCCTTCAGGGCGGCCTCGCGTTCGGCGATGGCTTCGTTGATGGCTCGGAGGAGTCGATCGGCGCCGTCAGCGGACGGATCCTTCGTGGCTTCCTCGGCGAACCGACGGGCGTCTTCGTAGCGCTTCAATTCGTAGGCGACGTAGGCGGCGAAGAGGAGGACCGGCGTGCGACGTTCGAGATTGCCCTTCCGCAGCGCGGCATCGGCGTGCTTGTAGGCGTCGTCGAGCTTATCGAGCTGGTAATAGGTCTGGGCGATCGTGAACTCGAGCGAGCCTGCTTCCGGGTAGCGTTTGACCGCTTCCTTCAGCACGTCGATGGCCTTCAATTCCTTCCGGATCTGCTGATAGGAGGAGGCGAGCAGTTCCCAGTTGCGCTGGGTATCTTCGATCTTGCCGTTCTGCAAACCGCTCTCGAGCAACTCCACGGCTTGGTCGAAGCGCTGCATGTTGAAGTAGATGCCGACCAAGTTGAAGTTGTCCTTGGGCGTATCCATGATGCCGAGCTCCTGGGCCCGCTCGATCGTGAGCACCGTGCGGATGTTCCACTCGTACGAGCGCTCGGGGTTGTCCTTGTCCTCTTCGGCGAGCGCCAGGTAGGTGAACGCCAGTTGCTGCCAGTACTGCCGATTGGTCGGCTGCTGCTGCACGAGCAACTCCAAGAGGTCAGCGACTTCGCGATTACGACCCTGCTGCTGCAACACGGCGAGCAGGAGGACATAGAAGGTGTCACGCGGCTTGATGGCGCTGTAGAGACCCTCCTCAGCCTGCTTCTTCGCCTGTTCCAGCATCTCCTTGTCCGGATTGTCCGGATCGACGGTCGCGCGGCTGTAGAACAGGTGAGCCGCGAACATCCGGGCTTCCGGATTCGGCTTTTGGGTCAGCTGCAGGTAACGCCGCAGATAGGTGAGGGCCCGCTCCATGCCAGGCACTTGCTGCTGCGCATCCTTCAGATTGGAGGCTTCCTGATAGTGGAGCTGGGAGAGCAGGAGCATGTACTCCTGCAGCTGGCGCGGCTCGAGGAAGTTGAAGTTCTCACCGAGCCGGATCGCGTTCTCCAGCGGGGGGATGGCGGCAGCGTATTGATTGTTCTGCAACAACGCCTGGGCCTTGGCCTGCGCCAGGACGACGGCATCGAAGCTGTTCGGCTGAATGCCACGCTCGAGTTCGTCGACGAGGCGAACGGCGCCCGCGAAGTCCTTGTTATTGGAGAGTTCCTGAAACTTCGCCAGCTGCTCCTGGACGCGTTCCGTGAGTTCTTTCTTCGGGGCGTCCTTTTGCTGGGCGAAGGCTGTTCCCACCGGCACGCAGAGGGCCAGCACGAGGGCGGCCCAACGCGCTTTCGCGGATCGGGAGAGGAAAGGGGAGGCGGCCATGGAGATTAGTCGTCGCTGATGCTGAATACGATCGGGACCTGCATGCGGGTGTTCACCGCGCGGCCACCTTTGCGGCCCGGGCGGAACTTCCACTTGCTGACAGCCTGCACGGCCGCCTGCTCGAATTCCCGTTGAGTGGAGCGGATCGGGTAGGCCTCCCGGACGTCGCCGTTGGAATCCACGATGAAGCCGACCAAGACTTCGCCCGTGATACCGGCGCGGCGCATTTCGAACGGATAGACCGGCTTGGCTTGGAAGCGGGCGGCGGGCTGTTGATCAAGGCTGGCCAGATCAAACAGATCCTTCATGCCGGCGCCGATGTTGCGGCTCGTGCTCGTCTTCGGGATCGTGATCACGCCCTGCGGACGCTCGAGACCCGGAGGAGGCGGAGGCTGGATCTTCTGCACGAAGGTCGGATCCACCACGACGGAAGGGACGTCCGCCTGCATGGGAGGCGCGAAGTCGATCGGCTCCGGGGGAGCTTCATCACCCGTTTCGAAAATCTCCGGCTCTTCCGGCTCGATTTCGGGCATTTGGATAATTTCGACCGTCGTCTCTTCCACCGCCTGCTGCACGACGACGGGCTTCTTCTTGAAGATGACGTCGCCACCCCAGAGGAAACCGACGTGGAAGAGGATGGAAAAGAGCAGACCGAATATAAGATCGCGGTTCATGTTGCGCCTTCAGCTGGGGATTAGCGCCCGGTGGGGCGATACACGGTCTCGATCGAAACCTGTTTGATGCCGGCTTTGCGCACCTCATCGAGGACGAGGATCGTTTCGCCGTACTTAGCACGGTCGTCCGTGGCAATCAGCACGCGCGGATCCGGGGTCGATTCGCGGTAGTGGGTGAGCCGCGGGGCGACTTCACTCAGGCTCATCAACTCCTTGTTCCAGTAGATCGTGCCACTGTCGGAGACCTGCAACGTCACGGATGTGTCGTCTTCCGGCGGCTTGGCATTCGGCTGGGCTTGGGGCAGATCGAGCGGAATCGACTGAATCCGGCTCAAGGAGAGGGTGAACAGAACGAAGGTCGCGAGGAGGAAGAAGATAACGTCGATGAGCGGAATAATCTCAATACGAGCGACCTTCTTACCAGGTTGGGCAGAGCCACCAGTCATAGGAGTGGGAGAGGAGCCGTTGGGAGCCGCCGAAGCGGCCCCATTGTGGAGTTACGAAGCGGGACGAACGCGGGTTTCGATCTTCACCTTCTGGATGCCGGCCTTGCGCACTTCGTCGAACACGTAGCGCGCCTGGCTAAAGAACGCCGATTCATCGCCGTTGATCAGCACCATCGCATCCGGGCCCATCGCTTGTTTGTACGCCTGCAGGCGGTTGAGGAACTCATCGAGGGTGATGAGATCCTTGTCCCACGCGAGCGTGCCCTCGGCGGTGACTGTGATGGTCACGGTACCGGCCGGGTCACGCACTTCGCTGGTCTTGGCGCTCGGAAGAGCAACCGGCAGACCCTGCGATTTGTTGAGCGAAAGGGTGAAGAGAATGAACGTGGCGAGCAGGAAGAAGATAACGTCGATCAGTGGAATGATCTCGATACGGGCCTTCTTCGGGCCGCCAGGACTAGAACCTCCGGTCATGGTCGGAGTGGTTGGAGGCGGATCAGCTGACCGCCTGGTTGCGCTTCATGATCAGCTCGAGCGCATTGCTCGCGTCGGTCAGCTCGTGGCGGACCTGCTCGACACGCGTGTTCATGTAGTTGAACGGCAGCATCGAGGTGACGGCAATGGCCAGACCGGTCGCGGTAGCAATAAGAGCTTCAGCCACACCACCGGTGATCTTACCGGCGTTCGCGGCCACGTCGCCTTCACCAAGGGCGCCGAACGTCTGCATCATGCCCGTGACGGTACCGAGCAGACCGAGCAGCTGGGCGACCGGGATGACGGTGTCGAGAATGGGGAGACCGCGCTGATAGCGGATCAGCTCTTGGTTGGAGGCGCGGATCAGGGCGTTGGAGAAGCCAGCCTCACGGTGGGTGAGGGTGTAGACCAAGATGCGGGCGAGGTAGTCGCTGCTCTTGCGGCCGACCGCGATGGCGCCGTCGATATCGTTGTGCTCGATCCGATCGAACATCTTTTCCACCACCTCCGGCTCACGGGAAGCGTTCTCCTTGATGATGAAAATGATGCGCTCAACGATCACGGTCAGAGCAATGAAGGAGGTCAAGATGATCGGCCACATGATGGGGCCACCATGCTTGAAGAGCTCCATCGGAGTCTGGCCCATGAGGAAGGCGATCGGAAGACTGGTCGAGATCATGTGTGTAGTAACTAGGGATTAAACGAGAGAGGTGGGGAAACGGGCGTCGAGTAGGTTGGACAGCAGGAAACGGAGAATTGCTCAAAGAGCCGAAAATGGTCGCCTGCGAAAGCAAAGGACAGGCCAACGAGGTTCAAAAATGGGTATGATTCCGGTCTTTGGGGCGGGAATGTCTTCCATACTCAACATGGGCTTTTACGCGAGCACCAACTCGCCGTAAACGCGCCCTCCTTGGAGAGAAGCAGCGTTCGGGAGACGCCGGGCGCACCGGCTCTGGGAGCCCGGACGTCGGCGGGAAGAAGAGAAGGAGATGGGTGTAACCAAGGGTTTGATGCTCGAGACGCTTTTCCGGCCCAACGATCTGTCAATTCGCTTTCACCCGCTCACCGCGAGATGCTCAGGTTTTGGCAAACCGTGAGCAGCGGTGAGGTGCGCTCGTTTGATCACCATGGACTGCGAGGGGTAACGCAGGGTTGCGGTAATCTTTCAAGTGGCTGCCCGACTAGGACTCGAACCTAGACAAGCAGAGTCAGAATCTGCTGTGCTACCATTACACCATCGGGCAGTGGAAGAAACGCGTGGCGGTCACAGCATGCGAAGTGGAGCCGGCGACGGGAGTCGAACCTGCAACCACCTGTTTACAAAACAGGTGCTCTGCCATTGAGCTACGCCGGCGAAAAACTCGCCGATTCCCGACGGCCTCCCGTCGGAAACGTTTCAGATCGTTGTTGAGAAAGAACGGCTTGCCGTTGAGCAGTCGCGCGGGAAAGCCCCGCGGCGGCAAGCAGAAGAAAGTCCTTTGGTGGCTCCCCGGGGACTCGAACCCCGAACCAATTGATTAAGAGTCAACTGCTCTACCATTGAGCTAGGAAGCCATCCGAAAGAGGGGCGAAAAGCTCACGAGCCGACGATTGATGTCAACCAACTTTTCTCGCCCTTCTCGCGCAAATGGTCGCGCCTCCTCGGCGGAGCCGGAGCGTGCGTAGTGGAACGGGCATTACACCCTCCGCGGCGGCGACGTCCGGTCGTGTTCCGGAGGTCGGATTGTGGGTTGGCCACTCGCGGCGGATAACCGTGCCGGCCCCTTGGCGTGTCTCGGTGGGGATGACATCACGTCCCGCAGAAACGCGGCTGGAATCAACGGAGTCGTACAGTCAGGCTGGTGCTGCCCGGCGTGTGCGGGTTGGGGGCGGGGGCGGGCCGGTTGAGGCGCATGAGGCCAAATTCCCCTTGCCAAGCGGGCGGTCGAACTCTGTTTTCGACCACTCGCTCCATGCAAAAGACCAAAAAGTCCGTCGCCAAGCGCTTCAAGCTCACCGCCAAAGGTAAGCTCGTGCGCCGCACGCCCGGCTTCCGGCATCTGCTGGCCTCGAAGAGCACGAAGCAAAAGCGTCGTGCCTCCCAGGACAAGCTCGTTGCCGAAGGCCACGCGGCTCCCCTCAAGGCCTGCCTCCCGCACGGCCTCTGATCATTCGCCGCGTTCAAGACCAACTCCGCCAGGCTGGGTGAACCCAACGAGACGACCCGCCGGCGCCTAAAACACTAAATAAGAACATGCCTCGTGTCACCAACTCCCCCGCGTCGCGCAAGCGCCGCAAAAAAGTCCTCAAATACGCGAAGGGCTACTACGCTTCGAAGTCGAAGCTCTTCCGGTACGCGAAAGAAGCGGTCCAGCACGCCTGGCAATACGCTTACCGCGACCGCAAGAAGAAGAAGGCCGAGTTTCGCGCCCTCTGGATCGTGCGGCTCAATGCCGCGTGCCGCGCCAATGGCATCAGCTACAGCCGCTTCATCGAAGGGCTGAGGGCGGCGAAGATCGAGCTCGACCGCAAGGTGCTCTCCGACCTCGCCGTGCGCGACGAAGCGGCCTTCGCGGCCATCGTCAAGCAGGTGCAGGGCGCGTTGCAGAACAAGGCGGGCGCCGCTGCGGCGAAAGCCTAACCGAACGCGAGCCCAGGGGCTCGCCTCCCAGTTGATTCTCCCCGGAGGACGGGTCCCGCCATCGCGGGATGCCGTCCTTCTTTTTTTAAGTCCTCCTCCACCTCTTTCGCGTCCTCGAACGCCGCGCCCTCCGCCCAATCCGTTCTCCGCGCGCCTGCCTTCCGTTCATGCAATCCCAACTCACCGCCCTGATCGCCAAAGCGGCTGCTGAATTGCCCGCCGTTTCCAGCCGTCCCGAGTACGAGGCCGCCAAAGCCCGTTACGTGGGACCCAAGGGTGAACTGACGAGCCTGATGAAACTGATGGGCACAGTGCCCAAGGAGGAGCGGCCCGCCGCCGGTAAACTCATCAATCAGGCCAAGGTGGAACTGCAGGCGCTGCTCGACGCTGCTCAGGCGCGATTGCAGGCCGCCGAACTGGCCGCGCGACTCGGGCCGGCGGTGGACGCGTCGCTGCCGTCGCCCGATCTGCAGGCCGGCTCATTGCACCCGCTGACCGCCGTGCGCGAGGAGCTCTGCTCCATTCTCCGCAAAGTCGGTTTTGTGGTCGTCGAGGGACCGGAGGTGGAGACGGAGTACTATTGCTTCGATGCGCTCAACACGCCCGCGGATCACCCGGCGCGCGACGCGCAGGACACGTTCTATTTCCCGCCGGACGCCCGGTTCGGCAACGTGAGCAAAAAAACGCCGGGCGAACGGTATCTCCTGCGCACGCACACGTCGTCCGTGCAGATCCGCACCATGTTGAAGGGGCCGCCGCCGCTGCGCGTCGTGTCTCCAGGCCGCTGCTACCGTCGCGATACGGTGGATGCGACTCACTCGGCCAACTTTCACCAGATCGAAGGCCTGTATGTGGACCGCAACGTCACCGTGCGCGACCTGAAGGCGCTGCTCGATTACGTGCTCAAGTCGCTGCTGGGCGCGGACACGAAGGTGCGCTTCCGCCCGCACTACTTCGGTTACACGGAACCCAGTTTCGAGGTGGACCTGTCAGCCAAGCACCTGCCGAAGGTCAACAAGGAGTGGGTCGAGCTCTGCGGCTGCGGCATGGTCGACCCGATCGTGTTCGAAGGCGTGGGCTACGATCCGTCGGAGTGGAGTGGATACGCGTTCGGCATGGGCCTCGAGCGCCTCGCCATGATTATGTACGGCATCGATGACATCCGTTACTTCTACCAGAACGATCTCCGCTTCGTGCGGCAGTTTGCCTGATCCCGGCCCGCAGTCACTTCCATGAAATTTTCCCAGAATTGGCTCAACGACTACGTCGATCTGTCCGGCCTGACGGCTGACGAGATCAGCCACGCGATCACCTTCCTCGGCTTTGAGGTCGAGGGCGTGGAGCACCATGGCGCGCCCAAGCTCTCGAACGTGTTCGTTGGCGAGGTCCTCACGCGGGACAAACACCCGAATGCCGACAAGCTCTCGGTGTGCACGGTCGATATTGGTCCCGCCGGCGGGGTGAAGTCCATCGTCTGCGGCGCGCAGAATTATGGCGTAGGCGATCGCGTGCCCGTCGCGTTGGCCGGCGCCGTCCTGCCTGGCGATTTTGTCATCAAACAGTCGAAGATCCGCGGTCAGCTCTCCGACGGCATGATGTGCTCGGGTCGTGAGCTTGGCGTCGGCTCCGATCACTCGGGTCTGCTCATCCTGACCGAGCGCCCCGCGCTGGGCACGCCGATCAATGACGTGCTGCCGGGCGGCGACACGGTGTTCGACGTCGAGATCACGCCCAACCGGCCGGACTGCCTGTCGCACCTCGGGCTGGCCCGCGAGCTGGCCGCCTGGTTCCGACGGGAGCTGAAGTATCCGAAAATTGGTGACGCTGGCGCGACCGGACCGGCGCGTCCGGATCTGCTGCAGGGCGTGCGCGTCGACGCGACGGAAGACTGCCCGCTCTACACCGCCACGGTCGTCGCGGGGGTGAAGGTGGGCCCGAGCCCGCGCTGGATGCAGGAGCGTCTCGAGGCGGTGGGCCTGCGGCCGATCAACAACCTCGTCGATGTGGGCAACTACGTGATGCTCGAGTACGGCCAGCCGATGCACGCGTTCGACGCCCGCAAACTCGGCGGGGCCAGCATCGTTGTGCGCCATGCCAGCGAAGGCGAAACCATCGTGACGCTGGATGGCAAAAGCCGGACGCTGACCTCGCGCATGCTGGTGATCGCCGACGCCGGGAAACCGGTGGTCGTGGCCGGCATCATGGGCGGTGAAAACTCCGGGGTCGACGAGAGCACCACCGATGTCGTGCTGGAAGTGGCGATCTTCAAGCGGCAGTCCACGCGGGCGACCTCGCGGCAACTCGGGCTGGGTTCCGACTCCTCGTATCGCTACGAGCGCGGCGTTGATCCGCACCAGTTGCACGAGGCGCGTCAGCGGGCGGTGGATCTGATCCTGGCCACCGCCGGCGGAACCGTTTCGGGCCCGGTGGCCTCGGTGGGCGGCGACGTCCCCTGGCAGCGGGAGATCACCGTATCGCCTTCTTGGGTACGGAAGCGCCTCGGCTTCGACATTGAGGATGCCGCGATGCGCTCGGCCCTGGAAGCGCTTTCCCTGCGGGTCGTCCGCGAGGAGAAGGACGAGAGCGGCCAGCCGAACTGGACCGTCACGGTGCCCAGCTGGCGCGACGACCTCGACCGTCCGATCGATCTGGTGGAGGAAATCCTGCGGCTCCATGGGACCGACAAGATCCCGGCGGCACCCGTGGTCGCCCCCGGATTGCTCGCGGAGGATGATCCGATCACCCGCTACACGCGCAAGGCCGCGTCGGTCCTGCTCGGTCAGGGGTTCAACGAGTGTGTCACCTATACGTTGCGCTCTTCGCAGGAGATCAGCGCGTGGGCGGACCCGGCGGCCCATAACGCGCTGGCTTTGTCCAACCCGTTCGTTGAGGACCAGTCGCACCTGCGGCCGTCGCTCCTGATTGGTTTGTTGGAGTCGTTGCGCCTCAATCAGGCGCGTGGAGTGCCGGCGCAGCGGTTGTTCGAGACCGGGCGCGTGTTCCTCGAACGCAACGGAGAGGTGCAGGAGTGCGTTGCCGTTGGTTTCCTGATCGCGGAAGAAGAGACGCCGCCGACGTGGTTGAAGCGTGAACCGGCTGACTTCTACACGGCCAAGCGGCTGGTCGAGTCGCTCGCCAACGCGGCCGGGGTTGATCTGGCCCGCCAACCCTTGCTCCCGGTGGAAGCTCCGGCTTTCGGCTGGCAGGTCGGGCATTCGGCATTGGCGGGAGACATGGCTCACGGTTGGAGCGCCCGCTACGGGCTGCTGGACCTCGCCTTGTTGCAGTCGCTCGGCCTGAGCGGCCGCATCTATGCGGGACAATTTGCGATCCTGCCGGCGCGGCTCGCCGATGTTGGCTCCCGGCGGCGTTACCAGCCGTTCAGCCTTTTCCCGGCGGCGTTGCGTGACCTGGCCGTGGTGGTCGACGAGAACCAATCAGCCGGTGAAGTGCAGCGCGCCCTGCAGAAAGCGGGTCGGGCCGCCGTGGGTAAGGGCTTCGAGCTCGAGCAGGTGCGGATCTTCGACGTTTACCGTGGACCCGGTTTGCCCGAGGGGCGGAAGAGCCTCGCGTTCTCCCTGACCTTTCGATCCGCGGAGCGGACGTTGACGGATGACGAGGTGAACCAGGCCTTCACGCGCCTACAGGAAGACCTCACTCGCACCGGGTACACGATTCGTAAGTGAATCAGTTTATTGGCCGCACGGCGCGCTCCGGCGCGCCGCCCGTGGACCCTTTGGCAGACCATCAGTCGCCGTATCCAGCGTCCGGTTGCGGAGAGGAGCGGCGCTGACCGCGCAGGTGTGGCCGTCGCGATTCTGCCTGCGGCTCAGGCACGTTTTGTCCGTTGCTAAGAGTGTGGCGGCCCACCTACGGTCGCGCCCTGTGTCTCAATCATGACGGCTGACCCCGCTTTGAACATCGATCACGTTGCCCGCCTCGCGCGACTCGCCTTGTCGGAGGAGGAGAAGCAGCACTTTGCCCACCAGTTGCAGGACGTGCTGCGGCACATTGAGCAGCTGAAACAGGTCGACGTCAGCGGCGTGGAGCCGATGGCGCACGCCTTCGATGTTGCCAATGTCTGGGCGGCCGACGTGGCGGAACCGGGTCTGCCGGTGGCGGAGGCCCTGCGCAACGCGCCCGAACAGCGCAGCAACATGATCGTGGTGCCCAAGGTGGTGGAGTAACATGAGCGCCGACCAACCTTTTTCGACCCTCGTCGCAGCGTCCGATGCCCTGTCGCGCGGAGAGCTTTCGGCCGTCGATCTGCTTCAGCGCGTGATTGCGCAGACTAAGGCGGTCGATGGCCAGATCGCTGCGTTCAACTCGTACGATGAAGAGAGTGCCCTCGCGCAGGCGCGCGCCTCTGACGAGCGCCGCGCCCGTCAGACGACGCTGGGTCCGCTCGATGGCATTCCGATCGGGCTCAAGGATGTCATCGCCGTGCGCGATCAGCCGCTGACTGCGTCCAGCCGCATGCTGGCGAATTTCGTTTCGCCCTATGATGCGACCGTGACGGAAAAGCTGCGCGCGGCGGGCGCCGTTTTCTGGGGGCGCCTGAACCTCGACGAGTTCGCGATGGGCTCGTCGACCGAGAACTCCGCATTCCGCGTGACGCGCAACCCGTATGATCTTTCGCGGGTGCCGGGAGGCTCTTCCGGTGGCAGCGCGGCGGCGCTGGCGGCAGGAGCCGCGGTGGCGACGCTCGGCTCCGACACGGGTGGCTCGATTCGCCAACCGGCCGCGTTCTGCAACGTCGTTGGTTTGAAGCCAACCTACGGACGCGTCTCGCGTTACGGCCTCGCGGCCTTTGCTTCGTCACTCGATCAGATTGGGCCGTTCACGCGCACGGTTGAAGACGCCGCGGTCGTCCTCGGCGCGATCGCGGGGCACGATCGGCGCGATTCGACCTCGATCGATCAGCCGGTGCCGGACTATCGCGCGGAGCTGCAGACGCGTCGCGGCCCCTGGCGATTGGGTTTGCCCAAGGAATACTTTGGTCCGGGCCTCGATCCCGAGGTGAAAGAGGCGGTCCAGCAGGCGGTGGAGTTCTACCGCAGCCGCGGTTGTGAGATCCGCGAAGTATCGCTGCCGCACACGGAGTATTGCCTGAGTGTTTACTACATCATCGCGACGGCGGAGTGCTCCTCGAATCTCGCACGGTATGATGGCGTCCGCTACGGCCACCGGGCCGCTGGCGTCACCGAGGCGGTTGATCTGTACTTCCGTTCGCGCGCCGAGGGTTTCGGGCCCGAGGTTAAGCGCCGAATCATTCTGGGCACTTACGTGCTCTCGAGCGGGTACTATGACGCGTACTACCTGCGGGCCCAGAAGGTTCGCACGCTGATTCGAAATGACTTCCTCAAGGCGTTCACGGAGGTGGACGCGATCCTTACGCCCACTACGCCCACGCCGGCCTTCCGCGCGGGGGAGAAGGCGGACCCGCTGACGATGTATTTGAGCGACATCTACACCATCGGCGTGAACCTCGCCGGCTTGCCCGGGCTTTCGATGCCTTGCGGGTTCTCGTCAGCCGGGCTGCCGATTGGGTTGCAATTGATCGGGCAACCGTTCCGCGAAGCCGATCTGCTGGCGGTCGCCCATGCTTATGATCAGGCGCACGACTGGCACACGCGCGTGCCGTCGTTCACCCGCTCCGTTGCTTAACGCCATGAACTACGAAGCTGTCATCGGCTTGGAGGTCCACGTGCAGATTCGCACGGCGTCGAAGATGTTTTCCCGCGTCGCGGCCGGGTACGGCCATCCGGAGAACACGCTGACGGATCCGGTCGTCCTGGCGTTGCCCGGTGCGCTGCCCGTGCTGAATCACGCCGCGCTCGACGCGGTCATCAAAGCCGGGCTGCTGCTGCACTGCGAGATCGCGGACGTCTGCAAGTGGGACCGGAAAAACTACTTCTATCCGGATTCGCCGAAAAACTATCAGATTTCCCAATACGATCAGCCGATCTGCCTTGGTGGCCATGTCGAGATCGAGCTGCCTGGCCCCGCGCGCAACATCATGGGGGAGCACAAGCGGATTCCGCTCACCCGAATCCACCTGGAGGAGGATGTCGGCAAGTTGAACCACCAGGCTTTCGATTCGCTGGTGGACTACAATCGCGCCGGCACCCCGCTGATGGAGATCGTATCCGAGCCGGCGCTACAAAGCGCCGAGGAGGCGTACGCCTATCTCACGGCGCTGCGCGCGATGATGGTGTATGGCGGCATCTCCGACTGTGACATGGAGAAGGGCCAGATGCGTTGCGACGCCAACGTGTCGATCCGGCCGGTCGGTTCCGCGCAGCTTGGCACGAAGGTGGAGCTGAAGAACCTCAATTCGATCTCGTTCGTCCGCGATGGCATTGCCCACGAGATCAAGCGTCAGCTCGCGGTCGTCGCGGCGGGCGGCAAGATCGTGCAGGAAACGCGTGATTACGACGGCATGACGGGCACGTCACAATCCCTGCGCACGAAGGAAGAGGCCCATGACTACCGCTATTTTCCGGATCCGGACCTGATGCCGGTGCGTGTCGACGCAGCCTGGAAGGAGCGCTTGCAGGCGGAATGCCCGGAACGCCCCTTCGACAAGCAGCGCCGTTTCATGGAGCAATATGCGCTGCCGTACACGATCACGTCGGTGCTGGTGCCCGATCGCGAACTGAGCGACTTCTTCGAGCAGGCGGTCGCCGCGGCCGGCGCGCCGCGCGCCCAAGCGGTGGGCAACTGGGTCGTCAACGATCTGTTGAGGGAACTTGGCGCCGCCAAGATTGCGCTCTCTGAGTCCCGGCTGCGCCCGCAGCATGTGGCGGAACTCGTGCAGCTGGTGGAGAGTGGCACGTTGTTGACGCCGGCAGCTCGTGAAGTGTTTGCCGATGCGTTCGCGACCGGGGAGGCGCCTGGCGCGATCGCCGAGCGCAAGGGCCTCAAAGTCGCCGCCACGGATGCGGGTGAGCTTGAGCAATGGTGCCGTGACGCCGTCGCGGGCAATCCGAAAGCCGTGGCGGAGTTTCGGGCGGGCAAGGACAGCGCGATCAATGCGCTGAAGGGTCCGGTCATGAAGGCGGCGAAGGGCAAGGCCCCTCCGAAGCAGGTCGATGAGACGCTGCGTCGGCTGCTCGCCCAAGCCTGAGCGGCTGCGCCCTGACAATTTCCTGACGAAGTTCTGACGCGCCCCTGACACGTTGCAGGCGCGTTTGTGGTGAAGTGTGGCGTCAACACTCACCATGAAGCTCCTCCTTGCTCTCCTTCTCGGCGCGACGGCCCTGTTCCCGGCGTTCGCCGCCACGCGTTCCACGCCGCCTGCGACCAACCGCAGTTCCAATCCGGTTCAGCTCCGCGTTGAAGTCGATCGCCCGGTCTTGCCGGCGCGCTCGCGTGAAACCGTCATTCTGAAAGTGGCGCTCGATGGCGGTGTCGCGCCCCGACGTCAGCGCCTGCCGGTCAACCTCGCCCTCGTCATCGACAAGTCCGGCTCGATGTCGGGCGACAAGATCATCCGCGCCCGGCAGGCCGCGCTGGAGGCGGTGGACCGCCTGGGCCCGGAAGATGTCGTGTCATTGATTGCCTATGACAGCGAGGTGCTGACGCTCGTGCCGGCCGCCCCGGTCGGTGATGGCCGGCGCCTGCGCAACGCGATCCGAGAGATCGAGGCCAATGGAGGCACCAACCTGCACGGAGGAGTGGTGGCGGGCGCGGCCGAGATCCGGCGGTACCAGGAATTCAACTACCTGCATCGCATCATCCTGCTTTCGGACGGCCAGGCCAACGTCGGCCCGAGTTCTCCGGCGGCGCTCGGTCAGTTGGGAGCCGAATTGCTCGGTGAAGGAATCTCCGTCACCACGATCGGTCTCGGCCTTGGCTTCAACGAGGACCTGATGACCCGCCTGGCTCGTCGCAGCGACGGCAACACGTACTTCGTGGCCGACAGTTCGGCACTACCACGGATCTTTCAACAGGAGCTCGGCGACGTGCTCGATGTCGTCGCGCGTCGCGTGATCGTGGAGATCACGTTCCCCGAAGGGATTCGCCCGAAGCGCTGGGTCGGACGCGAGGGGCGGCTCGAAAACGACCGTGCCGTCGTGGAGATGAACCAGCTCTACGCGCGGCAGGAAAAGTTCGCGCTCATTGAAGTGGAGATGGAAACGGCGGAGGTCGGCGAAAGAGTCGCATTGGCCACCGCGACCGTGACGTACGAGGACGACTCCGGGCGTGCCGTCGGCCCGTACCGGTCGGAAGCGACGGTGCGCTTCGCGGCCAATGAGGCCGAGATCCTGGCGGCCGCGAATCATCGTGTGCAGGCCGATTACGCGGCCAATCATCTGGCTGAGGTGAAGGACGAGGTGGTGGAACTCGTCGACACCGGTCGCCGCGAGGAAGCCGCCGCGCGCATGCGGGCCGTGGCTTCGTCGCTGGACGCCATGGCCAGCAAGTACCAAAACGATGACGTGCGGCAGTTGGCTGCGCCCGCGCCTGCCGAGGCGCTGCGGCTGGAGCGCGAAGGCTTGGACAACGAGCGCCGCAAGGCGTACCGCGCCGAGGCCGCCCAAACGGTCAATCAGCAGCGGGCGCCGTGATCATGTCGGGGCGCGAAACGAAGCCGTAAGGACATGCTCCGCTCTTGCATCGTTCGCGCCCCTTGCTGCCATCCTTCCCGGTGACCTCGGCCTCGCGTCGCGTCCGGCTTTATTGGCTCCTGCTGTTGTTCCCTGCGCTGGCGGTTGGAGCCGGCACGCTGCTGCTGCTGCGCCGCGAGACCGTGCGGTTGGATGAGCAGACGCGTGCGGTCCTGGAAGCTCAGCGGGAAGCACTGGAGGCGAGGGCGCGGGTCGCCGCGGAAAACGTTGAACTCCTCCTGGCTGACGTGCAGGCCGCGCTCATGCAAACGCTGAGCGACGTGCCACCCGCCCGCGTGCAAACGTATTTGTCAGAGTGGCAAACGTCGAACCTGCTCGTTGCGGACGCCTTCTTCGTGGACCCCGACGGCACATGGCGGCAAGGCGGTGCGGCCAGCGAGGCTTGGTCGCGCGCCGCGTTGTGGGATCGGGAAGCGCAGCGGATGAAAGCAGAGGCGGAGACGGAGCAGCGTAAGCGGGCAGAGGTCTACCAGCGGGCGCGTTCGGCGGCGCAGGAGGTTGCGCGGCAGCGAAACGCTCTTCCGGCGTCGGCTCCAGCGGCAGCGGCTTCGCGCGCGGGCGACTTTGCGATGGAAGCACGCCCTGCGGATCTCGCGTCAGGTTGGTCGCGCTGGAACGACGGCTCGACGTGGCACGTGTTCGGTTGGCGTCGCCGAGCGGACGGCGCGGTCGTCGGACTCGAACTGGCCTTGGACGAATTGTATCGGCGGGCGCGCGGTGTCGTGGCGCCGATGGCGGAGGAGGGCAGTATGTGCGAACTTCAGCCCGGTGCCTCACCTGCAACGGCGACGACCTCTCGCAACGAAGGTTTGCTGACGGTGCGGCATCCGGTTGCTCCGGACGTATTGCCCGCGTGGGAGATCGTGGCCCGCAGCGACGCCGCCGCCCTGCCGCGCAGCAGTGGCCAGACCCTCTTCGTCTTGGGCGGACTGTTGGTGACTTTGTTAACCGGCGCGATCGCTGTGGGCGGACGCGCCCTGTTGCGCGAGGCCCGGCGGACGGAAGAGGAGGCCGCGCAGAAAACGTCGTTCGTCGCTAACGTTTCCCACGAACTTCGGACGCCACTGACCACCATCCGCCTCTATGCCGAACTGCTTCATCAAGGTCGGGTGACCGATCGGGATCGCCAAATCGAATACCTGGCAACGATCGGCCGGGAGTCTGAACGGCTGGGCCGGCTGGTGAATGACGTGCTGGATTTCAGCCGCCTCGAACAGGGGCAAAAGCAGTTCACCAAAACCCAACTCGATCTCGGCGCGGAAATCGCCGGAATGGTGAGCATGCAGACGCCCTCGTTGGAGGCGGCAGGTTTAGAGGTTGAGCTCACGACTCCAACCGATCGGCTGGTGCTGGAGACGGATCGTGATGCCATCCAGCAGATCGTGCTGAACCTGCTCGACAACGTCGCCAAGTACGCCGCGGATGGTCGCGAGGTTTCGATCACCGTCGTCAGGCGATCGCCGCACGGCGCAGAAATCACGGTGGCGGACCGTGGGCCCGGTGTACCGGCGGCGCTGCGACAAGCGGTTTTCGAGCGCTTTCGGCGGCTGGACGAGAGCCTCACGGCGACCCGGTCGGGCGCGGGTTTGGGATTGAGCATTGCGCGAGCGCTCGCCCGCGGCCTCGGCGGCGACCTGGAGTGCCGCTCGCGGTCCGGCGGCGGCGCCGAGTTTGTGCTGTTATTGAAATGAAAGCGCGCATCCTTATCGCCGAAGATGACCCTGCGATTCGGGTGGGTCTTGCCGCCACGTTGGAGAGTGAGGGGTACGACGTCACGGCCGCGGCCGACGGCGCACAGGCGCTGCGGTTGTTTCCGCAGGCCAAGTACGACCTCGTGATCCTCGATGTGATGATGCCGAAGGTCAGCGGTTATGACGTTTGTCGGGAGCTTCGCGCCGGCGGCGGGCGCGTACCGATCCTGTTTGTCACCGCCAAAGGGGAGGAGGTCGACAAGGTGGTGGGGCTCAGGCTTGGCGGGGACGACTATGTCACCAAGCCGTTTGGGGTGCAGGAGCTGGTGGCGCGGGTGGAAGCCTTGTTGCGGCGCGCCCGACTGGCAATCGAGCAAACCCCGCGGGAGGAACTGCCGCCGGTGTTTCGGATGGGTGCGGCCGAAATCGACCGGCGGACGTTTACGGTGACGAAAGGAGGCGAGAGCCAAGCGCTGACACCGCGCGAACTGAAGCTGGCAGAGTGCCTGTTGGCGCGTCAGGGCGAAGTGGTGACGCGCGACGAACTGCTGAATGCGGTTTGGGGAATCGAATACCTCGGCACGACTCGAACGCTCGACCAGCACGTCGCCCAGTTGCGCAAGAAGGTCGAAGGGTCCCCCGACCGGCCAACCGCGATTCTGACGGTGCACGGCGTCGGTTATCGATTTGTAGCGCCTGATCCGGCCTGAGGGGGGAGGGCGCAGCTGCTCTCCGAGCAAAAAAAACGCCGCGGGATCACCGCGGCGCTGCAATTGAAGGATGGCGACTCAGACTGCCGCCGGTTCGGCGAGAGGTTGATGAAGCCGCTCTGTCGTCACCGCGGAGGAGGTTCGGCCGAAGAACTCGACCATATGCGAAACGTTGGTGTAGCCGCGTTCGAGCAGCTTCTGCTCGATCTGCTGAATTGCCGTCCGAAGTTCTTCCGCCAGATCAGCGTCCAAGGGGGCAACGGTGTTGTCCGACTTGTCGACGACGTGGTAAGGCTGAGCGTCGTCCAGGTTCAGCTGGTACAGGCTGGTGCCATTGTGGAAGAAGCAGCGCCGGACCAGTCCGAGTTCCTCGAAGGCGGCGAGGCAGCGGTAGACCGTGACCAAGTCACAGCTCGACGCCGCCGATACCGCCAGATCCGCATGGAGTTGTTCAATCGTGGCTGGCAGCGACCGACGGATCAGCGCTTCCAGGATCGCGATGCGGGGCTGCGTGATCCGTAAACCCGCGGCCTTCAACCGCGCACAAGCTTGTTGGAGCGCAGGTGGTTTTTTGGGGTTCTCTGCACCCGCCGGCGCAAGCGGGTTGTTGGTTTGAGTCGAGGCAATCATGTTGCGAAACCGAAGCTGAGAATCACTTACAGCTCAGGAAAGGCTTTTGTAAACGGAGGGTGAAGATTTTACGTAGGTCCGGGGAATTCTACTCCCTACCTTGGTGTTGCGCGTGAGGGACTGCGGCTGCAGCATCGTCGCTACTGATGCAGGACTTGGATTTCGACGAGGTGGTGGCTCTGATCTGCAAAGAGGACTCCCGGTACGATCGCCGGGCCTATCAGTTTGTTCGCCACGGCCTCGATTTCACGGTGAAGGCGATCAAGAAAGCAGACACGCAGCGGGCGCGTCAGTCGCTGCATGTGAGCGGTCCGGAGTTGCTGGAAGGCTTGCGGGATTACGCGCTCGACCAGTTTGGGCCGATGGCTCGCACCGTTCTTGAGAACTGGGGCATCACCCACTGCTCCGATTTCGGCGATATCGTTTACAACCTCATCGACTACAACGTCTTCAGCAAGACAGAGAACGATCGCCGGGAGGATTTCGCCGAGATTTATTCCTTCGCGGACGCTTTTGACCAGCCATTCCTGCCGAAGCGGCCTCGCGTCGCGAAGCCGGAGACCAGCTCGCAGCTGAGCTCGCCCTGAGGCGCAGGTTTTGTTGGCCGTGCGCGGCCAAGACAGGTTTGTTGTCGGTGCATGCCTGCCTCGTCTGCTCCTGCCGTTGACATTCGCCTGCTGGAAGCGTTCTGGCGGGATCCCGCGCACCGCGAGATCCTGTCCAATGGACTCACCCTGATTCTAAAACCCGACCCGGCGGCGACGGTGGCTTCGGTTCAGGTCTGGGTGAAGACCGGCAGCCAGCACGAGGGAGAACACCTCGGAGCAGGGCTTTCTCATTATCTCGAGCATATGCTCTTCAAGGGCACCGAGAAGAGGGCGGGACGCGAAATCTCCACCACGATCCAGGCGCACGGTGGTTATATCAATGCCTATACCACCTTTGATCGCACGGTGTATTACATTGATATACCGGGCGAGCACGCGACGGTGGCGGTGGATGTTTTGGCAGATGCGGTGCTGCACTCCACGTTGCCCGAGGACGAGATCGAGAAGGAAAAGCAGGTCATCCTGCGGGAAATCGAAATGGGGCAGGACGACCCTGACCAGCGGCTTTGGCAGACCGTCTTTGAGACCGCGTTCCGCGAGCACCCGTACCGTCAGCCGATCATCGGGCACCGCGATGTCTTTGCGGCGGTGGACCGGGCTGCGCTGCTGGCGTACTACCGTGAGCGCTATGTGCCCAACAACCTGGTGGTGGTGGTGGCCGGCGGGTTCGACGTGACCGCGGTCCGCCAAGCCGTGATGGAGCATTTTGGGCCGGCGGTACGCCGAAAGCTGGCTCCGATTTACATTCCGGACGAGCCGCCGGTGCTGGCGCCCCGTAGGCGGCACTTGGAGGAAGACGTTGAAATTGTCCGCGCGGTGCTCGCGTGGCCGGTACCCGGTTTGGCCGATGAAGACGCGCCCGCGCTCGACGTTCTGGCGATGATCCTGGGACACGGCGACAGTTCGATCCTGTGGCAGGAGGTGCGGGAAAAAGCGCGCGTGGTGCACACGATTGACGCGAGCAGCTGGAATCCCGGATCGAGCGGTTTGTTCACGATCTCATTCACCGCCGATCCGGCGCAGCGCGGGCCCGCTTTCGGGGTGATCGAAAAAACGCTTCACCGCGTCGCGCAGCGGGGGTTCACAGTCGCGCAGGTCCGCAAAGCCATCCGGCAGTTGGTTGTCTCCGAGATCAACAGCCGGCGAACCGTTTCCGGGCAGGCCGCCCGCCTCGGTTTAAGCGAAGTGGTCGTGGGTGACCTCGAGTTCAGCCGGACTTTCTTCGCACGACTGCAGGCCGTGACACCGGCCGCGCTTAAGCGGGTGCTCCATCGTTATCTCGTGCCTGAGGCGCGGACGATCGTGTCGCTCAACCCAAAACCCGCACCCGCGGCCGAAGGCGCCGAGGACGCCACCCACGCTCCGGCTCGCCCGGAGTTCTCCGAGGAGCGTCTGCCCAATGGCACCCGACTGCTGCTGCAGCGCGACCTGCGGCTGCCCAATCTCCATTTCCGGCTGCTGGCGCTCGGCGGGCCGCTGTTCGAGCCGGCGGAGGGGCGAGGTGCCAGCGCGCTGCTGGCGACGTTGCTCACCCGCGATACCGCCCGGCGTACCGCGGCCGAGGTCGCGCAGGCGATCGAAGAGGTGGGTGGTTCGATGTATCCGGTTTCCGGGAACAACAGCCTGGGAGTCGCCATCGAGGTGCTGCCGGGCGACGTGGACCGGGCGCTGGATCTTTTGGGCGAAGCGATCCTGGCACCGGCTTTCCGCAAAGAGTCTTTCGATATCGAGCGCGACGCCCAATTGGCGGAGCTGGCCCAGGACGACGATGACGTCGTGACGCTTGGCCGAAAGCTCGTCCGCCGGAAGTTTTTCGGCGAGCATCCCCTGGCGATCGATTCGCAAGGGACGGCCGAAGGCCTCAAGCGCCTGACTCCGACCGTACTCCGGAAGCTGCACCGGCAGCTGTTCGTCGGTTCCAACGTCGTGCTCTCCGTCGTCGGAGACTTTGATCCACGTCGACTCACGCCAAAGTTGAAGACCTTTTTGCGGCGCTTTCGAAAAGCCGAGTTCACGGTGCCGCCCCATCGGTTGGCGGCACCCGCATCGATTGGGGAGTTCGTCGAGCGGCAGCCGCGTCAGCAGGCGGTGTTGTTTCAGGCATTCCCGGGACCTGGACTGCACGAGCCCGACTTTGTGGTCTCCGAAGTGGCTGACGAACTGTTCAGCGGCATGTCCTCACGCCTGTTTGAGCGCGTGCGAGAGGAGAAGGGCTTGGCGTACTACGTGCGCTCGGCCCGTGTGATCGGTCTCGAGGCGGGCATGTTCTACTTCTACGCGGGCACAGCGCCGGGCAAGGAGCAGGACGTCTTGGCCGAAATCGACGAAGAAGTCGCGCGAGTGGCCGCGGGTAATGTCACCGCCGAGGAACTACAGCGTTGCCAGACGCGGTTGGTGGCCGCCCGACGGATGTCGCTGCAGACCAACTCGTCCCGGGCCATGCATGCGGCCTTGAATGCGTTGTATGGGTGGCCGGTGAACGACCAGGCGCTCTACGAGGAGCGGATCCGCGGCGTGACGATTGAAAGTCTGGCTCAATTTGCGCGCGAGCGGCTGCAGCGGAGCCGTCGGACCCAGCTTGTCGTTCGGCCGTGACGCCGCTTGAGGACTTGTTTCCGCTCGAGGATTACCGCTTTCACCTCACGTTGCGGCGCGGCGAGCTGCGCGAGTTCTTTGCGCCGTCGCTGAATTCGGAAACCATCCTGGCAGAGCGACGACGCTGGCTTTCGGCTGACGGGAAACGGTATGCCGATCTGCAGCCGGAGGGACGTGACGCCTTCGAGCGCTGGGCGGAGCTTGTCGCAACTTGGGGAATACGTGGCGGCAGCTGTGCGGAACTCGGCGGGATGTTGGAACCCGACTTTCTGCTGCTCACGCGGCAGGAGGATGGCGAGTTCCGACTGCGTGGTGGTGCCCTGGTCTTTCCGACGAGTTGGGCGCTGCAGGAGAAACTGGGTCAGACGCTCGATTCGATCCATGACGTGGTACCGGGCCTGAACGACGCGCTGGCGCCGACCATCAGCCGGTTCCTGAACAAGCTCAGGCCGGATGGTCCGGGGTATCTACGCTCAAACTGGGGAATGGCGGCGACGCCGGCGCTGAATCTGCATCCGTCTCAGCCGCGCGCCTTGCTGACGGCGGATCTTGATCCGGCCGACGTGTGGGTGCGGGTGGAGGATCAAATTCTCGCGGGACTGATCGAGGACGAAGCAATCGTCTTTGGCATTCGCATCGAGCAGGTGCCGCTGCGGCATGTGCTGGACGATCCACGCTTGCGCGAGGGTCTGCTCCGCGCGTTGACGACGATGCCCGATGCGTTGGCGGAGTACAAAGGTCTGGCCGCGGCGCGCCCCCGCCTGTGCCAGGTATGTGCTCGCGGGGCTGGGGAGCGGGACTAGTCGGCCGCGCCGGTGACGCCGCCGCTCCACTTCAGCTTCGTCCGCAGCACTGCGAAATGGGAATAGTCGGCGCGTTGGACCAGCGCGAGTTTGCGCTCGGCCATCGTAATGGTGATGGGCGAGTTTTCGCACGTGACCACGTTGTGCTGGCCGTCGAGGGCGACACGCAGACGGCTTTCGCCTTCGCTCCGGTTGTACACCTTGAGGCAGACGTTCTGGCGGAAGATGATCGACCGGTTGCTGAGCGTGTGCGGACAAATGGGCGTCAGCGCGATCACCTCGGCGCTCGGATGCACGAGCGGGCCGCCGGCGGAGAGCGTGTACGCGGTGGATCCAGTCGGCGTGGAAAAAATCAGGCCGTCGCAGGTGTACCGCGTCACGTATTCATCATCCGCACACACGTCGAGCCGGACGAGCGGCGAATGACGTTCGTCCTTGATCAGGACGTCGTTGAGCGCGAGGCCGCTCTGCCCGGGGCCGGTGGAGCACTCGAGCAGCGACCGGTAGTGCAACTTGAAGTTGCCGGCGAGGAGACTTGGAAACTGGTGTCGCGCTTCCTCGGCGGAGAAGGTTGTGAGGAAACCGAGCGTGCCGCGGTTCACGCCGATAATGGGTATGCCTGCCTTGACGGCAGCCGGAGCCGCACCCAGCAGGGTGCCGTCACCGCCAATCACGCAGCAGGCATCGCAACCTTGCAGAAAGTCCTTCGGCAGCGGGAAATCGGCGGTCTCGCGAACCGTGGCGCCAGCCGCCCGGGCCTGCGCCATCAACTCCGCGGCCAGTTCCGGAGCACCGGACTTGTTGCCGTTTACGACAAAGGCGAGGTGTCGGAGGCGCGACATGGCGGCATGTTCTCGGCGGTTGCGGGTAGAAGTCGAAACCTAATCCGACGCAGCTGGCGCCGTGGGAGGTGCGGCGGGTTCCTTGCTTCGGCGCAGGCCGAGCAGAAACTCCCGATTGCCGTCGGTCCCCGCCAAAGGGGAATCGGTCGTGCCGATCAGCTCGGCATCCGGAAGGTTCGTCAGCGCGAAGCTGCGCACCTCGTCGAGGACTCGAGCTTGGATCGCGGGATCGCGGATGATGCCGGCGCCGCGGTCAACTTCCGCTTTGCCCGCTTCGAACTGCGGCTTCACTAGGGCAACGAGCACCCCGCCGGCGCGCACGCAGGGCCACACGGCGGGGAGCACGGTGCGCAGTGAGATAAACGACAAGTCCATGACGACCGCGTCGTATTCGGGGCGCGGCAACGTCGCTGGTTGCAGGTGCCGGGCGTTGACCTGTTCGAAGTTTGTCACGCGCGGATCCGCGCGCAGCCGCGCATGCAGTTGCGCGCGGCCGACGTCGACGCAGACGACCGAGGCGGCTCCAGCCTGGAGGGCACAATCGGTGAAACCGCCGGTCGAGGCGCCGACGTCGAGCACATGGGCGCCGGTGAGGTCCAGGCCGAACGCGTCCAAGGCGCCTTGCAGCTTCTCTCCACCGCGGCTCACGAAACGCGGGGGTTGCTCAACGGTGAGTTCGATGTCTTCCGGGAACTCGCGCCCCGGTTTGTCCAGGCGGTGCGTGCCCTGACGGACCCGGCCGCTCATGACCAGGGCCTTTGCCTGGGAACGGCTTTCCGCCAGCCCGCGTCGCACCAAGAGTTCGTCCAGCCGCAGCTTCATCGCGCCGCCGTGCGCTTGGTGCGCGTTGAGCGTTTCTGCAAGGCGGGAGACCAGCACGTCGTCCGTCCACCGATTTCCGCGCGCTCGAGGAGCACGCCGGTCTTCGGGCAGCGTCCGCCATTTCGCCACCGGTGATGGAAGAGCCAGCTCTCCGGGATGTGGACGTTGAGATCCGGCGGTAGGTCACCGCCTACTCCGGCGATCCGCCGCAACGCGTCGCGCGCCACGGTCCGGGTCTGTCGCCACAGGGTGGAGACTTGATCCGGATTCAATTGCCCGGCCGGTTCCGCCGGGTGAATGCCAGCCCGCCAAAGGATCTCGTCGGCCATCCAGTTGCCGATGCCGGGGAAGAACTCCTGCATCAACAGCACTGCCTTGATCGGCGCGCCTCGACGGCGCTCCAGGAACCTGGCGAGACTTGGCTGTGTGAAGGCTCGCGACAGCACCGAGCCGGGCAAAGCGGCCCACCAGGTGGGTGGCTCGTGGCTCAAGTCGAACCGGATGCGTCCAAACATGCGTGGATCCGTGAACACCAGAACCACCGACGTGAGGTTGATGACAAGATGGTCGTGCTTGCTGGGTGAATACGACGGCGGCGCAACCGAAAGTTCGCCACTCATGCCAAGGTGAACCCCAAGCCAGGCGTTGTCGCCGAAGCGGAAAACCATCTGCTTGCCCGAGGCATGTGACTCCACGAACGGCCGCCCAGGGAGTTCCCGTTCAACCGCGGCGACGTCGGTTCCTCGAAACACCCGTTTGCCTCGATGACAGCGCACCTGCCGGACCGTCTGTCCGGTCGCGGCCTCGGCCCAGCGCCGCCGATAGAATTCCACTTCCGCCAACTCCGGCATGATGCCTCAACCTGTCGTCCTTCGGCCGGTTTGCGAGCGGCGGCTGCGGGACAGGTGCCGCACAAACGCGCGCAGATCGTCGAACAGGAGCGCCCCCGCGGGCAATTGCCGCTCCCATTCGGTGCGCGAATGTTTTCCGGTGCAAACGGCAACCGCTCCGATGTTGGCCTGTAACCCGGCCTGCACGTCCGCCTCTTTGTCACCGATCATGAAACACTCCGACGGGTCCAGCCCTTCGCGCTCGATCGTTTCGAGCAGGAAGGCGGGAGAGGGTTTGCGATAGCGCGAAGACACATCCGGCGCCTCGGGGGCGATGCATTCGCCGTCAAACAGCTGCGGGCCGAGTTCCAGCAACTCGAGCATCCGCGCATTGCAGCGATGAACATCGTCGAGCGTGAAATAGCCGCGCCCGACACCAGACTGGTTCGTGAACAGATACAGGCGATAACCCAGCGTTCGGGCCTGCTCGAGCGCCTCCCGGGTGCCAGGAAGCAGTTCGACGCCCGCGGGGTCATGCAGGTAATCTCGATCGACGATCAGCGTGCCGTCGCGGTCCAGGAAGAGCGCTCCGTTCACGGTGTGCGGCTGACGTAATCGAGTAGTTCTCCGGGCGATACCGTGGCGGTGCCGACCTTGCCGACGACCACGCCCGCCGCGGCGTTGGCGAAGTGGGCGGCGGTCTCGAGGTCGGCGCCGGCGCTCAGGGCGAGCACGAGCGTGGCGATCGAGGTGTCGCCGGCACCGGAAACGTCGAATACCTCACGTGCCGCGGTCGGAATTTGTTTCACGATACAGCCCTTGTGGCAGAGCAGCATGCCGTCCTCGCTCATCGTGATCACCAGGTGCTTCACCCGGTACTTCTCGTAGATCCGTCGGCAGATCTCCTCGGCGGGGAAATGGCGATGGGGCGAAAGTTCGATCCCAGCGAGTTGGGCGGCTTCGCGACGGTTCGGCGTGATCAGGTCCAGGTCGGAAAACTGGAGCGGGTTTTTGGGCTTCGGGTCGAGCGCGACCAGCTTGCCCGCCGAGCGCGCGTACTCGGCGACGCTTCGGACCAGCTCATCCGTCAGCAGACCCTTGGCGTAGTCGGACAGGATGATGGCATCGGCCGCCTGTATCGCCGATTCGAGTACCGGCATGGCCTGGGCGCTCGACCAGTAGTAGTCCTCGGGTGGCGACTCGCGATCGAGGCGGCAGAGTTGCTGGTGCTGGAGGATGACCCGCGTTTTGATGATGGTCATGCCCAAGCCGGTGGCAGCGACAGGTGTGACTGAACGCTCGCGCAGGAGCGTCTGCAAGCGACGCCCCGCTTCGTCGTCCGCCATGTAGCCGGCCACGCTTGTTTGCGCGCCGAGGGCCGCGCAGTTGAGGGCGACGTTTGCCGCCCCGCCGGGCACGTATGTGTCGCGGCTGATCTCCACCACGGGAACAGGAGCCTCAGGCGAGATGCGCGTGGCATCACCCCAGATGTAGTGGTCCAGCATGACGTCGCCGATCACCAGGATTCGGCGTTGGGCGACGCGTTCGAGCAATTGGCGCGCGGTGTCGATGGAAATGGACATGGAGGCGGCGACGAGCGGGTCTGCGGACAATATCAGCGAAACTCCCATTCGTAGGGATACTGCGACAGGCGCCGGGCGCGCTTCGCCGTCACTTGGACCACGTCTTCAATCCGGCAGCCGCCCAGACCAGGATAATAGAGTCCGGGTTCAATGGTGACGACGCTGCCCTCCGGGAGCGGACGATCGGTCGCGCTCACACGGGGTGGTTCATGGATCGCGAGGCCGAGCCCATGTCCGGTGCCGTGGAAGAAGCCGACGGCGCCGGTCTTGGTGCGCTTGGTCTGGTACCCGCGGGCGGTGAAGACGTCGTGGCACTGTTGATGTACCCAACGACCAGGTACGCCACTGCGCACGGCCGCGAGAGCGGCCCGTTGCGCTTCCTGGACGGCGGCCACCAGCTCGCGTTGCGCCTCCGAAGCCCGGCCGCGCAGGAAGGTGCGGGTCATGTCGCCATGGTAGCCGGTTTTCACGATCCGGGGGAAGATATCGATAACGATCAGTTCACCCGCGCGTAGAGGGCCGCTGCCGCGACAATGCGGATCACACGCCTGATCTCCCCCGGCCACAATCGTATCCGCAGCCACACCACCCGCTTCGAGGCAGGCCACCTCGATCGCGAAACGCACGCGCTCGCTCGTCACCGGCTGGCCGTCGAGGTGCAGCCGTCCGTTGCGGACGCGGCTGGCGCGAATGAGCCGTTCGGCGGCGGCCAGACCGGCGGCTGCGCAGCGGTTGCCTTCGCGAATCGCCGCGGCTTCCTGGGCCGACTTGATCTCTCGCTCCGGAAAGACGGGGCCCTCCACGATCGTGATCGTCAGGCCGAGTTCTTGGAGGCGGACAAAAACACCGGCGGGGAAATCATCCGGAACGCGGAAGTGATCGACCCGAAGCTTGCGCGCCAGCGCGAGGATTTGGTCAGCCGGCTGGGGGTGCTCAACTCCGGCCGCCCTTGCGGCCTGGGTCAGCGTCTCCAACGGGAGGATGCGATCGAACGAGGACTCCTTCAGCGCACGTCCGTATTCGAGGGCGTTCAACACGCCGATCTTTCGCCGGCCCACCTGCACCGCGATGAATGGGTCGTGAACCTCGAAGCCGGCGAAATAGCGCAGGTCGGGACTACGTGACGTATCGTTAAAAAACAGCAGGGCAGGTGGTCGCACGGGATCGGTGTTGAATCTGACGGGCCCGGCATTTAGCCACCGACGTTGTGAAAAACGCAAATCCGGTTTCGACGCTGCTTCCGGCGATGCTGGCGGTGTGCTGCCTGTTGTTTCTGAGCGCCTGTACGCCGCCCGAGAAGGTGGCGGCCGCACCGAAACCGGCGAGCGAGTATTTTCCCATTTCCGTCGGCGGAGTGACGATCAACCTGCAACTGGCGGTGACCGACGCGGAGATGGAACGCGGACTGATGTTCCGACGGGACGTGGGATTAACCCAGGGTATGCTTTTTGTTTACCCTGGGCCGCGCAAGGTGAGCTTCTGGATGCGCAACACGCCGACACCGCTTGAGATCGGCTACTTCAGCGGCGACGGCATCCTGCGCGAAGTGTATTCGCTGGTTCCGCACGACGAACGTTCGGTATCGTCGCGACGCGAGGACATCCAATATGCGCTGGAAGTGCGGGCCGGTTGGTTTGAAACGACCGGGGTCAAACCGGGTGCCCGGCTGGACCTCCGCGCGGTGGCGTCGGCGATGACGGCTCGCGGATTCTCGCTCAAGCCGTACCGCGGTCTGCGGTAATCGGTTGCGGTGCCCGCCGCTTCCTCGCTGGCCAGCGGCGGGCAAGTCGACGGACAGGCCGGAGCACGCGTCATCGCGCCCCGGCGCCGCCGGCGGTTATTCCATCTTGTGGCGACGGGCGTCTTTCGACGTCTGCTCCATCGGGATCTTATTGTCGGTCTTGAGCATCAGGACCGGCTCCTTGGTCTTCACCCACACCTGGGCTTCCTTGAAGTGCTTGGCTGCAACGTGCTCCATGGCTTCGCCCACGGTCTTCACCGGCATCAAGCGGCCACGCTTGGTCGTGTTGAACTCGTAAGCCGCCCGAAAAATCCGCTCGGTCGTTGAGGAGACACTCTCGTTTTCCGGGATTTGCAGCACCCACCCAGTCAGATCGACCTTCTCCGGGAGCTGCCCTTCGGGGTCGGAAATCAGGATGCACCACTGCTTTTTGACGGGCGGCGGCTTTTCTTCCTCGGCCTCTGGCTGCGCCACCATCTGCATCTCTTCGACGATCTGGCGGAGCAAGGCTGGCTCCAATTCGTTGCGCTTCAGGATTTCGGCGACTTTGTTGATGTCGATTTTCGGCATGGGCGGACGGCGGCGTTTGGAGGCACGAAAGGGCAGGAATGCCGGCGATTGTAAAGGCTGGGGGCCGCGTGAGTCGCAGGTGCTTCGGCTGCGACTGATTCCGTTCGCGGCGCGGAGCGTGTTTCGCTTCTTTTTCCGAGAATGAGTGGTGGCAACCTCGCGCAACGGGACGACGAGCTGTTCGACGTGGTCGACGCGGACGATCAAGTCGTGCGCCAGGCGCGACGGGTGGACGTGCACCGCGACAGGTTGTGGCACCGGGCGATCCACGTGCTCGTGTTTAGCCGGGACGGAGCAGTTTTCCTGCAGAAGCGGTCGCGGTGGAAAGATTCGGCGCCCGGTTGCTGGGACTCGTCCTGTTCGGGCCATTTGGATGCGGGCGAGGACTATGACGCCGCTGCGGTCCGCGAACTGGGAGAGGAGATCGGACTGCGAGTGACCGCTGCCCCGGAACGCTGGTTGCGCCTGCAGGCGTGCGCCGAAACCGGTTGGGAATTCGTGTGGGTTTACCGGCTGTTCCACGAAGGCCCGTTTCGGCTGCACCCGATGGAGATTGAGCGCGGCGAATGGTTTCGGCGGGCGGAAGTGGACGCGCTTTTGCTCAGCGAACCTTCCGCCTTCGCCCCGGCCTTCCGTTACCTGTGGGCGCAGCTTCCGTGGTAGGGAGCCAACAACCGCCGGCTACTGGTCGCGCAGGCGTTTGATCGCCTCGAACTGCTTCGGTGAAATCAACCGACGCGGGACGCGGTTGGCCGCTTCGTTCAACAGCTTCTCCCAGTCGTCATCCGTGGGCGGACCGTAAGGCTCCCACGGGGTGTGATGCCCCTGTTTTTGGCGCCATTCGATATTGCCGCCGTGAATCTCGACACGCACCTGATACTTTCCGCGCTCGGGATCGCGGGCCCACCAACCAAATTCGATACTCATGCGGCGTGGCTCAGGTTCGCGGGAACAGCTGACCTGAGCGGAAATTCGGATAGGATTGAACCGGCATGCCAGGCGCCACGTCTGCGCTCGATTCGGCGGACCCGCACCAAGTCGTTGTCGATATCGACCGTCCAGGCACCCATGGGGCCGGCAAAAGCGCCGGTGTTGATGATGGTCCGACCAGCGCGGTGATGAATCGAGGGACGATGGATATGCCCGAAGACGACCACTTGGGCCGTGGCTCGTTGTGCGGCCACGAGGGTGGCCGCCAGTTCGGGAGCGTTCTTCCAAGCGCGTAACACCGCACGGATACGTGCCGGAGCGCCCAGGTCGTGGAGCAGGCGCTGGGCTTTGGCGAAAAAGTCACGGCGACGCAGATCCCAGCGGATCGGCAGTCCATGGCAGATCTCGCGGAAGATCAGCAGGCGCGTGGCCACATCGTCGAGAGACGCCAAACCGCGCTGGGCTTGGGCAGCGGCGATGCGCCGCCGGATTTCCGGGACGATGGCGCTCCAGGGCGTGGCATCGGCGAAGAACACATCGCCGTGGGTCGCCCAAACCCGACCGTCCGCCAGCAGTTGCTCGTGGACGTCGGAGATGTCCGGATCATGATTCCCCGTCACCAGCGTGACCTGCGGCGCCCGTCCGTTGAGGTACGCCTTGAGCTCCGCCACTTGGTCCGGCGTCGTGCCGACCTGGGTGTCGCACGCGTCGCCGTTAACGAGCAGCGAATCCATCCCGTCCAGCAGCGGGTCGAGTTCGGACAGCCGCCGGATACGGCCGGCGCCGTCAAAAACGTGGAGATCAGAAACGATCCGCAGCATGACGGCCGAGGAAAGCGGGGATCGCGCCAACAACAACCCTGTGTTGCCAGCGCGACGAAAAACAACCGGGCTGAGCCCGGACCTTAGCGGTTTCCGGGGATCAGCCCCTTCATCATACCGCCGAGATCAAACTTCTGGTATCCGGCCGGCACTTCCAGTTGCGAGTCGGGAACGGAAACTTCCTCGATCTTGGTCGCTTCCATGCGGAAGATTTCCTTGCCCTTCTTGTTGCGGGTGATCGTGCGCAGCGGGAAGAATTCGCGGGCGGCGAGCTCCCGTTGCCACGCCGGCAACTCGGCGTTCTTGCCGGGCTTGCCGCCGAAGCTGGCGGCGAACTTGCCCATGCCTTCGGTTCCCCAGATTTCGGATACGCCATCCCGGTCGGTGACGCGGTACTTCCGGCACTTGCGCCCGAGAATCACTTCGGTCTCGCCGGTGTCCTCGAACGTCATGTTCTCCTGCTTGGACATCTTTTTGCCCATTTCGACGGTGTCCTTCATGGAGATCTCCATGTACATCTTCTGCTCCGGCATGATCGTCAGCATCCGCTGATTCGGACCGTCGACGATCATCGGCATGCCCACGCCCATGTCGATGCGGGCGCGGTCTCCCTTCAAGGAGTAGATGAACTGCTGCTTATCTTTCCCGGTGACGATGTCGTAAGTGACTTTGCCTTCGAAGGCGGAAAGCGGCAGCAGGGCACCGAGCGCGAGCACGCTCGACAAAATGAGACGGGGCAGGAGTTTCATCAACGTGAGCCAACGAGCCGCCGAAATGGCGTCAATGTTCGACTGTTGCGTCGGAGAGCGGCCGTGGAAAACCTGAGGCATGGCAATCTTTGGAACCGTGCCGACCCTGCGAGCGCAGCTCGCGCGCCCCGACCACTTCGCCGCCGCGTTTCACTATTTGGCGCAGGCGATGGATCCCACCAGTGCGGTGGCCGCCCCGCTCCCGGGGGGTCAGGGAGGAGTGGCACCCCCGGGGGGG
>JAEWIY010000176.1 GCA_023386835.1 Verrucomicrobiota bacterium
ATCCGGATCCGGGCCGCGTGACCCTGCGGCGGCTCAACCGGGTCGAATACCGGAATACGATTCGCGATTTGCTGGGTGTCGATTACGCAACCGACGAGGAGTTTCCGGCCGACGACACCGGGCACGGTTTTGATAACATCGCGGACGTGCTGACGGTCTCGCCGATGCTGCTCGAGAAGTACGTCGACGCGGCGCAGGTCATCGTCGACCGGGCGGTACCGACCCAGCCGCGCGTCGTCGCGGAGCATCGGGTGAAGGGGCGCGACCTGCAGTCACGCTGGTCGGCCTCGGAGATCGTGGCGGCGGCGCTGGTGCGCTCCCGCGAGGAGGCGGGCGCGTCGAATTCCGATGCGATTGGCGGAGTGCCGGCGGTGTCCGCGGAGGGCCGCGTTACTGGCCCCACCCTGGAGCCGCAAGTCGGCACTCCGATGGGCGATTCGCTCGATCTCTTGTACTATGCCCCCGCGCGGGTGGGTACCACGTTCGAGGCCGTGCACGGCGGCCAGTATCAGGTCGAACTGAAGTTGCACTCGGTGGAACGGTACCTCGACGACCAGTTCGACTATAACGAATGCCGGCTGCGGGTGCGGTTGGATGGCGAGCTGGTCCTGGAGCAACGGTTTGTGCGGGAGGGGACCCGCCACTACACGTTCACGTTCGATCGCGAGTGGCAGCCGGAGCGACACGAGATTGAGGTGGAGATCGAACCGACGACGTTTGACCTGCCGCAGCCGCGGCGCCTCCGCCTTCGGCTGCAATCCGTCGCCGTGCGCGGGCCGGCGGCACCGGAGTTCTGGGTGCCGCCGCCGCGATACGCGGAGTTCTTCCCCGGTGAGGTCCCGACGGACCCGGCTGCGCGCGAGGAGTATGTGCGGGAGCGCCTGCGCGCCTTTGCCACCCGCGCGTATCGGCGGCCGGTGGAGGAAGGAACACTCCAGCGGTTGACGGAGCTCGCCCTGGCGACGGCCGCGCAGCCCGACACGACGATCGAGGCGGGGGTAGCGCAGGCCATGGTGGCCGTGCTGGCCTCACCGCGGTTTATTTTCCGCGAGGAGGACGTGGAGCCGGTCGACCCGGGCGCGACCGCGGCGCCGGTGGACGAGTACGCGCTCGCTTCGCGGTTGTCGTACTTCCTCTGGTCATCGATGCCGGACGACGAGTTGTTGCGGCTGGCCGGCGAGCGACGGCTGCGGGCGGAGTTGTCGGCCCAGGTGCAGCGCCTGCTGGCGGATCCGAAGGCGGCGGAGTTTGTGCGCAATTTCACCGGCCAGTGGTTGCAGGCGCGGGACGTCACGACCGTGGCGATCGAGAACTTCGACGTTTTCCTGCGCGACCATCCGAATCCGGAGGTTGAGGAAGCGCGCAAGACGTTCCGCCGGATTATTCCCATTCCCGAGGCGGAGCGGACCGGGGAGCAGAAGGAGGAGTTTCAGCGGGCACGGACGGCCTTTCGCCAGTTCATGCAGCAGCCGCGGCCGCAGCTGAACAGCGAGCTCCGCGAGGCGATGCAGCGCGAAACCCAGATGCTGTTCGAGTACGTGCTGAAGGAGGACCGCAGCGTGCTCGATTTCCTGACCGCGGATTATGTGCACGTGAACGAAGTGCTGGCGCGGCACTACGGCATCGAGGGCGTCGAGGGCCCGCAGATGCGCAAGGTGCAGCTGCCGCCCGATCACCCGCGCGGAGGCGTGTTGACGCAGGGCACCGTGCTGACCGTGACGTCGAACCCGACGCGCACCTCGCCGGTGAAGCGCGGCGTCTTCATCCTCGACAACATCCTCGGCGCGCCGCCGCCACCGCCGCCGCCGGACATCCCGTCACTGGAGGATGCCGCGAGCCCCGAGCGCCTGAAGGAGCTTTCGTTGCGCGAAACGCTCGCGTTGCATGCCGAGAACCGGCTGTGCCGTTCCTGTCACAACCGCATGGATCCGCTCGGCCTTGCGCTGGAGAACTTCAACGCGATGGGCGCGTGGCGCGAGAGCGAGCTGAACCGGCCGATCGAGCCCGAAGGCACGCTCATGACGGGGCAGTCCTTCACCGACGTCCGCGAGCTTAAGCGCATCCTCGCCACCGATCATCGGGAGAACTTCTTCCACTGCCTCGCCGAGAAGATGCTGACCTACGCGCTCGGCCGCGGTCTCGAATATTACGATACCGAAACGCTGGACCAACTCGTCGCGCGGCTTGAGGCCGCCGACGGACGGATGTCGGCGTTGGTGACGGGAATCATCGAGTCGGCGCCGTTCCAGAAACGACGGCTGCACGAACACGAACGCCTTGCTTTGCTCTCCCGCGGCTCTGCTCAAGCCGCCCACGTCCAACCCTAGACCACCCCGCCATGACCCCCGCCGCCGATACCGAACTGAAGAAACACCTCGCCGCGATGAGCCGCCGGCACTTCCTGAGGGGGCTCGGCGCCTGCGTGGCGCTGCCGGCCTTCACGTCGTTGGTGCCCGGCCGCGCGTGGGGCGCGTCCGCCACCGAGGGACTGATGCGTGCCACCACCGCCACCGGTGCTCCGTTGCGCACGGCCTTTGTCTTTTTCCCGAACGGCGCGATTCCGCAGCATTGGTGGCCCAGTGCGTCCGGCGCGGACTTCCAGTTCCGGCAAACGCTTGAGCCACTCAACGCCGTGCGTCGTCACGTGCAGGTCCTCGGCGGACTCGATCACCTCAACGCCAATCCCGGCGGCGACGGCGGTGGTGACCACGCGCGGGGCAACAGCGTGTTCCTCACCGGTGTTCGTATCAACAAGAGCGCGACGGACGTGCGCGCCGGCATCTCGATCGACCAGGTGATGGCGAAGGAGGTGGGGCATCTGACGCGCTTCCCCTCGCTCGAGCTCACGTGTGACGCCACTCGGGCGTCGTCGAACTGCGACTCCGGCTACTCGTGCGCGTACCAGTACAACGTGTCGTGGAAATCGCCCACCGTCCCGATGACGCCCGAAGCCAACCCGCGGCTCGTGTTCGAGCGGCTCTTCGGCGCAGGTGCCCACGGCCAGCGGGCCGAGAACGCGCAGCGCCGGCTGATGACGCGCCGTTCCGTCCTGGACTTTGTGCTCGATGACGCGAAGCGCCTTGAGCGCCGCCTCGCCGGCAATGATCGCGACAAGCTCGGCCAGTACCTCGATGGTGTGCGTGACGTAGAAAAACGAATACAGCGGGCGGAGCAGTTTGGCGCGGGTCCGGATCCGGCCGTCGCCACGCCGTCCGGCATCCCGCCGAGCTACGCCGAGTATGTCGATCTGATGTACGACATGATGCTCCTCGCGTTCAAAACCGACTCGACCCGGATCGCGACCTTTGTGCTCGGCCACGACGGCGACAATCGTTCCTTCAGCGAGATCGGCATCTCGGAGGGGCATCATGACTTGTCGCACCACCAGAACAACACGGACCGCGTGGCGAAGGTGGCGCGGATCGACCGGTGGTACGTTGAGCGCTTTGCGTCCTTCCTCCAGCGTCTGGAAGACACCGAGGACGTCGACGGTCACTCGCTTCTGCACAACTCGCGGATCGTTTACGGCAGCGGCAACGCGGACGGCAACCGGCACACCCACGAGAACCTGCCCGTGCTGCTGGCCGGTGGTGGTGGTGGTTTGCTGCGCCCGGGACGTTACGTACAGCACGGGGGTCAGCCGATGACCAACCTGTTCCTCAGCCTGGCCGACCAGGCGGGCGTGACGGAGCTGGAGCGGTTTGGCGACTCGACGGGTCGGCTGGCCAACGTATGACGGAACGGCCCGTCCGATTGACCCGCGCGGATCGCGGTTGGGGCGCGACCGCATGAGCCTACGGAGACGCCGCATCCTGTTCGCCGGCCTGGCCGCAGTGATCCTGCTGCTGGGCGTCGGCTGGGCGGCGTATCGCCACGAGGTGCGCGAGGAGCTGTCTCCCGTAGGCCGGGGCGAACGGCTGGCGCAGGCGAGTGGTTGTTTCGCGTGCCACGGTCGCTCGGAGGCGGAGTATCGCGGCAATGCGCGGCGCACTCGCGACGGCGGATGGCAGAGCCGCACGATTCCGACGTTGTGGGAGAACGGCCTGGATGAGGCGGAGGTGATCATCTCGTGGATCACCGACGGCTGCCCGCCGGAGGAGCGCGAGCGGCACCGCCAATGGCATGTGCAGATGCCGGCCTATGGAGACAAATTCCTGCGGGCCGGGGAGATCGATGCCATTGCCGCGTGGATACTCGCGCAGGGCCTGCAGTACGCGTTGTCCGCGCCACCGGTGACCACAGATGCGGTCGAGCCGCTGGTCAGCACCACCCGGGCGTCAACGCGTGACACCCTCTGGCGTCGCGGCGACCAGCTGGCCCGGTCCTACGGATGTTATCAATGCCACGGCGAGCTCGGGCAGGGTGGCGTGCCAAACCCGGCGTCGTTCAAGGGCTACATACCCGGCTTCTTTGGAGAGGATTTTCGTCAGCTCACCGACGGTGGTTCGCGGGAAGAGATCCGGCATTGGATCGAGCACGGCCGTGGGGCGGCGATCGAAGCGGGCTGGCTGGGTGGGATCGCCCGTCGCTTCTTCGAACGCCAGGCGATCGGCATGCCCGCGTACGGTGAACGTCTCAGCGCTCAGGAGCTCGACGTATTGACGGACTTTCTGCTCCTGCTCAATGAACGTGGTCCACTCGCGGCCCGCGACGTCGAACAGATTGCCCGGCAGTTGCAGCCCGAGATGTAAGACGACCACGCCCCCCTTTGCCCTATGACGTCATTTGCCGCCCGCTCCCTCTTGTTCGTGTTTGCCTCCACTCCTCCCGCTCTGCTGGCGGCCGATGCCGCGGTGGAAGGGCTGTTGCCGATTTCGCCGGAGATCCGCCAGATCCTCGACCAGCGCTGCGTCATGTGCCACGGCGAGGTGATCGACGGCACACCGGAGATTCGGGAGGACCTCGATCTCAGCACCGACGACGCGATTCGTTCCACGCTCCACGCGCAGTCGATGGCCGACCTGATTGCCACCGGTGAGATGCCGCACAAGGCGAAGCTGTCATTCCGGCTGCGCAAACGGCCGGAGATGCAGGAGCGGTTGAAGGAGATCAAACAGGCCTACGACGCCAACGGGGAGCAGCAGAAGCTGCTCGCCTGGCTGGGCGCCGCCGGCATCACGCCAGATCCGGAAGCCGGCCAAAAGAAGAAGGACGAATGACCGGCGCGCGGGCGCGTCGGGGAGTGCTCTGGCGTTACATGCCGCCCATCGGCAGCTCGCACCAGAACACGCTTCCGCCGCTCTCCGGAAAGTCGGCGCCGACGCGGCCGTGATTGTCCTCGGCCAGCTGTTTGACGATGGCGAGGCCGACGCCGTGGCTTTCCTCTCCCGCGGTGGGACGCGGACTGAGCCGCGCGAATTCGGTGAAAAGCCGTTCCCGCTCTTCCGGCGGCACTCCGGGGCCGCTGTCCAGCACCTCGAGGCGCAAGGCCGTGCCCGTCGTTGATGGCTGAATACGCACCTCGATCCGACCCCCGCGGGGGGTGTACTTGATGGCGTTGGACAGGTAGTTCGTGACGATCTGAAAGATCTCGGTCGCCTCACCGAGGACGGGTGGCAGGTCGCCCGGTTCGTTGAACACCAGTTCCTGTTCCTTGGCGTCGGCCGCCGGTGACTGCTGTTTCACCACGGCCTGGACGAGGGTGGGCAGGCTGAGGCGCGCGGAGCGGTTGCCGGCGCGCAGCTGCAGGAAGGTGTCGATAATGCCCCGCATGTGGCGCGCGGAGGTGTCGATCTCCTGCAGGGCGCGGCGCAGCGTGCCGGCATCCGCGGCGGCGCGACGGGCCACACCGCCCGCCATCATGATCAGGCAGAGAGGATTGCGCAGGTCGTGGGCGGCGATGCGCATGAAGCGCTCCTTCAGCGCGAGCTCGGCAGCGAGTTCACGCCGGAGGCGGCGGATCTGGAGGTGGGTGGCCACGCGGGCGAGCGCCTCCTCGTGCTGCACCGGCTTGGTGATGTAGTCGACCGCCCCCGCGGCAAAGCCGGCCAGCTTTTCCCGCGTGTCGGTCAGCGCGGTCATGAAGATGACCGGCAGCTCCGCCGTCGCGGCATTCTGCCGCAGCCGGCGGCACGTCTCAAACCCGTCAATACCGGGCATCATCACGTCGAGCAGGACGAGGTCGGGCACCGACTGGCTGACCAGATCGAGCGCCTCCTCGCCGTCCTCCGCCACCAGCACGCGATAGCCCGCATCGCCGAGGCATTGCAACAGCACGCTCAGGTTGGCGGGGGTGTCATCAACGATCAGGATCGTGTCCATGGAGACGGGCGGGAAGCGGTGGGCTTTGAGCGGTAGGCTTTAGGCTTTAGGCGATAGGCGAAAGGGGGGCGAAAAGAGGCGCAAAAGCTCAAAAGGGAGTGTGGGCTGAGGAGACGGGTATTTGGTAGCAGAATACGTGCTTTTGAGTCTTCTGCGCTTTTTGCCGATTCCCTTTTGCGTGGCGCTCACGGTCCGCTGTCGGGCATCCATGGGGCGACGAGTTGGCGAATGGCCTTCATCTTGAAATTGTTCGCCAGTTCGAGCACGGCGCGCGCGAACTCGGCGTGGGCCGGCAGCTCACGCGCGAGCGCTTCCACGCGGGTGCGCAGGCCGACGACGTCGCCGGCCCGGGCGAGATCGTGGATCGCGCGCACGACCTCAGGCGGCGGCGGTTCGGTCACGCCGGCAAAGGGCGCGATCGTCGCGCGGGCCCGGGAAGGTTCCTCATAGCGCCAGGTGAGCGCAAGCAGCGTACCAAGCTTGAGCCAGAGTTCCTCCGCGTTCACCGGCTTCGGCAGGAAGTCGTCGCATCCGGCTTCAAGGCAGGCCTGCCGGTCCATGTCGTACGCACTGGCGGAGACCGCGATGATCCGCGGTGCGCTGCCGTGATCCTGCCGGAGGCGCCGGGCCGTCTCGAGGCCCGAAAGCCCGTCCATGCGCAGGTCGAGCAACACGGCCGCCGGTTGCGTCTGGGCGCAGTGGGCAAGCGCCTCTTCGCCGGAAATGGCGAGGATCACATCGAACCCAACGCCCTGCACCAATCCCGCGAGGACTTCGCGATTCGCGGCGTTGTCGTCGACGATCAGCAGCGTGCGGCGCGGCCCGTCGTATCCGGTCACGCGGCGGGTGATGGGCAACGGGGCGTGGGTGCCGCGCGGCGCGAGCGGCAGCGTCAGCTCGAACCAGAAGCGGCTGCCCCAGCCGACCTGGCTCTCCACCTGGAGTTGGCCACCCAGCGCCGTCACGATGCTGCGGCTGATCGCCAGACCCAGGCCGGTGCCATCCGTGCCGCGGCCCGGTTGCGACAGTTGCACGAACGGCTGGAAAAGCCGCTGCATATCCTCGCTGGCGATACCGGCGCCCGTGTCGCTGACCGAAAAGGTGACGCGCGCCTTCTGGGGGTCGGCTTCGGGGAAGACCGCCTGCGCGGAGAATAGCACGCTGCCCTCGCGAGTGAACTTGAGGGCGTTGCCCAACAGGTTGAGCAGGACCTGCCGCAGCCGGCTCGCGTCGACGATCACCGTGCGGGGCAGGTCGGGCGCAAATGCGGTGGCGAACCCGAGTCCCTGGGCATTGGCCTTGGGGCCGAGCAGTTCGGCGACGCCGCCCAGCAGGGCCGGCAAGTCGCATGGCATCGGATGCAGCTCGAGCCGCCCGGCTTCGACCTTCGAGAGGTCCAGCACGTCGTTGATCAGGCCGAGCAGGTGCTCCGCGGATTGATGAATGACCTGCACACCGCGGTGTTGCGTCGAGCCGAGCGTCGGATCACGGGCGAGAATCTGCGTGTATCCAAGAATACCATTCAACGGCGTGCGCAGCTCGTGGCTCATGCTGGCCAGGAACTGGCTCTTCGCGCGGTTGGCCGCATCGGCGGCTTCCTTGGCCTCCGCCAGCACGCGGGCGGCCTCCTTCTGCGCGGTGACATCGAGCGCGATTCCCTCGAGAAAGAGCAGTTTGCCGTCGGCATCACGGATCGCGCGGACGGATTCCGAAACCCACAACCGGCTGCCGTCGCGCCGATAGACCTCGGATTCGAAGTCGAGCACCCGGTCGTTCGTGCCGAGCAGTTCGAAGAAGGTGGCGCGCCGTCCCGGGTCGACGTAAACGGCCCGGCCGATGTCGTTGATCGAGGTGATCAGTTCCTCCGGCGAGTCGTAGCCAAACATCCGGGCGAGCGCGGGATTGGCGCGCAGGAAATGACCGTCGGGAGAACTTTGATACAGCCCTTCGAGGGCGTTCTCAAAAATGCTGCGGTAACTCGCCTCGGCGCGGGCCAGCGCGGCTTCAGCTTGTTCCCGCCGCAACCGTTCCGAGATGTCGACGGCCACGGTCAGGATCGCCGGTGCGCCGCCGACGTCGATCAGGTCAGCATGGAGCAGCAG
>JAEWIY010000194.1 GCA_023386835.1 Verrucomicrobiota bacterium
GTTAAGCCCCGAGCAGCCAATGGTAGTAGGACGATAGGTCCCGCGAGAGTAGGTCGTTGCCAGGTCTATGGCCCGATCAGTGTCATCCACTGATCGGGCCTTCTTGTTTTATACAGTCTGCGACTGGCCTTCGTAGGTTCGTAGGCTACGACCTTCTCATCTTCTCATCCAGTCGCCAAATAGCTCCAAGGCGACGCTGGGCGGCTAACCTGCACCAGCGTGAACGAACCAAGCCGGGAAACGGCGAGAGACCGGACTAATCCAGACCCTGCCGCAGCGCTTCGATGATTTCGTCCGCCGGTTCTGCGCCAATTGAGAGCCGTAGAAGCTCCGCCTCGATCTCAGACTGAGCCAACTGCTGCCGGCCCGCCACTGTGGTCACTAAATCATAGTGAGCCAGGTAGACGTACGGCGAAATCAGCGATGTCTTCATGCCGAAGCTCGGTCCTTTGGGTAAGGTCATCCGGTCATAGACTTCGGTCAGCGGACGTTTGACCGTGAAGCTCACCAATGAGCCAACGTACTCGGGATGCCGCGCGATCTGATCAAACGCGGCCCGGCTCTCCGGATGGCGCGCCCAATACACCGACTTTACTGCAGGGTGGTTCTGCAAGAACTCGAGCACCGCCAGAGTTGTTTCGTTCGTTCGGCGAACAAACTCCGGCAGCGCCTCAAGTTGAGCGGCCAAACGCTCAAGATCCCTCCGGTAGAGAGAATCTGCCCGTTTTGCGACATGCACGCGCAAGTGCGCCGCATCCGCCCGGACTGAGTTAATCACAATCGCACCTGCGATCACGTCGCCTTCGTTGGCAAAGTACTTGGTTAAGCTGGCGACGCCCAAATCCGCGTACCGCAGAATATCGACATTCGCCGGGGAGAGTAGAGACGGATCGACCAGCATCAGACCGCCGTTTTTCCACACAGCATCTGAGATCACCGCCAGATCGGCTGTCTGCACCAGCGGATTTGTGGGCGCTTCGGTAACAACGCCACCCAATCGATCGCCACACTCTTCCACCACCTTCAGGATGGCGGCGGTATCGGTCACGTCCGTGATGTGTATATGGCGTGTGGGTCCTCCCAAAACGCGCGCCATCAGCGCCATGGTATCGAGATACAACCATCCCAGTTGCAGCCACACCGTGCGGCCGCGGGAGTTCTGGAGATCAAGCGCCGAGCGCCATGCTGCCGTGAAAGCGGACATCCCACCGGGGGTGAGAACGACGTCCTGCTCGGCCGTTGTGCCGAAAGCTTCTGCCACACGCCGCGTGACATAGCCTAACGCATCACCGTCGTACGTGACCTCGGGATCTCGTTCAATCGCTCCCCGATTGACCAGATGGTCTTCCGCTTCGCGGGAGCTGAGGAAGCCGCCCGTGTTCTGCAGGAACACTTTGGCGCGGCTGTTCAGTTCCGGCTGATCGACGTGAGCGACAAACGGCAGACCCTCATGTGACGCGCGGATCACGTGCGCCCCTCCCATCTCCTGCTTCAACTCGTCCGCGGCTCGCGGTGAGCAGGTCAGCCACAGCGTATGACCCCGCAGGTTAAGCTCCTGACGAAAGATCTCCGAGAGTTGCCGCACGTATGGATGCAGCACAAATCGCGGGTAGCCCGACGTCAGCTGAGCGGTGATGCGAGGGTTCTTCTCTTCATATCCGATGACCGCCTCCATTGTGGGCAAGCTGCACGAGACTCCGTGAACACGGGCAGGAATGCGCTGACCTAGGGGCAGTGGCTCGAATCCGGACATGCGAACCATCACATCAGTGCCCGCTTGGGCGCGAGGCAATCCGAACGACGCGACTGTGCAACGCTCGCGGCCGCTCACGCCGCGAACTCGAAAATCACACTTGTGCCCGTTGGCGTGCTTTTCACGGTCCAGCGCCCTTCAATCAGCTCCGTCAGATGACGGGAAACGTAGAGACCGAGCCCCGCGCCGCTTTCGCTGTGGGAGGCCACTGGTTTGGGCAAATTCTTCTGCGCCGCCCACGATTTCTCGGATCCCGGCAGACCGCCGCCGTGATCGGTGACGGTGAGTCGAATCCCGCCCTCCGGCAGTTGCTCCAGCGTGACTTCGACCGGAGAAGAACTGGGCGTATGCCGAAACGCATTGTCCACGACTTCGCTGACAGCCTTGGCAAAATGCTCCCGTGGCAAAGCCGCCTGAACGTCGGCCAACTCCAGCCGCAGCGAGTCTGACCGGCGATGCCGGCGCGCGATCGATTCGCAAAGTGTCCTGACTACGGGGCTCAGGGCAATGGTCGGACCGGCGGTCGGGCGCTCCGCCGGGGCATCTAGTTGCGTGAAAACCATGAAGTTCTCGATCTGGCGGTGCAGGCGCTCCGCCGCCTGATGGATGCTCTGCGCGAAGTCCCGAATCTCGACCGACGGCATGACTGCGGCGTCCACCGCCAACACCGATGCGCAACCAATGATGTCGTGCAGCGGGGTGACAAAGCTCGTGGGCAGCAGATGCCCCAGATGCCGCCGGAAGCTGTCGAACTCCCGCCCCGCTTCCTGCCGTCGTTGTTCGACGCGCTCAAGATGGCGCGACACCGCTCCGAGCAGCTCGGCGTTGTCGAACGGTTTCGCGACATAATCGTCCGCCCCGAGATTCATGCTGCGCCGCATGTCGACCAACTCCGCGTGGGCGGTCATGATGATGACGGGTGTCAATTTCAGCTCTGGAACGCGACGGAGCTCCTCGAGCACCGCGTGGCCGTCCATCTCGGGCATGCGGACGTCACAAAGAACGAGATCAGGCAGGTGGGCACGAGCGAGCCGCAGTCCTTGGCGGCCGCTGGAGGCCGGGAGCACCTTGTAGCCTGCGCGTTGCAGCAACTCACCGATCAGCAGGCGCAACGGCTCTTCGTCCTCAATAATCAGGATGGTCTTCATCGGTGCAGCAGGGCGGGGTGAAAGCCAGCGTGTGCACAGGTAAACTCAAATCCAGCCTATCTCGCTGTCTGAGCGTCTGCGGCTTGCCTTTGATGGAGCGCGCCAGAAGTTCGCTCGAATGAAACTGGTCTCGTGGAACGTGAATGGTGTCCGGGCCGCCCTGCGCGGCGGGTTGCTCGATTACCTGACCTCCTGCGACGCGGACCTCATTTGTCTTCAGGAAACCAAGGCCCATCCCGGCGACGTCCAACATGTGGCTTGGGCCAGCGGCTACGAAGCGTTTTGGAACAGCGCGTCAAAGAAGGGCTACAGCGGCACCGTGACCTTCTCCCGCCTGAAGCCACGCGGTGTCGCCATGGGTCTCAGCTTGCCGGTGCACGACCAGGAAGGACGCGTCATCACGTTGGAGTTCGACGACTACTACGTCATCAATGTGTACCAGCCGAATTCCCAGCGCGGGCTGACGCGGCTGGCTTATCGGACGCAGGAATGGGATCCGGCGTTTCTCGCGTACCTCCACAAGCTGCAGAAGAAGGGGAAACCCGTCATCTTCTGTGGTGACTTGAACGTGGCCCACACCGAAATCGACCTGGCGAATCCACGGACCAATCGCCGCAACGCCGGCTTCACCGACGAGGAGCGCGCCAATTTCACGAAGCTCCTCGATGATGGGTTCATTGACACGTTCCGCGTCTTCGAACCGGGCCCCGGCCATTATTCCTGGTGGAGCCGGATGAACAATTGCCGCGCTCGGAACATCGGGTGGCGTGTCGACTATGTTGTAGCCGCCGAAAAACTACGGCCCGCCCTTCGCCGGGCCTGGATCAGCCCCGAGGTGATGGGGAGTGATCACTGCCCGGTCGGCCTTGAACTTGCATGAAGTCTCCAGCTCGTAAATCCGTTCGCCGGTCGCGCCCGCGTGCGCCGCAGCCCACGCGCTCCGTCTGGGCCGAAAAGCGGCAGTCGCCGATCCATGGCTCCGGCATGATCGCCAGCCGGTTGATCCCGGCGGAAACGCAGATCATCGAATACGTGGGCGAGAAGGTGACCAAGACCGAAGCCGACCGGCGCGATGCGGCGCGCGTCGCCCGACGGGCCTCCGGCGACGACGGTTGTGTGTACCTGTTCGAGCTGAACGCGCGCTACGACCTCGATGGCGAGGTGTTGTGGAACACGGCGCGCTACATCAATCATTCGTGTGATCCAAACTGTGAGCCGCGCATCGTTCGGGGCCGGATCTGGATTGTCGCCCTGCGCGACATCCAACCCGGTGAGGAACTGACCTACGACTACGGGTTCGATTTCGACAACTGGCGCGATCACCCGTGCCGCTGCGGGACGAACGCCTGCGTGGGGTACATCGTGAAGAAATCCCAACGCTGGCGCGTGCGCCGCATCCTGACAGAACAGCGCGCACGTCGGAACGAAACGCGGCGCGCCTGAGGTCGATGGAGTCCACGCGCGAGTTGAAGCCACTGATGCTGGCGCCGTCCGCGCTCAAGCTGGCGGTTGCGGAAAGCGTTACCGCCGGACACCTGCAGGCGTTGGTGGCAACGGTGTCCGGCGCCTCGCAGTTTTTCGAAGGAGGCATCACGGCCTACACCTTGGAACAGAAGGTGAGGCATCTGCGGGTCGACCGGACCCACGCCGAGACCGTGGAATGCGTTTCAGAAATCGTTGCGCAGCAGATGGCCCTCGGCGCGGCGCAGCTGTTCAATGCCGACGTCGCTGTGGCGACGACCGGGTTCGCGGAAGCTCCGCCGGCGAAACGAGGAGCAATCCCGTTTGCGTTTTGGGCGCTCTGCCACCGGCTCGGCGCGCGGGACGTTTCGATCAGCGGGCGATTCGACGCCGTGGACGCGCATGACCGTGTGACTGCGCAGCAAGCAATCGCTCAACACGTGCTGACCCAGCTCGTCAGGTACCTGCGAAACTGGCGCCGAAAGTGACCGTCAGCGACAGTCGCTGACGGCCGTCTCCCGTGCAGCCCGCTTAGCGGGTGATCTGCGTAACGAAGTCGCGCAGCGGCTGAACTTCGGGCGGCGCCTTCACCCAGTCGCTGTAGAGGATCTCCGGAAGCGTGTATTCGGTCTGGTAGAACGAACGGTTGCCGGAGTCGTTGCGCTGTATCCAACCAGCTTTGACGGTGGCGCCGGCGAAGAGCCCCCGGGACTTCGTGTAGACCAGCACGGGCGTGGCGAGAATCTGGCGGTTGACGCGTTCGCCCTCAGCAACGCGCGGACCGGCGACAGCCTTGGCGTCCGCGCCGATGTTGAAGCGGCCGTCAAACAGCAGGCGCGGCGTATCGTCGTCCATCAGCACGTAGACGGTTTCAACCGCGGTGCCACCAACCTGCAGGCCGAAGCTGGCCTCGCCCGCATTGATCAACGCGGGCACGCTCCAGGAGCCGTCGGGTCGCCGCACCAGAACGACCCCGTAGCCGTCCTTGATGCCAAGGAAGAATCCGGCGCGGAACTGGTTTGTGATAACGATGCCGCGCGCGCGTTTCAGCACCTCGGGCGCAATCGCCGTCTCCGGGTCGGCCATGAACTCCCGCAGGATCGCTTCGCAGGATTCGATACGCGTGACGTAGTCCTCGCGTGACGGCTCCCGTGGCGCCGCGAGGGCACAAGCAGCGGTGAGCAGACCCAAAACCAGGAGGGAGAAACGCTTCATAAGCACGAGTGGGCACACCAAAGCAGGTGCGGGAGGAGTTGGAAAGATTTGAGTGACCGGTGTTCCGGGACAATGCCTCAGGCGAGACCGCGCGCGTCGAGTTCGTCCTCATCCCAACCAAAGTAGTGCCCGAGTTCGTGCAGGTAGGTGAGCCGGACTTCCTCCCGGTAAACCTCTTCGTCTTCCTCCGCGAAGTCCCACACATTGCCGAGAAAGAGCATGATATGACCCGGCAGATCGTTCGTGTCGCCCGTCGCCAGCCCGTGTGGACTGCCGGCGAACATACCGAGGATATCGGGTTCGAACTCCTCTCCCAAAATTTCGGGGCTTGGCCAGTCGTGATAGACCACCGGCACCCGCTTGGCTAGCGGTTGCACCGGGCCCGGCAGCTCTCGTTGCGCCTGGGAAACGACGTCTTCCGCGATGCGGGTGAGTTGCGAGGGGGTCATGGAGCGTCCTGTTCACCCGATTTCGAAGCGGCGCGCAATGCCCCAGTAGCGCCGCCTTGGGGGAGCTCGGCGCGGCGGCCTTGGCTTCCGCCGCTCATCCTGTTCTGAATCCTCGTTCATGGCCGACAGTTCGCAGCTTCGGATCGGCGTTATGGGGGGCGGAGCCGCCGGCTTCTTCGCCGCGATCGCCGCTGCCGAGGCGGCTCCAACGGCCTCGGTGATCCTCTTCGAAGGGACCGCTCATCCCTTGGCGAAAGTTCGCATTTCCGGCGGCGGCCGCTGCAACGTCACGCACGCCTGCTTCGAGCCGCGCGAATTGGTGAAGCGCTACCCTCGCGGGCACCGCGAGCTGCTCGGACCGTTTCACCGTTTCGGCCCCCGTGACACGATCGCGTGGTTTGCCGCCCGTGGAGTAGAACTGAAGACCGAGGCCGACGGACGCATGTTTCCGGTCACCGACGACTCCGCCACCATTGTTGAGTGTTTGCAGCGCAGCGCCCGGGACGCCGGTGTGCACGTCTCCATTCAGTCCCCGATCCGTGCGGTCGAGCCAACAGCGGACGGTCGATTTGAACTGGAGCTGCGGGAGGGGCGACGGGAGGTCTGCGACCGGATCGTCGTGGCCACAGGAGGAAACCGGGGCTCCACCGGCCTGAGCATCGCGGAACGGTTCGGGCATGCGCTTGAGTCGCCGGTGCCGTCCTTATTCACCTTCAACATCGCGGACGAGCGGCTCCGCGGCTTGGAGGGTGTATCCGTCAATCCGGCCGAAGTGTCTGTTCTGGGGACTGCCTTGCGCGAGCGCGGGCCGGTGCTCGTCACGCATTGGGGTTTGAGCGGCCCGGCGATCCTCCGTCTGTCCGCGTGGGGAGCGCGGGATCTCGCCGCCGTCGATTATCGCTTCCCGCTGCAGGTGAATTGGGCAGGTGTGGGCAACGTGGAGCATGCGTTCCGCGACCTGGTGGCCCTGCGGACGTCGGCCGGCCGAAAGCAGTTGGCGTCGCTCTCTCCGTGGGCCTTGCCAGCCCGGCTTTGGCAGCGGCTGCTCAGCTCGGCGGCTTGTGCGCCGGACCAGGTGTGGGGCCAGGCAACCAATGGCGCTTTGCAGTCGCTGGCCACAGCCGTGACAGAAACGCGGTTCGCGGTGGCCGGCAAGAGCACCAACAAGGACGAGTTTGTGACGTGCGGCGGCGTGCGGTTGCGGGAGATCGACTTCAAGACGATGCAGAGCCGGCTTTGCCCTGGACTTTTTTTCGCCGGTGAGGTGCTGGACATCGACGGCATTACCGGTGGTTTTAACTTTCAGGCTGCCTGGACGACCGGGTGGCTGGCGGGACGCGGTGCGGCCGGCGTCACGTAAACGGCGAGCGCGAATCCATCTGACAACCACACCGGGCCCGCCGAGAACCCGCTGAGAACGTCCCATTCCCATGCCGTCCTATTGGCAACTGCTTCTGCTCATCCTGCCCGTCTTTGTGGTCATCGCCTTGGGGGCGGGAGCCCGCACGGTGGGCTGGCTGACTGAGGAAGCGGATTCGAGCCTGTTGCGGCTGGTCGTCAACCTGCTCTATCCGTGCCTGATCATCGACAACGTGCTGGGCAACGCGTCGCTGCGTGATCCCGCCAACGTGATCCTCGCGCCGCTGGTCGGGTACGTCACGATGGCATTCGGCATCATCGCTTCGCTCTACGCCGGCCGCCTGCTGGGGCTCGAACGCGGCAAGGGGCTGCGGACGTTCGCGTATGCGGCCGGCATCTACAACTACGGCTACATTCCGATCCCGCTGATGACGGCCTTGTTTGGCCAGGAAAGCATCGGCGTTCTACTCGTACACAACGTTGGGTGTGAAGCCGCGATCTGGACGGTTGGCATCATCGTCTTGTCCGGTGGCTCGCTGCGTGAAGGCTGGCGCAAACTGCTCAATCCACCGTTGGTGGCGTTGATCGTCGCCTTGGTGGGTAACGCCCTGCAGCTCAACGATCATTTGCCGCAGTGGATCCGGACGGTGGTGAGCACGGTCGGCGCGTGCGCGATTCCCTTGGGGCTGCTACTCATCGGTGGCACGCTGATGGAGTACCTCACTCGACCGTCGCAGCTGTTCGCGCCCCGGGTGACGCCCGGAGCCTGCCTGGTGCGGTTGGTCTTGCTGCCTGCGGCGTTTCTCCTGCTCGCTTGGGCGTTGCCGGCACCGACGGAGCTTAAGCGCGTCATTCTCGTCCAAGCGGCGATGCCGGCCGGCATCCTGCCAATCGTTATTGCCAAACATTACGGCGGGCACCCGTTGATCGCCGTGCAAGTCGTCATCGGGACCACCGCCGTAGGGCTCTTGGTGATACCGTGGTGGCTTGGGATCGGCATGTCGTGGATCCTGCCGTGAACGGTCGCCGGTCCTTCGCATGAGCGCACGATCCACCGGAGCATGGTCTTCGCGGAGCATCTGGGGCCTCGTCCTGTTGGTGCTCGCCGTCCTGGCGCTGCTCGAGCGCTCCGCGACGCTGACGGTTGGTCAGATCGCGCCGACGTTGCTTGGCCTCGGTTTTCTCGTAGCAGCCCTTCTGTCGCGGCAATCGGCCTTTGTGGTCCCCGCAGGCATTCTGCTTGGACTCGGAGCCGGTATTCTCGCTGAACGCTACGTGACCGCGGGCGTGGCGGTCGATCGCGCCTTGTTCTTCGGGTGTCTCGCGGCGGGTTTTGCGTCGGTGACGGTGCTGGCTCAACTCGCCTTTCGCCAGCGGCTCAGATGGCCGCTTATCCCAGCCGCCTTGCTCGCGATCATCGCGCTCGCGCAACTCGCGGGAGCCGAGATGCACCAGGGATTTCGGGTGGTGCGACAGTTCTGGCCCTTCCTCGCGCTCGCGGCTGGGCTCTGGTTGCTGCTCGCGGGCCGGCGGCGCTGAAAGCGTCAGTCGATTGACCCGCCCGTGCGAGCGGCGACCGCCCAGCGATAAACATCGACGTACCGCTCCGCGCTCGGTCGCCAGCTGAAGTCGCGCGCCATGCCGTTGAGCCGCAGCTGCCGCAACTCCGAGGGACGATCGTAGTACGTCGCGCAGGCCCATCCAATCGTGTTGTAGAGCGCCATCGCAGTGGCGTCGTGGAAGCGAAAGCCCGTGCCACGGCCGGAGCCTTCGACGTACGGATCGACCGTATCCACCAACCCCCCGGTGGCCCGCACGATCGGTGGCGTGCCGTAGCGCATCGCGTACATCTGCGTGAGCCCGCACGGTTCCGCGCGGCTGGGCATGACGAAAAAGTCGCTGCCAGCCTGGATCAACCGGGCCAACGCCGGATCAAAACCGATGTGCACGCCCACCCGACCGGAATAGAGCCGGGCCGCGCTGCGGAACGCATGCTCAAGCCCCGGATCGCCGGCCCCGAGCAGCACGATCTGCAGATGCATCCGGTCCATCAGGTGGGGCAACACTTCAGCGACGAGATCCAGTCCTTTCTGTGAGGCCAGTCGTGACACGATGCCGAACACCGGCACCTGGGGATCCACGTGGATGCCGAGTCGCTCCTGAAGCGCGGCCTTGCAGGTTTGTTTCCCGCGTAAATCGGAGGCCGAATAGTTCGCCGGCAGGGCAATGTCGTGCGCCGGATCCCATGAGGAATCAATGCCGTTGACGATGCCCACGAGATCGGCCGCGCGAAACCGCAGCACGTCGTCGAGCCCGTATCCACCGTTTGGAGTCTTCACCTCCTCCGCGTAGGTTGGACTCACGGTGGTGAGTTTCGTCGCATGATAGAGGCCGGCTTTCATCAGGTTGACCTGGCCATACGATTCCACGCTGTCCGGACGGAATTCACTCCAGGGGAGCCGGGCAAACGAGAGGGCGCGGGGGCTGCAGTAGCCCTGATGTTCCAGATTGTGGATCGTGAAAACGGACGCCACGCGCCCGAGAGGCGTATCCCGCAGCGTGGTGTTCAGGTAAACGGGCACGAACCCCGTCGTCCAATCGTGGCAGTGCACCACGTCCGGAATCCAATCGAGCTGCTGGCAGAGCGTCAGCGCACCCCGGCAGAGGAAGATGAACCGCAGGTCGTTGTCAGGAAACGAGCCGGACGGACCAGCATAGACTTCCTGCCGCCCGAAGAAGTCGTCATGTTCCAGCAGGTACACGGGGACGCTGGTCGAGGGCAGGGTGGTCTGCCAAGTGCGTGCCCAGTGAGCGGATACACCAACATCCACCCCGAGCGGCTCGGATCGCGCGACCCAGTCGCCGATGACGCTCACGCTCTCATAGGCCGGGCAGACAATCCGCACGTCGTGGCCCAGCGCGGAGAGCTCCTTCGGCAGCGCTCCCACCATGTCGGCCAGCCCTCCGACCTTGACGAACGGCTCCACCTCCGGGGAGACGAAAAGAACCTTCAACGGTCGCACGGACGTAGCAGAACAAAGCCACCCGCCGGGTGCCGAGCGCAAAAAAGTTGCGTTCGGCGTCGGGCCCCCGTCAGGCCGATAACCGCTCCAGCAGCGGCGGTAGCTCGGCCAGCGCGGAAAGGGAAAAGTAGCGTTCGTGTTCCGGCTCCTTGTCCACTCGCTCGTGTTCCCACGTGAGGGGGTAGGGCACATGGGCAGCATACGCGCCCAGCTCGAGGGCCGGCAGGATGTCGCTGCGGATGGAGTTGCCCACCATCAGGAACTCCTCCGGGCGGACCGCATGGCGACGCAGGATGCGGTCGTAGCTGTTTCGATCCTTTTCTGAAACGATCTCCACCGCGCTGAACGACCCCTCGATCCCCGAGCGCCGGATCTTGCGCTCCTGATCGCGCAAATCGCCCTTGGTGATCACGATTAGCCGGTACGAGGACCGCAGCGCCTCGATCGTCTCGACCACGTGCGGCAGGATCTCGACCGGGTGATCAAGCATGAGGTGCGTGAGCTTGATGATCGCCGAGACCTCGTCCGCCTTCAGCTGTCCTCGGCTGAGCTCCACCGCCGTCTCGATCGCCGAGAGGGCGAAACTTTTGATCCCATAGCCGTAACGCTCGAGATTTCGCATCTCGGTGGCAAAAAGCTGCCGCTCGACCGTTTCGGCATCGTGGTACGCGGCCAGCAGAGCCCGCAGCTTCTCGTGCGTGGAAACGAAGATGCTCTCGTTGTGCCACAGGGTATCGTCTGCGTCGAAGCCGACGGTCGTGATCATCGGCGCACCATCGGCGGCTCGCCGCCGACAGAAAAGCCGAAACTTCCGCCTGAAGCCCTCGCTTAACGGGCAGCGGCTGGAAGGGCGGTCGCCGGCGAAAATGCCGGTGCGAGACGACTCGGCAGTCGTTTTCGGGATGACCGCTCCACCAATGTAAGCAATCGATCCACAGCTTGATCAAGGGCGGGAGCCATCGCCGCCAAGAGCAGCGCAGGACCGCCCATTTCGACCCGCGCCTTGGCGATGAAACGGGCCGCCGGCGTTCGATTGGTATCCTCATCCAGCTCGAGATGAAGTCGTCGGATCCGCGGCAGCCGGCGGAGCGCGGCCCGGACGCGTCCGGTCAGCAGCGAGCGCGCCGTGTCTGTCAGCTCGAGACGGATACCGGTCAGGGTCAGGGGCTCGGCCTCCGCGGAAAGGGGCACACGCTGGTTCATACGCCCCGTATCGACACACCGGGGCGTAAAACGTCCGCTATAAAACCGGACCGTGTTTCTTCGGGTCAGCGTTTCTTGTTCAGCGCAGCCGAAAACCAGTCGCCCTGCAGCGACTGTTGGGCGTCCCGACGGGGTGCCGGCGCCGGCGGGCGCGGCCCACCACCGGGGCGACCGCTGTTTCCTTGTGCCGACGGCCGCGGCCCGGCCGTTCGCCCGCCAAGTTCCGGTTTGCTGCGCATCGAAAGGGCAATCCGATTTCGCGGCAGGTCGACCTCCACCACCGTCACCATGACCTTCTGCTGCGGTTTCACCACGGACGCAGGGTCCTTCACAAACGTATCCGCCAGCTGGCTGACGTGAACGAGGCCGTCCTGGTGAACGCCGATGTCCACGAAGGCGCCGAAAGCCGTCACATTCGTGACAATCCCCGGTAGCTTCATGCCCGGCTTGAGGTCCTCGGGCTTGCTCACGCCCTCGGCGAACGCGAACGCTTCGAATTTCTCGCGCGGATCCCGGCCCGGCTTGGCCAATTCCGCCAGGATGTCCTTCAGCGTCGGCAGACCGACATCGTCGGAAACGTAAACTTCAAGCTTGATCCGGGACCGCAGCTGCGAGTCGCGCATCAAGTCTGCGACCGTGACGCCGAGGTCTGCCGCCATGCGCTCCACCAGCGCGTACCGCTCCGGGTGGACGGCGCTGCCATCGAGCGGATGCGCGCTGTCGCGGATCCGCAGAAACCCGGCCGCCTGCTCGAACGCCTTCGGGCCAAGCCGCGGCACGTCCAGCAACTCTGCGCGGGACTTGAACGGGCCCTTTTCGTTGCGCCGCGACACGATGGCGGCGGCGGTGGCAGCGTTCAGTCCGGAAACGTAGCTCAGCAGCTGCTTCGAGGCGGTGTTAAGCTCCACTCCGACGCCATTCACGGAGCTGATCACCGTGTCATCCAGCGACCGCTTCAGCGCGAACTGGTCAACGTCATGCTGGTATTGGCCCACGCCGATCGACTTCGGATCGAGCTTCACCAACTCGGCCAGAGGGTCCATCAGTCGCCGACCGATGGATACCGCGCCGCGCACCGTCAGGTCATGGTCCGGAAATTCTTCGCGGGCCACCTCGCTCGCCGAATAGATCGACGCGCCGGACTCGTTCACCATCACGATGGGGATCGACGCGGGCAGGCCCAGCTCGCGCACAAAGCTCTCGGTCTCGCGTCCCGCCGTGCCGTTGCCAATGGCGATGGCCTCGACTTTGAAGAATTCGACGAACCCACGGAGCTTCTCCTGCGCCTCGACCGCATGCCGGTCGGGGTAGACGACGTCGTTGTGCAGCAGTTTGCCCTGCCGGTCGAGCAGCACGACCTTGCAGCCGGTCCGGAAACCCGGGTCGATCGCCATCACGGCGCGCTGGCCGAGCGGGGCGGCCAGCAGGAGTTCGCGCAGGTTGTCGGCGAACACCTTGATGGCTTCCTGGTCGGCGCGCTTCTTGGCCTCGAGCCGCATCTCGGTTTCCATGGCGGGGAACAGCAGGCGTTTGGCGGCATCCTGCGCCGCTAGCTTGACCTGCTCGGATGCGGGCGAGGCGTTCTGGACGAAGCGCCGTTCCACCTCCACCAGACCGGCCGTTTCGTCAGCCAGCTGGATGCGCATCATCAAAAACAGCTCCTTCTCACCGCGTCGCATCGCGAGGATGCGATGGCTGGGCGCCTTCGCGAGCGGCTCCGACCAGTCAAAATAGTCTTTGAACTTCGCGCCCTCGGTTTCCTTGCCGAGCATGACCTTCGACGAGATCACCGCTTGCTCGCGATAGAGGGTGCGCAGTTTCTCACGCACAGCGGCGTCGTCGCTGATCCGTTCCGCCAGGATGTCGCGTGCACCCGCCAGCGCCTCCTCGGCGGAGGCGATCTTCGCCGGCTGGTTCTTGCCATCGTCGGCGGTGTATTCGGTTCCTACATACGCCGAGGCGGCGGCTGCGACGTCCGTCGCCGGATCCTGCGCCCACAGAAGGTCGGCCAGCGGCTCGAGCCCCTTTTCCTTCGCGATGGTCGCGCGGGTCCGCTTCTTGGGGCGGAAGGGCAGGTAGATGTCCTCCAGTTTTGTCAGCGTCGTCGCCGCGCCGAGGGCCTTCTCCAGCTCCGGAGTGAGCAGGTTGCGCTCCTTCAACGAGGCGAGGATCGCACCACGGCGCTCGTCGACGGAGCGCATTTGCTCCAGCCGGTCGCGGATGGCCGTCACGGCCACTTCGTCCAGCTCTCCCGTCGCTTCCTTACGGTAGCGGGCGATGAACGGCACCGTGGCTCCTTCCGCCAGCAGCTGCGCGGTCGAGGCGACCTGATGAACTTTGAGATTCAGCTCTTGGGCGAGCTGAAGCACGTGATCGGGATTCGGCGTAGCCGTAGGAGCGGACATGCAGAAAGCCGCCGAGTCCACGCTTCCCCACCGCTCCGGCAAGGGCAAAAACCTGCGAAAAGTTTGAGCTGAGCGGGCGTGTTCCGCCGCAAGTGCTTAGCGCGCGGCTCGTGATCCGAAACGGCGGCGTAGCCGTTCGACGGTTTGCAACAACCGCCACAAGTCGCGCGGTCGCAGGTGCGAGCCGCGAATTTCCTGCCACGCGATTGGCACGTTCTCCACCGGAAGGCCCGCATCGCGGGCCAGCAGAAGAAGTTCCAAGTCCAAGCCGTAGCCTTTTTCCTGCAGCTGCGCCGACTTCAGCAGGGATGCGGGCACAAATTTGCACCCGCACTGTGGATCCGACGCGCCATGATGAAGCCGCCACCGGCTCCAGCGCGCGATCAGCGCACCCACCGCCGCGCGCAGCGCCGGGCGTCGGACCGGGAACTGGGGATCCGAGTGCCGACGATTCGCCGCGAGCACCCGATCAGCAGCGGGAAGTCTCAACGCCTGTTGGATCAGGTACACCGCGGCCTCGGCCGGCACGGCGCCATCGGCATCCACAAAACCGAGCCAGCGCACACCTGCTGAAGCGCCCGCCCAGCCGTGCAGAATCGCGGCGCCCTTGCCGCCGTGCGGGCGCATCGACGCGAGCGGCTCGAGGGCAGGGGTGGAGCGACGCCACTGGTCGATCAACTCTTCCGTGGCCCGGCGTTCTTCCTCGGGTGACCCGTCGTCCACCACCAGGAGGGAGATCGGTAGTTTCTTTTCGGTGACAAGCTGGCAGAGCCGTGGAAGCACACGCGGCAGCCGTCGAGACTCCTTCCAGGCTGGAATAACGAGCAGCACCTGCGGCACCGGTGGCGCGGGCAGTTGAGTAAACACTCCCGAAACTTGCGCCGATTCGCGCGGCGCCGCGGGGGGCGCGGTGCTGGTCGATGATGGTTCAACCCAGACCGCGACGTCGGGCCAGGCTTCCATCAGCCGTTTCCGGGTCGCTTCCGGTGCCACGAACAAGGCCGTGGACAACGCGTCGGCCAGCGCCCCGTTGGGCGCGATCACGTAGGTGCGCCGTGGCGACGCCGCTTCGGCGTGACCCGGGCGTCGAACCAGATGCCCAGGCTGAAAACCTTCTCCGGAGGCCCCCAGCCCGCACGGGGCGTCCAGCAGCAGCTCAGCCGTTAACCCGCGCCGGCCAACCCGGACGGCCCACCGGCCTCCGGTCGACGGCCCCGGACCAAAGGCCACCACGCTGGATCCGCCGGCGACCAGCAGGCCTGACTCAACCTCCCACTCGCGCAGGAGATTTGCCATCGCGTCCAACGCGTAGCCCTTGCCCACCGCGCCGAGATCGAGCCACCGCCGGCCGGTCAACTTCTGGACCGTCGAGGTCGTGGGATCGATCTGCAGGCAGGGTGTATCCGGTTCGTCATCATCAGACAGATCGGAAAGATGCGACGGCACGGGCTGCCCCTTTGCGACCAGCGCACTTCGACCGGCGAACGGGTCAAACACGCCTTCGCTTTCCGCCGCCACTTCCAGCGCGGTCAACAGGCAGATCAGCGTGGCTTCACTCACCCGCAGGACCTCGCCGGGGGCGGCGCGATTGATGCGAGTGACCTCACTGGTCTCACGATAAAAGCTCAGTCGCGATTCGAGCTCATCGAGCAGGCGGGTGGCTTCCCCGGCCGCGGAACGCAATTGGGCCGCGTCGAGCCCGTTGCTGCGCAGGTGCAGCACAAAGGAGGTCGCCATCGCCGCGTGCTCGAAACGCGTGAAGCCCTCCAGTCGGTCGAACTGCAGCGAGAGGTCGCTCATCGCCGCGCCTCCCATTCCTGCCACAATGAAGCGGGAATCATCAGGTACAGCAGGACGTTGGGACGGAGCCCATGCAACTCGACCACCGCATCCTCCGGCCATTCGGTATCCACCGAAATACGACTGTCCCAAATCAAGACATCGTACCGGAACTCCGCGGGCGGCGGTGAGGTGAAGAAGCCGGTGCTGGGGTGCTCCCGGAGGTACCACGGCAACGGCCACGCGTAGTCCGGGCTGACGACGGCAAGGGTGAGCGGCGCCTCCTTGGGGCGGGTCGCGGCCAATTCCTCGATGCGCTGCACCAGCCGATGAAATCCGCGCGGCGCTTGTTGATAGAAATAGGGGTTTCGTTCGTCTCCCGGATAACGATCAAGGGAGCGCTGGGTGCGACCCGCGAGTTGGGCGGTGGTGGCGAGCGCCGCGGCCACGGCCAGCGCGAAGCCGTGGCGGTGCACGTGCCGCAACGCGGAAATTCCGTGACCGGCCAGAACGCACAGGCCGACTACCGGCGTTAGGAGCAGCCAGGGGGTCTTGTAGGGGATCAGGCTGTAGATGAGCAGCAGCGCGCACGTACAGACGGCCACCAGCCGCAGTGCTCGAGGGGCACCGGACCGAAACGCGAGGATCACTCCGGCGAACGCAAACGCCAGCAGCAGCGGTTCGCCCCACGGTACGCCGCCGGAGCGATGCGGCCAGAGAAGATGGAAGTAATGAAGGAAGGGGTACGTATGATCCGTGTCGCCCGCGCGGCTCCATTGGTGAAAATAGGTCCGGGCTCCATCCCAGATCCCGCCGGGATTGCGCCCGAAGCTGGAGTAGAAGGCCGTGTACACCACGCCGGCGGCAACGAGCGCGAGCGCCCCATGGGAGACGAGTCGCCTGCGGAAACCAATTTTCTCGGCGTCGGCTTCCGTGGCGGGTCTGCGCCACCAGCCGCGAAAGGACAATCCGAGCGCAAGGGCGATCGCCGCGTAGTGCAGCACGGCCGTTTCCTTCGTCGACTGTATCAGGCCGACGAGCACACCCGCGCTCACGGCCGACCACACCTGCGGCCGATGAAGCCAGGCGGCGGATACGCCCAACAAGGCCCACGTGAAGAGCGCGAGCCACGCTTCCTGGACAAAGTAGGTGTGGTAGAGAACCGCCAGCGGTGAGACGGCCAGGATTGCCGTCGCGAAAAACGCCGTCCACCCGTCGAGGGTGCGTTGGGCGACGAGCGCCACGAGCAGGAGAGTCAACGCGCCCGCGATCCAGACGAACGTCCGGACGCGCGTGTCGTTGAGCGTGGTGGCGTCGCCGCCGCGCACGCGCTCCAGCGCTGCGGCGCCGTAGTAGAGCAGCGGGCCATGCCGGTCGACCGGATCGTAGCGGTACCCTTCACCGCGCAACAACTGCCACGTTTGCCAGGCTTGCACCGCTTCGTCGGCGTGCAGCGGGCGCGTGGAAAGATGGTGCCAGCGCCACGCGGCGCCGACACCCATCGCCAGCACGGTGAGGAAGAGCAGGAATCGGTGGGGCAACGCCGATCAGCCTACACGGATTAACGGCGACTTGGCACGCGCTTCCTCACCACGTCGAAGCGGACTCCGCGAGCTGGTGCCGCTGCAGGTCGTAACGTCAGCTCTTCGGCCGACCGAAGATCTCGACTTCGATGTAGTGATTCAGGCCGTCGCTGGAGTTGCCGTGGCTGTACAGACGCACGTAACGCGCCACGGTGCCCTTGGCGGGAATCAGCCGGCCGCGATTCGTTTCGACGTAGGCCGGATCCGAGCCGCGTCCCAGCTTCGAGGAGTTGTCGTGGTCGTTGTTGAACAGCGTCGTCACGCCCGTCTTGAACTCCGGATCGTCCGATACCTGCACGACCACGTCGAGGTAGGCGCGGGCCTGGGCATGATAGTGCCAGACGGCGATGCCGAAGAGTTCGGAGGCTTGTTCGAGGTCGATCTGCACCCACTGCAGGTCCTCGCCCAATTCGACGTAGAAGCCGTCTTCCGACTCCTTTTCACCGTCGGTGACGAGCGTCAGGTCGCCAATGATTGGATACGGGTCGCTGGACGTGACCGTCTTGCCGGCGGCGAGGTTGGTGACGCCCGCCGGGACGAGCACCTCGGGTTGCGGCGTGCGCGGCGGCTCCAGGTTGGGCAGCTTGATCGGCGCCGGAGTGCTGGTGACCTTGGGCGGGGGAAACTCGAGCTGAAGCGGCTTGGTTTCTTCAGCGGCAAGGGTCGCGGAGCCGGCAAGCGCGGCCACGCCGAGGGCGGTCATCAGTAGGCGGTTCATGAAAGGAAAGGGTGGAAGATTGGACCGGTGAAAGCGCCGCCCGGTTCATTGGACGGCGCTGCGGTGAAGGGGAGACGACGCCGGCGCAGGCGATATTCAGCGGGTGAGCCGGAAAATCGGCGCGCCGATCGCCTAAACCTCGAAGTCGGCCGGCGTGAAGTCGATCGCGTGACGCGCCGCCACGGCCGGATTGACCTTGAAAATGGCGGCCTCGCTCTGGAACGCGTGTTCGGCGTCACAGTTGAGCTTCGCCTTGCCCCGCATCGCGTCGAAGAAGTTTTCCAAGTGCGGTTGGTGGAGAGGCTTGTCGAGTACGATGGGCAGTTCGTACGCCACCAGCGGAGCGGTTTCACGCACGTCCACTTTGGCCTGCGGAGCCGGCTCGGCCCCAGCTGCGCGACGAAGGTAGTTCAATTGCACCCACTTGTCCCAGTCCGGCGCCCGGTCTTCGCGGTAGACGCGCGTTAATGCCGGGTTTTCCGACATCTTCACCGAGCCTTCGTCGCCCATGAACTGCTCGTAGTATCCGCCACCCGCGCTCGTGGTCGTGAGCACCTGATAGAACGCCCGCGCCGTGCCTTCCGGCGTCTCGTAGTCAAAGATAGCCATGACGTTGTCGTACCATTCGCGGCCCTCGTAGTAGTCGGTGCCGCCCGCCGCCATGACACTCTTGGGACGGCCTTGGAAGAACCACCCGAAGATGTCGATCTGATGCGCGCCGAGGTCGGAGATCGGGCCACCGGAGAGGTCACGATACCAGCGCCAGTTGCGGAACTGGTGCATGTCCTTGTATCCGTACCGCTTCAACGTGTCGTCCGCGATGACGGCGTTCTTTGGCCAGCTGAAGTCGGCGGCCACGGCGCGATTCCACTGCGCGTTCGCATTGGTAAGCCGGCCGGCGATGCGCGCCTTCTTGAGCAGATTCTCGAGCGCGTGCAGGTACCGGGGATTGCTGCGGCGCTGGTGGCCGATTTGCAGCAGCTTGCCGGTCTCGCGCTGAGTGCGGACCATCGAGCGGGCTTCCTCGATGGTGCGCGCCATCATCTTTTCACAGTACACGTGCAACCCCGCCTTGAGGCAGGCGTTGGTGTGCGGGGCGTGCCAGAGATCAGGCGTGGCGATGATCGCGGCTTGGATGTCCTTCTCCTTCGCCAACAGGTCCTCGATGTTCTCGTAGGGCGTGGCGGTGTAGCCGGCTTTCTTCAGGCGATTCACGCCGTAGGTGCGCGCGAGCGGCCAGATGTCGCACACCGCTTTGAAGTTGAGCCCGGGAATGTTGAGCATCGCGTCCAACAGCACGCGGCCTTGGGCACCCATGCCGACGAGCGCCACGTTGATGGCGTCAGCGGGAGGGGTCTGTGCGCGCAGCACGGACGGCGCGGCCAGCACGAGGCCACCGGCGGAGAGCCCGGTCTTCAGAAAACTGCGGCGCGACCAGGGGGCGCTGTCCGCGGAGGAGTTGGGGACAGAGAAGTCAGACATGTTCATAAAGAGAGAACGATGAGCCACGCGGCGCGAACCGCGTGATCGAACCACCCGCGGTCCGATTACCAGCGGGAGAAAAGAGCCACCCGGTCGTGCGCGACGAGACGGAGCGCGGCGACCACCAGGATGACGTGGATACCGAGCCAGGCGATACCGCCGCTTTCGTTCATCAGGATAAGCCCGACCGAAAGCGTCGTGTAGACGAGGCCCATCACAAAGAGCGTGATCCGCGGCGCGATTCCCAGCAGCAGCGTGAGGCCGGTCAGGATCAGGACGGGCCCGAGCGCTGCGCTGTAGAGCGAGAGCGCCCAGCCCGGCATCAGCGGTTCGGCCGCGAGCTTGTCGGCCAGCGAGCGCGGCAGCGCTGCGTAGTGTGAAAGCCCGTACACCTTGCGCTCCACATCGACCATTGCGCCGTTGATGTCGGGTTCGCCGAACTCATCGAGCAACGGCACCTGCTCCCGGATGCGCCCCGCGTACTTTTCCAGTCCGGCCAAGAGCGCGCGCAGGCCGAGCCAAAGGCGGAGGGTCCAGTAAGCGAGCGTGTTGGCGAGGCCGGCGGCTCGATCAAGGGCGAGGGGAGGCGTGGTGGTCATAGTGGGGAAACCGGGAACGGGGTCGTCGAAAGGAGGCGACTTTGAGACGTGTCGGCAGACGGCACAAGAACAGGAACGGAACCAGTCCCGCTTCTAATAAGGTTCAGAATCGCCTTCGTGACGGCGCAGAACCGTACACGCGGGCTTTCGTTTCGGCCAATCCAAGTCACAGTGCGGGCGATGAAATCAATGCTGGTTGCACTCTTAGCCATGATCGGTGCGGTGAGCGCGCCCGCGGCCGGTGATCCCGTTCGTTCGCCGGTGGAGAACGAAGTCGCACAGCTGGTTGCGGCGGATCAGGTGACCATCGTCCATTTCTGGGCCTCATGGTGCAGCAACTGCAAAGCCGAGCACAAGGATGCCGGCTGGAAGTCGTTCGTGCAGGCGAATCCCGACGTGAAAGTGGTGTTCGTTTCGATCTGGGGCAGCGCGGAGGACGACCGCCGGATGCTCGATGAATACGGGTTGACGGGATTGCCGAACTTTGTGGCGCTCCGGCACCCGAACCAGAGCCGCCGGCGGGAAGAACGGATGACCCATTTCTTGGATCTGCCGGTGACTTGGGTGCCGACGACGTGGGTGTACCGCAAGGGCAACCTACGGTACGCGCTCAACTACGGCGAAGTCCGGTTCGATCTGCTCGCGCAGCTGGTCGCTGACTCCACGGCAAGTTGGTCACATCGTTAACAGGGGCCAAAGGTCCAAAGGCCAAGAGTCCAAACGCCAAACGCCAAAGGCCAAATGCCAAAGGCCAAAGGAGAGAACGCCCAGGCCAAGGGGGTGAGGGTGAAACAGGGTGGGGCGGAACGGAGCTGAAGAACGCGGGGCGACCCTGCGAACCGCCCTGACGCGCAGGTGAACTCCAAGGTGCGAATAACGAGTGGGAGCCCGTCGCGTGGAGAAATTCCTGAGCCGGCGTGGTCGCCTCAGATGCCGAGCGCGCGGCGGCGGTAGTGTTCGTCGCGGCGGCCGCTGATCCGGGTCACTTGTTCGGCTTCGAGAAAAACGGGGCCGCCTAGGGCACTGGCGCCGAGAAAGATCTCCGCGGCCTTGTTGGCCATCAAGGTGGCGGCCAACACCGCCGCCGGGGTGGCGCCAAGCGCAATCAGGCCGTGATTACGCAGCAGGACCACCCGCGGGATCTCGCCCGCGGACGCGTGGTGCTCCTCGATCGCGGTGCGAATGGCACGCGCCAGACTCAGGCCGGGATCGATGTATGGAACGAGAACCGACTCCGCACCGCAGCAAACGACTTCGTCTGGAAATAGCCGGCGGCTCGCGAACTCCGCGGCCCGCTCTGAACAAAGGACTGCGTTGACCGCCAGCGGATGGGTGTGCCCGACATACTGCACACCCGGCAACGTCAGCAACCACGCATGAAACATCGCCTCGACGGAGGGCTTCCGTGCTTCCGGATCGACGCGTGCCGCCAGCAGGACGTTCTCCACGTCGTCGTCATCCGCCTCCTTGGCATCAAGGAGTTCCAGGAGCGGTTGGAACCGGCAGGTCGTCACTCCACGCGCATCCAGGGTGCCGAGGTGACTTCCGCTCGCCTTGACCACAAACGTTGTTTCGTCGACCCGCGCTGACGTGTTGCCCTCCCCGAGGATGGCCAGACGACGGTCTTCCCGACCGAGTTCGTGCGAGAGGTTAAGGAGGGGCAAAGCGGGCGAGGGCGCGTCCATGAACAAACAAAGCGTTGGCGGTACGGAAAGGGGGGCGACGCTGTACCGTGCAGCATCACGCGCTCGCGGAAACTCGAAAGTGTGCGCGGCCCCCTGACGCCTTCCGCTCGTCCGGCGATCGTCACCATTCGGCGGATGAGCAACGAGCTCGTGTGCCGGTTTACTCGGCGACGTGCGCGGCGGCGCCTGGCAGCAGATTGGCTTCCGCCATCTTGTTCCAGACGTCCTCGGCAGCCCGCTCGGCCGTTGCGCGGAACGCCTCCACCAAAGTCCAGCGGCTGGTGATGGTCGTCGCCAGCTCGGTGGAGGTGAAATGCCCGAGCGGTTGTTCTTCGCCGCCGGGTTGCCGGTACGACGCGGTGAAGTTGCACTCAACACCGCCGGTGTGCGTGCGCCGCCACTGGTTCAGCCGAACGGTGAGAACCGGTATGCCGGGCCGTGGCTCCTCGCGGAAATAGAGCTCGTCGATCCAACCCTCGAAGCCACGCCGACGGAACGTCTCACGAACGCCATCGACGAAGAAATCGGCGATGTCGTCCTCCCGGAGCATGTCGCTGGACGGCGGCACGATTACTTCAACTTGCAGCGACGGCGGCGTGCGTTCACGGGCGGTCGTGGCGCACCCGGCAAGCACGAGACTGGCGAAGAGCAAAAGGGGCAAGAGGCGCATGAAGATTGGGACCGAGGCGCGGGTGAAAATGTTTCCCCGGACCCGCCGACCAAAGGCAGCGCGGACTCGAAATCACCCGACGGGCGGTGCACGGTGAAGCGATGCGGTTGTCTGAATCTCCTCGCGTCGCGATCATTGGCGCCGGCGCCCTGGGTCTCTATTACGGTGCTCGGCTGGCACGGGCCGGCGCCGACGTGCGCTTCCTGTTGCGCCGGGATCTCGAGGCGGTGCGAGCGCGGGGCACCTTGGAGGTGCGGGAGAACGGCGATAACTGGACCGTAGCGGCGGGCACGGTGGGCGCGACCACCGCGGAGCTGGGGCCGGTTGATGTGGTGCTCGTCGCGTTGAAGGCCACCGCCAACGGGACGCTGCCGGACTTGCTGCCGCCGTTGCTCGAGGCGCACACGCGGGTCGTGACGTTGCAGAATGGTTTGGGCAACGAAGAGCAGCTCGCGGCCGTGGTCGGCCGGGAGCGCACGTTTGGCGCCCTGTGTTTTATCGGAGTGAACCGTGTCGGCCCCGGAGCACTCCAGGGATTTCACACGCCCGGCTCGATGACGCTCGGTGAATTTGGTCGCGCCGCCGGTCCCCGGGCCCATGAGCTGGCCCAGCTGTTCCAGCGGGCGGGCGTGAAGTGCCTAGCCGTTGACGACCTGAACGCGGCGCGCTGGCGCAAGCTCGTCTGGAATATTCCCTTCAACGGCCTGACCATCGCCGCGGGCGGCGTGCCGACCGACGTGATTTGTGCGGACGAGCGTCTGCGGGCGGAGGCGCGGGCGTTGATGGACGAGGTGGTCGCCGCGGCAGCCGCGCATGGCGTTTCCATCCCGGAGAAATTTGTCCAGAGCCAGATCGATGTCACTCCGCCGATGGGTCCGTACAAGCCGTCGAGCCTTGTCGACTACCTCGCCGGCAACGAAGTCGAAGTGGAGCCGATCTGGGGCGAGCCGCTCCGGCGCGCGCGTGCGGCCGGAGTGGATACGCCGCGGCTGGCGCTGCTCTATTC
>JAEWIY010000046.1 GCA_023386835.1 Verrucomicrobiota bacterium
CGACCAGCCCGTCGAACCGCTGCACCAGCTCGCTGAGTTGCAGGCCGCCGATGCCGCGGTTGACGATGGGGAGTTCGGGAAACGAGCGGCCGAGATCGGCCCAACGCGCAAAGGACGAGCTGCCGGCAAAAACAACAGCCTCCTCGACCTCGCGCTGCACGGCTGCGGAGGCGGTGACTTCGGCGATGACCGAAGACCAGGGACGTGGCTGGTCAGCACCGGAGAGCGGGATCGACCCGACAAGCGCGATCGCGGGCAACATCCGGCCGACGGAAGAACGCGAACGCAGACAAAGTGAACGGAAGCAGCGAGAGAGGTGCGACATGGTTCAAGTAACTAGGGCGGTCGGCGCAACAAACCCAACCCGACTCGACCCGCCAGTTCGAATGTCGCGAGGTCGCCGAGTCAAATGATTCGGGACTTCACCTGGTCAAGCGCCAGGTGGCGAAGCATCGCCTCCGCGGGAGGCCGGTGGGGCCGCGTAGTGGCGTTCGCGCTACGAGCGTGCGCGGACGGTGGCGCGAAACGCTTATTCTTCGGGGAGCCCGTAGAAGAAATCGACGGTGCCGGTCTGCAGCGAGTATTCGGCTCCGACGACCAGCAACCCATCGTCCTCCGTCAGCTGCTCAAGCAGCGGCGAACCATAACGCAACTGATGCACCGAGGCGCGGACATTGGCGCGAACGCTTTGATGCACCAACTCCTCGGGCTGCTGGCGCAAGTCGGTTTCCAGCAGGCCTTCGACCGTTGGGCGAATCCGGTCGACGATCGAGCGGAGCCCACGGGATTGTTTGCCGGTGGGGCGCTGCAGTTCTTCGATCGTGGCGAGAATGGCGCCGCATTGCGAGTGCCCCAGCACGATCACCAGGCGGGTTTTGTAACGCTCAACGGCGAACTCGACGCTGCCGATCTGGGATGACGCGACGACGTTGCCCGCCACCCGAATCACGAAGAGATCGCCCAAGCCTTGATCAAAGACGATTTCGGCGGGGACTCGTGAATCCGAGCAGCCGAGGATGACGGCGAACGGCTCCTGACCAATGGACAGTTGTGTCCGACGGGTGTGCGTGACGAGCGATTCGATGCTGCGCACGCCGGACGCAAACCGGCGATTTCCCTCCCGCAAACGTTCCAAGGCTTCAAGGGCTGTGAGCATATGCGTCGCCGTTGCTGAAGGCTCAACGCGTCCTGCGCCAGCCACAAATTTTGAGGCTTGCTGCGGATTGCGCTCGGCCAGTTGACGAAGGGCGCCCGGCCGCGCCCCCCACGACCGGGTGAGTGACTCCCCATTCGGGCTGTTCACCGCCACGATAGATGTTGTCTCCGTGGTGAGTGCGCTAACGTTTGCGTCACGTGGACGGTTGAGCCGCCGTCCCCGTTGTTGTGAGTTGTTTCCGCACTACCCCGATGAAAACGATCCCTTTTGCTCTCTCTCTCGCGAGCCTCGCCGGCTTGCCTGGTGCCCTGGCGAATCCGCCGACCCTTCAGTCGTTCTCCGCGCCCTATCAGACCATGGGCGAAATTGAGCGACTCGATCCCGCGCTCGACGTGCTGCTCGCGCCCTCCGCCCGGATCGAAAAACTTGCGGAAGGCTTCGACTGGTCCGAAGGACCGCTCTGGCTGCCGGGAGAGGACCGACTGCTGTTCAGCGATGTGCCGCGCAACATCGTGTATTCCTGGCGAGAAGGTGAAGGCGTGAAGATCTTTCTGGAGCCGAGCGGTTTCACGGGAGATCACTACGACGGCACTGAGCCGGGCTCGAACGGACTGGCGCTGGATCCGCAGGGACGCTTGACGCTGGCCCAGCACGGCGACCGGCGCATCGCGCGACTGGATACCGACGGCCGTTCCTTCGTTACGCTGGCGGACCGGTACCAGGGCCGGCGCTTCAACAGCCCGAACGACCTCTGCTTCGATCGTGCGGGCAACGTGTACTTCACCGATCCGCCTTACGGGCTCGGCCGCAGCTCGACCAAAGAGCTGGAGTTCCATGGCGTCTACCGCGTCACGCCGAACGGTGGCGTTTCGTTGCTCGCGCAGGAACTCGATCGACCCAACGGCATCGCGCTGTCGCCGGACGAGGGCACGCTGTACGTGGCGAATTCCGATCGCAATCGCCCGGTAATCCTCGCGTATCCGCTAAGCCGTGACGGCTCGGTGGGCCGCTCCCGCGTCCTCTTTGATGGCACTGAACTGGTGCGGAATGGGCGCTCGGGGCTCTTTGACGGGTTGAAGGTCGATCAGCAGGGTAACCTGTGGGCGACCGGACCAGGCGGCGTGCTCATCCTGAGCCCGGAGGGCCGGCACCTCGGCACGCTGCGTACCGGGCAGGCGACCGCGAACTGCGCCTTCGGCGGAGACGGCTCGGTGCTTTACATCACCGCCGATGGGGTTCTCTGCCGCGTGCAGACGCGGGTGGTCGGCACGGGTTTCCCGAAGCACTGACGGGAACAAAAACGGCCCGCTTCGATGGAAGCGGGCCGCAGGCCGGCGTGGTCCCGGCGAAGAGCGCAGTCGCTCAGGGCAGGTACTCGAACGCACCGATATCCACCGGCACACTACGCGTGCGCAGGTCGGCGTCGATCTTGGGCGCGTAGGTGCTCGCGCCTTTGTTCACGGCGGTGCTGCTGGACTTGAGACGCACGTTGAACTTGGCAAAATCGACGAAGTGGGAGGTGTAGCTGGTCGTGATCAGGTTGTTCTGCACGGAGCCGCTGCCCGAGAAGTTGAGCTTGGTCGTCAGGTTGTTGTGCACGGTGGTGCCAGACGACGCGGTGCCGCTGGGATCGGGTGAGACCTGGATCCAGGGCGTGTAGGCCTTCGCGTTGATCGGGTTCTTGACCACGGTGTTGTTCACGATCCGGCAATTCCGGCCGCCGTAGAGCGCGATGCCGTGCCACATGTCAGTGATGATGACGTTGTTCTCGATCACCCAGTTCTCGTAGAGGCCGTCAAAGAGCGCGATGCCCTGCATGGAGGCCTTCCATGGCTGATTCGGATCGGTGTAACTGATGAAGACGTTGCCGCGCAGGACCACATTGCGGAGCACGCCCGTGCCGACCTTGCCGTCCGCGCCCACCGTCCAGCTCTGGAAGGCATCGTCGTGGTTGCTGTCGATCGCGTACATGTTGCGCAGCGTGTTGTATTCAAACCGGCAATCGCTCGCCAGCCCGCGGAAACCGTCGTCACGGATCGTGTCGATGACGTTGTAGGAAACGACGGTGTGGTGGGCTTCCGTGTAAACCGTGATCCCGCCGCCGACGTTGCGGATTTCGTTGCCGGTGATCGTTGAATACGGCGCGCGGCAGAAGACAGCGGTGCCGAGGCGTCCGGTTTGCCACTGGCTGAGCGTCCACCCGGAGACGCTGAAAACCGAGCGGATCAGGCAGTCCTGCAGCGTAATGTAACTGGAGGACTTCGCCATCTCAACGGTTCGTCCGGTGTCGTAGCTGCTCGAGCCGGCGTGCAACGGCGAGATGTCGAGGTCCTTGACGACCCAGCGCGACGCGTCGGTGAAGAGCAGCTTGCGCAGCTTCGGCTTGTGGCCGGACTCCGGACGGATCGTGACATTGCCGGAATTCTTGCCGCGCACGGTCGGGAAACCGTGGTAGCCGTTGCGCAGGATGATCGTGTCACCGGCGGCGAAGGTTTTTTTCGCGGCGAAGACCGCTTCAAGCGTGCTCCACGGGCTGGAGGAAGAACCGGAGTTGGTCATTTTGCCTTTCGCCGGATCGACGTAGTACGTCGCGGCGTAGGCATGGGCGGTGAGGAACAGGCCAAGCGAGGCCAGGACGAGGCGGCACGGATGCCAGGGGCGTTTCAACATGATCGTGTGGATGGTCGTGGCGGTGCGGCCGGCCTCGTGCCGGTGCACCTGCAGTTCACCATCCGCGGGAACGGCCCGAAAGACCGCAATCCTCGTCCGCGTAAAGAAAGCCTGAAGTTTCCCTCTGGGGGGGTGGTGACTGTAGCTATAAAATAACTACAGCATCTGTGTAGTTATTGCCCTGATGCAGCTAACGCCATGACCGGTGCGTGGATGGGTGCGCCGGTCCTGTTCCGCAACGGCTCAGGAGCCTCCGCTCGTCGCCCCTTCCGGCAGCACCATCTCGACGGCGCCCGGGACCACGTTGATCTCCACCTCGATCGACTCGCCGGCAGCCGCGCGGTCATTACGCCCCCCGTCCGACGGCCAGATGATATCGTCGTCCAGGCGCAACTCGCCATGGCTGAGTTGCAGCTGGATGTGTTCGCACGTGTGGGAGTCCAGGATGGTGCCGTGCTCGAGTTCACGGAGGCACAGTTTCAGGCTGTCTTCGAGCTTGTTGCGGTCGCGCGCGCGAACGCTGACGAGGTCCAGTTGGCCGTCCGAGGGCGTGGCGGTTTTGGCGAGTTGGAAGCCGGGACCGGCGCGGCTGATGTTCAAAATCTCGAGCAGCAGATAGGCGCCAGAACAGTCCGCGCCGTCGCTTTGCACGTCGATGTGCAAGGGCGGCATCTCGTGAGCCAGGGTCAGCAGAACGCACAGATCGCGGTAAAGCTTCTCCTGTTTCCGCCCGAAGCTTTTGCCGCTGACGTCGTCGATCATGTCGAGTGTGGCAATGGCGCGTCCGATCAAGCCGATGCCGACACCCTCGATGAAGTGCCGCTCGCCCCACGGGCCGCGGGCGAGCCCGAGATCGAGTTTTTGCCGGGTGCCGTTCTTCCAGCCTGCAATCACCTCATCGACTTCGCCCCGGATGCCAAGGCTGGTCGCGATGTTGTTGGCGGTGCCGAGGGGGAGCGGCGCGATCGGCCGGTGGCGGTGGGCCAAGGCCGTGGCGACCCGTTTCACGCTGCCATCTCCTCCGGCGACAATGACGAACTCTCCGCGTCCCAGCGGGTCGGTGTGACGCAATGCATCGTTCAACGAAACTGCCTCCGGCCGGTAGCCGTGCCGCCGCAACACCTGCGTCAAATCTTCCAGCGAGCGATCGGCATCTCCCGCTTTTGGGTTGGGGAGCAAGACGACGCCCATGGGGGGGGGCGGGGGGGCGGATGCCGGAGAAGGTGCGGGCGGGGAGCGGTAGCTAAGCAATGCGCATCCTGATTTCAAACGACGACGGCATCTATAGCCCTGGACTGCGGGCGCTGGCGGAAGTTGCGGCCAAGTTTGGCACTGTCCGCATCGTCGCGCCCGACGTTGAGCAGTCGTCGATGAGCCACGCCATCACGGCCACGCGTCCGCTTTCGTATCGGCGTACGCCGATCCAAGGTGTCGATGCGTGGCGGGTGAACGGCACCCCGGCCGACTGCGTCGCGCTCGGCATGCACCAATGGGAGAAGGTCGATCTCGTGCTTTCGGGGATCAACCTTGGCACGAATCTCGGTAATGCCATCTGGCATTCCGGTACCCTCGCCGCCGCCAAACAGGCGCCGCTGACCGGTGTGCGCGGCATCGCTTTCAGCACGCCGGTGACGGATGAGGAGCCGGATTTCACCACGGTGGCGCTTTGGGCGGAGAAGGCACTGGCGCACCTGATTGATTGCGCCGATCTCCCGCTCGTGAACGTGAACATCCCGCCGGAGCCGCGCGGGCTGATGTGGACGCGGCAGTCGTTCCGGCACTACGACGGCAAGGTGGTGCCTGGACGCGACCCGATGGGGCGCGAGCATTTCTGGTTCACGGTCGTGCCAATCGAGGCGGTGGAAGAGGGCACCGATCGCTGGGCGATGCGGCAGAACCTCGTATCAATGACGCCGCTACGGCTCGATCTGACGGACGACGCGCTCTACGAGCGCATGCAGGCAAAGAAGCCGTGCCCGGCGGCTCCAGGGTCGCGGTGAGTCGTTCGCGCCGGCGGCGCGTGCAGTCCGTGCCGATTTCGCGGTAGGGCGCGATTGGTTCGGCGTCGATTGGCAGCACCGGACTCCACTTCAGCCAGTCGTCCTCCGGTTCGCGGTGGAGTTCGAAGCGCATGCCTTCGCCGGCCGGCGGCAGGTTGGCGTCGCCGTTTGGTGTGGCGAAGGAGATGCCGCCATTCATCAGCGAAGCCAATGAACTCGCGTTGATCTGCACACCGCGGAGGCCGAGGCGCATCGAGAGCCCGCCGGAGATCCAGAAGCGCGTATTGGGTCGCACCAGGTCGTCATAGGGCGCGTGGATGCGGATCCGCAGCAGGACCTTGCGACTGTCCTGCGCCAGGCGGCTTTCCTCGACCGCACCCACGAGGATGTCGCGAAAGTAGATGCCCGCGCCGGTGCCGAGGCCGCTCAGTCGCTCGGTTTCGAGCAGGTAGGCGCGACCGGCCTCCAGATTGACCGGCGGTGGCGGGCGGTCGAGGCCGGTGAACTGCGATTCCGCGGGGCCTCCACCCGGACGCACGGCGAGGCGGGGGCCGGAGAAGAGTGTATCCATTCCCTCGATGCCCGACAGGCTGAGTCGAGGGTGTACGACCCAGAACGAGGAACCCGCACGGGCGACGCCGGCGGCGGTGCGCTCCAGGCGGATCGTGACGCGCACTCGCCGCAGGTCCTCGGTTAAGTTCACCGCGGTGACGCGTCCAATCGTCACGCCCTTGTGCTGGAGGATCGTGCGGCCGGCGGCGATGCCCGCTCCATCGGCAAACTCGACTTCGATCATCGGGCCGCGGGTCTGCCACTCGTGATAGATCAGCCAGCCGGCGACGGCCAGCGCGATCAGGGGCACGACCCAGATCAACGGGACCGCGGGCAGTCGTGAGACGCGGGGAGTGGGCGTGGCACTCATGACGCGAGGTGTTCCGGGGCGGGGCGATCGTTCTCCCAGAGCAAGCGGGAGTCGAACGCGCGGGTGGCGAGCATCGTGAGCACGACCGCAGCGGCAAATGCGACCAGACCGGCACGAGGCTCCACGGTCGCCAGGGCGCCGAACTGCACCAGTCCCGTGAGAAAGGCCGCGAGGAAAACGTCCAGCATCGACCAGCGTCCGATGAAATCCAGTCGGGCATGCAGGCGAGCCATGCGCCGCGGGTTTTGCGTCCCGTGTCGCGCCGCGTGCAGCAGCAGGCCCAGGCCGGCGAGTTTGGCGATCGGCACCACAAAACTGGCGACGAACACGATCAGGGCGAGAGCCCAGAGCCCGGTTTCCCAGAGTTCAACGACCCCGGAGTAGATTGTATCCGTACGCGTATGACCGTGCAGGCGGGTGTGCAGTACGGGCAGAACGTTGGCGGGCACCAGCATCACCGCGGCGGCGAGCGCGAGCGCGGCGACGCGCGCCTGGCTGGGTCGTGAAGGCGAATCGGCAGGGTTCATCACGCAGCCATCCGTCTGGGGTGAGGTTCAAGGATCAGGGAGCGCCAGGCCAGCACCAGCGCGACCGACATGGCCGCGTAACACCAGAAGCCCGGGCCGAGATCCACGTCCGCCACCGATTCCACCCGGACGAATGCGACCATCACTGCGAGCACGTAAACCTCGGGCATCGCCCACGCTTCGAGTGCCTGCGTGACCGAGTGCATCGCCTGGGCAAAAGCACCGGATTGACCCCGCCAGGCGGCCCAGCAGGCGACCACGAGCGAAACGAGCAGCACTGCCGGCACCAACGTTCCGCAAAGGGCCACCCAGCCGGCGAGCCAGGGCATGTCGTGCTCCCAAAGCGCTTTTGCGCCGTCGAGCACGACGGTGGGCCGCGGGGGGCCAATCCGACTGACCGTCGCGAAGGGGAGGAGCACCGCTGGGACCAGCAGCACCAAACCTGTCACCGCAAAGGCGATACCCGAAGCCGGCCCCAGCAGCGCCGGCCGGGCCAGAGTGGTGCCGCAGCGGGTGCACAGGGCACGATGTCCACGACGCAACCGGACCGGTGTGTGCGGTTGCGCACACAAGGGGCAGGTAAATCCGGTCGACGACGAACGCATGGGTTGAAAGCGGTAAACAGGCGAGGGGTAGCAGCTAACGAGCGGCAGCGACCTACCACAGGCGGCAGCGGTTCCCGGGTCCGGAGAAAACCTGACGGGGCTGCGCACACTTTTCGGGACGCAAGATGCTGGCTGACTGAAGGAACCTCGGCGGCGGAAAACGGACGGGGAGGGATGCGCAGCTGGCTCCGAGTATTCTGGCGCGCGGTCCAGTATTGGTTTGAGGACAACGCATTCAAACATGCGGCGGCCGTCAGCTTCTACACGCTCTTCTCGCTCGCCCCGATCACGATCATTGCGATCACCGTCGCCGGTGTGTTCTTTGGCGAGGAGGCCGCCCAGGGGCGGTTCTCGGAACAGATCGGGCGCGTCATTGGAAACGACGGAGCCGCGGTGGTGGAGCGCGCCGTCGCAGCGAGCCAGTTTGAGGAGGGCAGCTGGTTGTCGACGGTCATCGGCGTGACGCTGCTCCTGCTTGGAGCGACAACGGTGTTCGCCCAGATGCAGGAGTCGCTGAACCAACTCTGGGGCGTCGTCACGAAGCCGAGCCGGAACAGTTTTGTCATTCTGATCTTTCGACGGCTCGTCTCACTCGCGATGGTGCTGACCGTCGGCTTTCTCCTGCTCGTGTCACTGCTGCTGACGACGGTGCTCACCGCGGCCCTGCAGTTCGCCGGTCACCACATTGCTGTGCCGGCCTTTGTTCTGCGCAGCGTCGACATCGGTCTGGCGCTGGTCGTCATCACGATCCTTTTCGCGCTGATCTTCAAGGTACTGCCAGACGTGCACCTTCGCTGGCGCGACGTGTGGAAGGGCGCGTTCATCACCGCGCTGCTCTTCAGCGTGGGTCGCCTCGTGATCTCCTATTATCTTGGCAAGAGTACGCTGACTTCGACCTACGGCGCGGCGGGTTCACTCGTGGCCGTGCTGATGTGGGTTTATTATTCGAGCCTGATCCTGTTTTTCGGCGCAGAGGTGACGCGGGCGCGACGAGAGGAGTCCCAACTTCCGGTCACACCCAAGGCAAACGCCGTGCGCGTTCGCCGCGAGATCATTGAGGACGAGGCGAAAACCGAACCGTAGCCCGGTGAAGGGCGATGGACCTCAGGCCTGGCCCGACGACTTCGCAGGAGGAGGCAGCTTCAACCACACACGGCCGTCACGCTCCTCCACGTCAAATGTGCGGAGGTCGACCTTGGCTGGGCCTTCCGTGACCTTGCCCGTCCGGACGTCGAAGCGGGAGCGGTGCCACGGGCAGATCACCTCGCAACCGTTGAAAGCGCCCTCAGAGAGTGGCGCGTAGCGGTGCGTGCAGAAGTCCTGAAACGCGTGCAGCTGGCCCTTGAGTCGCGCGATGGAGACGATCACGCCGTTGGCATCGACGCGCACCGTATCGCCGTCGCGCAGTTGGTTGGCCGTGGTCACGACAACCTGGGTGCCGGGTTCGCCCTTCACCAGCACGGTGGTTTTCGGCAGTGCGGTGTCCCGCCGATGCCGGCCCACCGCGACGCCGTCGCTGTAGACAAGATGACCGCCGAGGTAACCCGAGTACGAAACGAGTGCGAGGCCGACCAGCGAAAGGACCAGCGGTAGTGCCGGTGTACTTACGGCGTGCCAGGACTCGACGCGGGCCCAGAACCCCAGGCCAAACAAGGCCACCGCCATCAGGTTGAAGATCATGTGCTGCGTGGCCGTTTTTCGCGCGGGGTGGTCACGCCGGATCTCGTTGTAGTCGACGAAGCCAAAAATGGCGGCGAGCAACGCACCCGCGATGCCCGCTCCAACGGCGACCGCGGCGGCGCGCACAAGATTCAACTCCGGCTGTGGCCACAGGTGGCTCGCGATGTCGAGCAGCGTGCCGAGCGGCAGCAGGCCGATCGGCAAATGGACCAGCGCGGGGTGGAGCGGGCTCCGGAAAGGACGCCCCTCGGCTGCATTTCTCAACGTCGTCATGATTCCTCCGGAACCTTGGAGCCGCCTTCGATGGCCAGCTTTCGCCACTTTTTCTTCGACTGCCGCGCCACGCCGATGCCGTAAGCGAACACCAACCGGCTGCCGATGTATCCACCAACCAGGACGAGCAGGGAGCCGAGCACCGACGTCGCGAGCACCCCGGTGGTCACGGGCTCGATCTCGTCCCACGCACTGAGCCGCAGGGCGAGGTTGATGGCCCAGAACACGGTGGCGACGGCGTTGAACAGCAGGTGATACAACGCGAGCTGCCAGGCCGGGCGTCCTTTCTTGATCGACGTCCAGTCAGCGATCCCCGTTGGCACAGCGATGAGCACGACGGCCAGTCCCAGGATCACTGCGTAGCAGGCCAGACGCGCCAGCGTGTGATTGGCGCCGTCGCCAAAGAAGGCGATCGCGTCCAGCACAGTGGCGATTGGCCACAGGCCCAGCGGCACGTGGACGACGGCCGGGTGCAACGGATGGCCCAGCCACTTGCCTTGCAGGAAATCCAACAGCTTCATGTCGCGCCGCGGGGGTACGGCAGAGAGTACGCGCCGAAGCGGAGTGGTTCCGGTCGGTTGCGGAAGACCCGCCACGTTGTCGTGGACGGGCGGTTCGGAACGGCCTCACCACGGCCGCCGCGTGCGGCGACGGCCGAAGCTCGCTTACGCCGCCAACGGGCGACACATCTGGATCGAGACCCGCCGGAAGCCTTGTTTCTCAAAGAAGCGGTGCGCGGCGTGATTGCGCCCGCCGCTCTCGAGAAACACCGAGGCTTTGCCGGATTCACGGAGCTCCCGGAAGATCCACCGCACAAACGTCCGGCCGACACCGGTGCCGCGGCTCTCCCGTTTGATCACGATATCCTCCAGGAGCGCATAACGGCCGAGGTCGACGATGACGGCCATGCCGACGCGTTCGCCACCCCGTTCGATCACCGCGATGCGTTTTTGCCGGTCCCGAAAGGTCTCGCGTAGTTCCTTCCGAATCACGCGGGACAGCCTGGGTGTCCAGTGCGTGAAGTTCTTGGCGCGCCCGCTCCACAATTCGGTGTGGGAGATGTAGCACGTCGACACGTTCGCGACAAAGAAGTCAGCGAGCGCGGGAATGAGGGAACGATCCGTCCGCGCGAGCCAACGCGCAACAGGTCTCGCCAGGGGGCGAGCGCCGGCGGGGGCCGGCAGAGGACGGACACGGGGGGAGCGAGAGCTCATGGAGGTTGAAAAAATGGACGCACCCAAAGGTGTGACGCTGGAAAAGCTTCTAGCAGAAGGCCGGAACGGCCCAAGGGCGCTGAAGGGGTGTCTAAGCCAACTTACCGAAATTCGCGTTCGATCGCGGTTTAGCATCTATTCTTTTCCGCTTGCTTTGGTCTTCGGCGCGGCGTGCCCAGCCCGCAGCGAGCCGGGTCGCAATTCTCCCATGACGGCGATCGGGCACCAAATCCGTCAGCAGCGCGGCTCATGAATCGCGCCGGTGCGCAGCCCAGCATTGACGACGAATGTTCGGCCCCCAACAAAGCCGCCGCGCCAGCTTCAAGCCACCTGCCCCTCGGCGTCCTGCCGTTGCTTGCGCGTCCGATGAACGCCCTTGCCGCTTCATGGTTGAGCACGCTGTCCCGATGGTTGAGCCCATCGATTGGGTGCGGTGCTTTGCTGGTGATTGTGCTGGGCGGTGCGACGTCGTTCGCCGCGGAAGCGGCGGCAGCCCATGTTGAGGCCGATTGGACGCGTTGGGGCTCTCCGTTGCTGCAACGTTATCCGATCCAACGCACCGGCGTGGGCGGCCGGCCGCGCGTCATCGCCCAATTGCCCGATCGGCGACTCGCTGTCGGCACGGATCGCGGGCTGTTCCTGTACGACGGTCATCGCTGGGATGATCTCCGCGGGCACTCCGGCATCAGTAGCATCGCGACGGCGCCCGATGGGCGCGTTTTTGTTGGTACCGGGAGCGAAGTTCACGAACTGACGCCGGATGGCCGAGGCGGGTATACCTCACGGCCGGTTTCGCGCGGATTGTTGCGCGGTCGCCCGGACAGCATCGTCTCCTCCCTGACCTATGTGGATGGCCGGATCTACGCGCTGGATGGCGTGCAGCTGCTCATCCTTCCGATCGACGGTAGCGAACCCACCCGGATCGAGTTGCCCACGTGGTGCGGCGCCGGGTTTGCCCTCGGCAATGCGTTCTATGTTCGCACCGCGGAGCCGTATGGCCCGATCCGCCAGTTCGACCGCGCCACGGGGACGTTCCGCGCGGCCGAGGAGTTGTTCTCGCCGGCGCCGGGCCAAGTGTTCGTGGGGCACACGACCGATCAGAACGGACGTCTCTGGCTGCTCAGCGAGTCGGGAACGATTTATCACACGGACGGAAGGACCCACACGATTTTCCCGGGCCAGCTTCCTCCGGCCGAGCGTCCGTTGCAGATTCAGGCGATGCAGGCTCTCCCGGGTGGCGGGTTGGCCGTCGCGACCGTCGATCGCGGGTTCATGGTCTTCGACCAGCAGGGACGACTCGACGAAATCACGTCGTCCGCGTCCGCGCCGATGCCTTCGCGGGTGTACACGATGGCGCTCGATGATGCCGGTGGACTCTGGCTCGGATCAGCGTTGGAGATTACACGCGTTGATCCGCGCTCCGCCGCGACGGTCTTCAGTGAGGCGCATGGGTTGCGCGGGGAGGTTTGGGCGATCGAGAAGTATCAGGGTGGACTCTACGTGGCGACGGATAGCGGTCTGTTCCGGCAGAACCGCCACGCCACCGGGCGCGCGCAGGCGTTTGTGCAACTGCCCGAACTGCCGCCGGTGCGAAGCCTGCTCCGGACGCCCGGTGGACTGTGGGTGGGTACACGACATGTCATGCTGCTGCGGGAGGATGGCACGTGGCAGGATTTTGGGCCGGCGACGGCTGACCCGAACCCGCTGGTGAGTTGGCGTGCGCGGCCGGATCACGTCATCGCCGGCGTGCGGCACGGTGTGCGCGTGTTCCGGCGCCAGAATGACGTGTGGAGTGATTCGGGTTCGGTGCCTGGCATCACCCAGCAGGTGTTCACCCTCGCGCAGACCCTCTCGGGTGACTTATGGGTGTCGTTCGGCACCGGTGCGATCGCGCGGGTGCGGTGGCAGCCGGGGGAGTGGCAGGTCAAGCGATTTGGAGAGGCGGAAGGCATTCCCAATCGCTGGGTGCATCTGGGCACGCGCGGGGATGACGTTTTTGTGGGGTCGGTGGATGGAACGTTGCGGTGGAACGAGAGCGCGCAGCGTTTTGAGCCGAGCCGGGATCTGAGCTATTACGGCTCCGACGATCCGTTTGGTTTTGATCCGGTGTTTTCCGGCGAAAGCGAGACGTGGATCTGGCCGCAAACCACCGTCGGCAACCTGACGAAACGGCCCCGCACGGATGCGATTGCCGCAATCGCCCTGGCGACGGGGCACTCTCGCGCGCGCAGTCGCGCGCTGTATCAGGATGACGATGGCGCCACCTGGATCGGGTTGCCGGCTGGTTTGCTCCGTGATGTGCCGTCGCCGACCGCGGTTCAACCTCCGCCGCAGGTCGTCTTGCGGCGCGTGACGAATCTGGCGACCGGACAGGCGTTGCTGGGCGGCGTGGGTGGCGAGCATGTGTTGAAACTTGGTCCCGGTCGGGCGTCCCTGCGCGTCGAGGCGGCGTTGACCGGGTTTCGGGCGGATGAATTCCAGCAGTTCCGCCTCCATCTGCTTGGGCGCGAGGAGCAGCCGGGCATGAGCCGGAACGCAACGCGCGACTTCACGAATCTCGCCCCTGGCCGGCATACCTTGTTGATTGAAGCGCGCGATGGCGGAGGCCGCCGGGTGGAGCCGGTGCGACTCACGCTCGATGTGCGGAAGCCCGCCTACGCGACGGGCTGGGCGTACACCGCCTACGCGGTTCTGGGCGGAGCGCTGATCCTGGGTTTTGTGCGACGGCGGACGGAACGCTATCATCTTGAGGCCCGGCGTCTGCAGGAAGCGGTCGCCGAGCGCACCGCGCAGATCCAGCACCAGAGCACGCTGCTCGCGGAGGAAAAGAAATTGTTCGCGTCGCTCGCCGCCGCGGCCCCGGTCGGCATCTGGCACGGCGAGGCGCAGGGCCGTGTCAATTTTGTGAATACCGCGCTGGCCACGCTGTGCGGGCGTGCGCCGGAGGAACTGGAGCGCGATGGCTGGATTGCCTGCGTGCACCCCGATGATCGCGACCAGGCGGAGCGTCTGACGCGCGAATGCCTGGTGGTCGGGAGCGCACGATCCGCGGAGCTCCGGGTGGTGCGCCCCAACGGCGACCTTCGCTGGGTGATCGTGGGAGTGGCGCCCGTCTCGGGCGAGGCCGATCGCCAGGGACTCGTGGGCACGGCGCTGGATGTCACCGAACGGCGCGAGGTCGAGCGGCGGATGATGCGAGCGCAACGGCTGGAGAGCATCGGCACGCTCACCGGTGGAATCGCGCACGATCTCAACAATGCGCTTGTGCCCATTATCGCGGGGGCGTCGCTGCTCGACGGCGAAACGAACCCGGAGCGCCGCGCGGTGCTCGCGGATATTGAGCGCAGCGCGAAGCGGGCGGCGGGCATGGTTCGCCAATTGCTCGCGTTCGCCCGCGGCATGGATGGGCAGCGAGTGCCCGTGGATCTCACGGCGATCCTGCAGGAACTCGGCCGCATTATCACCCGCACTTTTCCGAAGAACATCCGGCTGGAGGAAGAGCATGGCGAGGTCGGCGCGTATGTGCTCGGTGATCCCACGCAATTGCACCAGGTGTTGCTCAACCTCTGCGTGAATGCGCGTGACGCGATGCCGCAGGGAGGCGTGCTCTCACTGCGATTGGAATCGCGGCGAATTCGGCGCGTGAAGGACGCGTTCAACGAAGTCATCCCGGCAGGTGAGTATCGCATCCTGACGGTGGGCGACACCGGCTCGGGCATCGCGCCGGATGTGCTCGAGCAGATCTTCGATCCGTTCTTCACCACCAAGGAACCGGACCGAGGGACCGGGTTGGGGCTTTCGACGACGCTCGGTATTCTGCGTGGTCATGGTGGCCACATCGCGGTTGAGACGACGGTGGGAGTCGGCACGCAGTTCTCGGTTTACCTGCCCGCCACGGAAGCTCCCACCACACCGGTGGGCGTGCCTGCCGAAGCCGCCCCGGCGCCGTTGCCGGCGGGCACAACGGTGCTGGTGGTCGACGACGAAATGGTCGTGCGCAGCGTCGTGACGCGCAGCCTGCAGCGCCTGCACCTGTCCTGTTTGGAAGCCGGCGACGGGGCGCAAGGCCTGGACGTCTTCAAGCAGCGTCAAGCCGACATCGGACTTCTGCTGGTTGATGTCAGCATGCCGGTGATGGATGGCATCACGTTGCTCAAACACCTGCGCCCCCACGCTCCGGACCTGCCGGTGATCGCCTTCTCCGGCAACCTGACCGACGAACATCGGCGCGAGCTGCACGCGCTGTCGGTCCGGCGGATCCTCTCAAAACCGTTCCGGTTGGAAGAGCTCAACGCGGCGGTGAGGGACGCGTTGCACTGAGCCGCAGTTCGACTGAAAGATTTGGACGAGCGCATTCGTTCTCAAGGGCGAGATGCGTGCTCTCGCCTGGATCCTGATCGTGCTCGCCACGCTGGCGGTGGACGGCGGTGGGTTGTCGTCCCGGAGGTGCTCACTCCAGGCCGGGGAGCCGGCATCCGGCCGGCGCGAGCAACTGGCGCGTGAGCTGGCCGAGCACGACCACCGGTACTTCGTCGAAGGCGCACCCGTCATCAGCGACAGTGAATACGATGCGCTGCGCCGGGAGTGGGAGGAACTCGCTCAGGCAGAGGGGGTGTCGGAGTCGGACAGCAGCGAGGATGAACTGGGTGTCGGCGACGATCGTCCGGCCGGTGAGGTGGGAGTGGCGCACCTTTCGCCAATGCTCGGGCTGCGCAAGGCGTTCACCGAGGCGGAACTCGCGTCGTTTCTGCAGCGAACCCATCGGACGCTCGCTCCGCAGACGGTGCAGTATCTCGTGGAGCCGAAACTTGACGGGGTGGCCCTCAACCTCGTGTACGAATCTGGGCGCTTTGTGCGTGCGGCGACACGTGGGAATGGCGCAGTCGGCCAGGACGTCACGGCGATCGTTGCGACGCTGCCCGGCGTGCCGCGGCAACTGCGTGAAAGTAGCGGGTGGGTGTGGCCGCAGCAATTGGAGGTGCGCGCGGAATACTGTGTGCGGTGGGAGGAGTTTGGGCGCGTGAATGCAGAACGAGAGCGGGTCGGTGACGCCCCGTTTGCGCACCCGCGCTCCCTGGCAGCGGGGCGCTTGCAATCCGACTCGACTTCGGAAGGTGCGGGGCGCATCGGCGAGGTTGTTGTGCACGGGATTGGGGCCGTGTTCGCGGAAGACCAGGCCGGCCCGGATACGCAAGCCGCTTGGTACACCTGTTTGCGGGCAGGGGGCTTCCGGGTGGTTGACCACGTGCTTTGCGACGAGTCGGAACTGACGTCGGCGATCGAGCATTGGCCTGAAGCGCGGAGGAGTTACGCGTTTCCGCTGGATGGCGTTGTGGTCAAGGTTGATGCGTTGGCGCTGCAGCGGAAACTCGGTCACAGCCGGGCGGCGCCAAGATGGGCGATCGCGCGAAAGTTTGAATCCGAGCAGGTGCAAACCCGGTTGCGTGCCGTGACTTGGCAGGTGGGACGCACCGGCCAGGTCGTGCCAGTCGCGGAGCTCGAGCCGGTTTATGTCTCGAGCAGCCGGATACAGCGAGCGTCGTTGCATCAGGCAGGGGAAGTCATGCGCCGGGATCTGCACGAGGAGGATGTGGTGTCACTGCAGAAGGCCGGGGAAATCATTCCGTTGATCGTCGGAGTCGACCTCACGCAGCGGCGACCTGGCGCGAAACCAATCCGCCCGCCCGAGCTGTGTCCGTCGTGTCACCACCCGCTGGCGTGGCGTTCGAACGGACAAGTTTTGCAGTGCGAGAACCGCACGTGCCCTGCACGCCTCGAAGGTCGTTTGCTCCACCTCGCCCGGGCGGAAGCGCTGGGCTTGCGTGGGTTGACGCCGCGGGTCGCGCGGCGGCTGGTGGAGCTGGAGCTGGTGCGCGACTTGCCCGATCTGTTCGCGCTGACGGCGGCGGACCTGCAATCGGTCATGCCGGAGCGCGCGGCGGCCGAGCTGGCGGGCTCATTGGCCTCCGCTCGCACGGCACCGGTGGCGCGCGTGCTGGCGGGGCTTGGGCTGTCCGGCGTGACCGGTTCCGTGGCCGAACGTTTGGGCGAGGCGTTCAGCACGCTTGAAGCGCTGCAGAGTGCCTCCGTGGCGCAACTCGAGCAGGCGCTCGGCAGTGCCGCCCGGGCGGCGCGCATTCATCGGGCGATTCAGGATCCGGATACAGCCAGGGAGATGGACGCGCTGGGCCGCGTGGGCGGGTCCACGCAGTCATCAGCCCCGGGTGTATCCGTGTCCGGATACAAATGAGGGCGCAGGACATTTCGTGTGACAACTGGCACCGCGGGGGCTACGGGTCGCGCTCGACCAGCCACAGCCAGGTGGCCAAAGCGGCGCAGGCGAGCGTCGGCGCGATGATCCAGAGGGGATGCACCGGCAGATGCCAGTGCTGGACGGCCCACCAAACCCACACGCACTTCGCCAGGATGGCGACCCAGGCCAAAGTAAGGAACCGCGTAAGCTTCGGCGCAGAACGAACCGGAGGAAGGGGTAGGGACGTGCTCATGCTCAACCTTAGCTCGGTCCGCGGGTGTCCGCTGTGCACCCTTTGGCCAAGGCACGCCGTCGGATGGTGGCATGCCGTATGCCGGAATGCCTCAGTTTTGGCAGGATGGGCTCGGTTCCAAAAACCTGACCAGACGCGCCTGCGTCGGCCGAATCTCACGCGGCTGAGATCGCTCGTCTTGAAATCGATGGAGCAACGCACGGAACCCTTTGTCTACCCGGCAACTGTGCGCCTGCTCGTCCTCTCCGGCCTGGTTCTGCTCCTCCTTGGCTCCGCTGGTTGCCGTTCGCTTCGCGACCGGCGTCCGCATTATCACCCGGATCCGCTGCCTTCCTTTGCGACGGCCAGTGTTGTGGTCGTCGATGAATCCGGCAAGGAGCGGCGGATTCCGCTGATGGATCTGACGGAGCATTTCCTCGCCCTGTCGACCCGCGCGCAGAACAACCATCCGGCCGACGTGAACGAATTCATCGCGGCCGGCCTCAATGTCTCGGACGAGATCGTGGAGCGTTGGTTTCGGGAGCAGTATTCGCTGCAGGCAAATTCCCACTATTACCAAAATACCGCGAATGTCGCGGCGGGGCTTGGCACGGCCGTGCTCGGCATCACGGATGCGTCTTCGCGGGCGGTCGCCTTGCTGGGAACGGGCGTGACGGCGATGAACGCGCAGTGGCGCAATGTGGAGGCGCACTACTTGATCGCGCCGAGCCTGCCGGTGGTGATCCAGAAGATCCGCGAGTTTCGGGCGGAACAGCGTCGTAACATCCTCGCCGGGTTGCGCACGCAGACGCTGACCTACACGGATGCCGTCGCGATCTTGCGCAGCTACCATCAAACCGCTTCGCGCGAAACCATTCAGCGCTTCCTGCAGCGCAGCGCCGAGATTTCGCAGTTCACGGCAATCGCGGACGACCGCGCCAGTGAGTCGCAGGCCGAGGTGGGCGCGCACAGCTCGGTGGTGTACGCGTTGCTCAACGAGGACGCTGCAGGCTTCTACTCCGAACGCGACCTGGTGGCGCTGTTTGCGATCCTGACCGAACCGGCGAATTCGGACGTGTTGCAGGCGTTGCGGGATGCACCGCGGTACCGCGCGATGAGCGACCGTGTCGCCGACGTGACGGAGACCGGGCGCAATCGCCTGATCGGCCGCATGCTCGCGCTCGACAACCTGCTGGGGCTCGAAAAACGGGTCGAAACGTTGCGCGAGGCGGCGGCGAACGCGCGCCAGGACCTGCAATTTGGCGCCAGCCTCAGCAGTCAGGCGCGGGCGGAGTTTTCTTCGCGCAACAGCCAGATCTATTCGCTGTTGAACCCCCGGCAGGCAGGTTCCTACAGCCTCGAGCAGTTGGTGGAAATCTACGGCTTGGCGCGGGAGGAAGAGCACCCCGCGATGGCGCGACGGATCCAGAATCGGCCGGAGACGGCGCGGCTCGCGGAGCAAGTGCGGGCGCTGCGCAACGATCCCAATCGGAGCCGGCAACTGGAAACCGCCTTGGAGGATCTCGATCGGGTGGTGGATCTCGACCGTCGGCTGGTGCAGTTGGAAGACGTGGAGCATGGCCTTTCGGCGTTGGGTCCGAAACCGGTCGAAGGCCCGGATCGCATCGCTGCCGCCCTTTCCGAGGCGGTGCGCGAGGCACTGAATTCACCCGCCCGCCACAACCTCATGAGTGACTGGAAGGTCGTGCCGAGCGTCGATCGTTGAACGATGGATACATCGCCGCGGGTGGAGGGCGGAACCGACCTCGGATCATCGCGTGCGTCCTCCGGCATGGCACCACGAGCCTTCGTGGCGGTCCCGTGGGCAACCCAAACCCGGAGGACCCATGATTCGCCCCGCCACCGCCCTGTACGGATACCAACTGCTCGCGTCGGACGGAGCCGTTGGTGAGATCAACGACTTCCTGTTCGACGACGATTGCTGGAAATTGCGTTACTTCGTCGTCGATGCGGGCCGCTGGCTGGCGGAGCGGCACGTCATCATCGCCCCGGAAGCGGTCCAGCGGCCGGAGTGGGATGCACAACGGCTGCCGACGCCCTTAAGCAAGGAGCAGGTGCGGCAAAGCCCGCAGTTTGATCCCACACAACCGTTGACCACGGAGCTCGAGCGGCAGTTGCGCCAGCACTACGGCTGGTCCGACTATGCCTTGCCGGCCGGCTCAACTCAGAGTCTCCCGATTCGTCCCGCGACGGATCAGCCGACCGAGGCGGTGACTCCCGCCGTGATTCCTGGTGCGGGCGCGGACGCCGAGATGGTCGCCGCCGCTCGTGGCGCCCAGGAGGCGCAGGAGGTTCGCGATCGACCGCAGCTACGAAGTGCGCGTGAGGTGATCGGCTATCACGTGCAGGCGAGCGACGGTGACGTTGGCCACGTTGAGGACCTGTTGATCGATGATACCACGTGGGAGATTCGTTTCATCGTGGTCGATACGCGCAACTGGTGGCCGGGCAAGAAGGTGGTGCTGTCGCCCCAATCCATCGCGAATATCAGCTGGCCCGAGTCTCACGTGGTGGTGAACCTCACGCGCGACGACATCCAGAACGCGCGGCAGTACGACCCGGCCGATCAAACGCTGGACGACGAGGCCGCGAACCGCCGGCGCACGACCTGAAGGGCTGCGCGCCGGTCGAAACGCGTGGCAGGGCGTCGTGTGGGGAGTGCGGTGCGATCAGCGCTCCAGCAGACCGGCCTGCTGCAACACCGGTCGAACCGCGCCGGCCCATTTCGCATACCCGGCGTCATTCGGGTGCAGGAGGTCGGGAAACTCGGCTTCCTTGGCATCGCCCTTGGCGTCAGCGAAGACCGCGTAGGTGGGCACCAAGGTCACACCGTCGGTTTTTTGGGCCAACTCCGCATAGAGCCGATTCAGTTCGCGGATCGTCGCGGCTGGACGGCGCATGCGTTCGGAGCTGGGGAACACCTCACACAGGAAGATGGGCAACCGGGGTTGGGCTTGCCGGAGCGAGCTGATGATCAACGCGACGTTGTTGCGGATTACCTCGGGTGTGGCGCCTTCCTCGATGTCGTTCGTGCCGATCAGGAGCACCACGGCGCGCGGCTGCACCGCGATGACGTCTTCAGCGAGTCGATACAAGACGCCGCGGCTGGTATCGCCGCCGATCCCGCGGTTCGCCACGCGGGCGTCCGCAAAGGAGCCGCCCAAGTCATCACCCCAACCCTGCGTGATCGAGTCGCCGAGAAAAACGATCGCGCCACGGTCCTGCTGCAGGCGCGCGGCAAAATGCGCGCGGCGCTCGTTCCACAGGCGTTCAAACCAGTCCGCCCGGCGAAACGGACCGGCACCCGGCAGGGGAACGTCGGGTCCCGGCAGGTTGAGCCCGGCGGGCGATGACGTTTGCGTCGCGGGTGGTTGAACGGTGCTGCAGCCTCCGAAGCAGAGCAGCGCGAGAACATAGCAGGCGACACGGCTGACGGGGCGGAGAAGACGCATGGGCCGCAGCATGCGCGCGGCCTGCGCGCTGGCAACATGTCCGTGGTGCGCCATGCAGCGGCTGACCGGACCTGCCCGGACGTCACCAGATGCCCCGGTGGAGCCGTCGTAGGCTCGTGGATACGCGCGCTTCAGCGCTTTGCTTCGAGCTCATCGCGCTTCAGCGCGCGGGCGAACGCGAGGAGCTCTTCACGGCTGACGTTCTCGCCGGTGATGACGACGAGATAGCGTTCAGCGACGATGCTCTTGGCTTCGCCTTTCTTCTCCGCGCCCCGGTAGTTCAGCGCAAAAGCCTGCCCCTGCACCGTCTCCAGCTGCGCACCACTCGCCTGCAGCATCATCGGGTTGGTGAAGACCATGGCGAAGCTTTGGAGCATGGGGGAGTTCGCCTCGATTGCGACGGTGACGCGTCCGCCCGAAGGCGAACGATAGCCACGGCGCGTGCTCACCATCCGGGCGGAGCCTGTTCCGGGAGCCGTGTGGGAGGTCGCCGGGTCGGCCGCCCAGGTGTCGGGCGGTTCAGGCAGCGCGTCGACGAGCTGCTGGGCGCTGGCGTTGGCAATCGCCTCGGTGGCGGTGTTGATCGCCTCCAGCGCCGCCTGAAACTGCCGCTGTTCGTAGGCCCTGCGCACCTCGTCCAGTGCCTGGAGTGCGGCGTCCTCACCGCGTCCGGAGCACCCGAACAGCAGCGTCAACCCGCAGACCAAGGCTTGGGTTCTCCGCTGGGCAACGGGTCGCCGGCGGCTGAAGCCGGGGCTGGCCAGCGACCTTGTCATGCCTTTCAGGCCGGCTCAGGCCACGGACGATTGGCCCGCTGCCAGTGCTCACGCAGGGCCGCTGAATTGCGCTCGAGTACCGCTTCGACCACCAACGCGTCGTCCAACAGCCCGTACTCCGGCGTTTCGTCGGGAATTCGATCCGAACCGTGGGCGAAGTAGGCGAGGGCGAAGGCCGCCTCCCGACATGTGTCCGTCGCGTGCACGGTGCCGTTGCGCGATTCCTCCACATACTGGGCCAGCAAGTGCAGCCGGCTTTGCAGCCGTTGGGAGTCCGGGATTTGGTCAATCTTCTGCCGGACCTGGCCGAGCTCGGCCTGCAGCGCCCGAATTTCCGCCTCGCTGACGCACAGCACTCCGCGTTCGACGAATTCCGCGGTGCTGAGCCGCTTGTTGGCCGGATCGCGGAGAAACCGCGTCAACCGGTTCTGGCCCGCAGGGGCCGTAGGGGCCGGATGGGTGGTCTTCTTCGAAGGCATGGCGGCTTCGACAGCAGAAGCGGAGAACCGTTGCGGATTTATGTCCGTCCGCGAACCGGCGCGGGTGTCCCCAGCCACGGTGCCGCCTCCACCGACCGTCGGCGGATCGCAGCGCATTGTTAGGGTTGCCGCACGCGTACGTTCGCGCGCAGGCAGGTGCTACGAGGACTGACCCGCTGATACGGACTCGGCCCGTCCGGATTTCGCCGAGGCGTACATCGCACACACGAGCGCAACGGCCTTTCGGGCTTCGCGCCCGCCCAGTTCCACTGGCCGGCCTTCGCGCACGGCGTTCACAAAGTCCTGCAGCTGCCGCTGGTGGCCAAGGACGCTGATCGCGTTGGGAGCGCTGGCGCCGGAGCCGAGAGCCGCTGCGGCCCCGCCGACGCGGATGCCCTCGTCCTCAGGTTGCGCGTCGCGGAAATCCCAGCGGGTGATGCGATCGTCCTCAAGCGCGATGGAGCCGGATTCGCCACAAAGCTCGATTCGGCGCTGCCAACCCGGCCAGATCGCGGTGCTGGCCTCGATCGAGCCGAAAGCACCGTCCGCGAAACGCAACGTCCCCACGGCGGTGTCCTCCGTTTCGATCTGCGTGTGGACCCGACGGGTGGTCCAGCAGAAGACTTCCGTGGGCAGTCCGGCAAACCACTGCAACAGGTCGACCGCGTGGATCGCCTGGTTCAGCAACGCGCCGCCACCGTCGACGCGCAACTGCCCGCGCGTGCCGCGATAGTAGTCCGCATTGCGGTGCCATTTTACGGCCGCGCTGGCCAAGACCATGCGACCAAGCCGCCTCGTGTGCAGGGCACGCTTGACGGTGCGCGCGCCATCACCAAAGCGGCTCTGGAAGATCGCGCCGACCTGCACGCCCGCGCTCTCCGCGGCCTCCAGCAGCGCGTCGGTTCGCTCCAGATTGATTTCGAGCGGCTTCTCAACGACCAGGTGTTTGCCGGCCTGGGCGGCGACTCTTGCCGGCTCGAGGTGGGCGCCTGCGGAAGTGGTGATGCAAATCGCGTCAACGTCGTCGCGCCGGACCAAGTCCTCCACCGAAGTGCCGGCGAAGGCGACGCCATGCCGCGCCGCGAAAGCCTGGCCCTTGGCGGCATCGCGCGTCGCGACTGCCGTCAGTTGCGCCCCCTGCACCTGCGCGAGTGCCTGAGCGTGAAACTCCGCAATCATGCCGAGTCCAATGATACCAAAGCGCAAAGGGGACGGGGTGAACGACATGCTGCCCGAACAAGTCGTCACTGGCGCGGCTGTCCATCCTGATTCTCGCGATGCGGGGCAACCCGTGGACGAATCGCACGAGATGGGTACCGTGCACCGTCATGTGGCGACGGCTTTTTTTGGTGGTTTTCCTCGTCTCCGGCGGTTCGATACTGCCCTCGCACGCGCAGCAGCCGCCGATCAGTCCTCGGGAATCGGTGGCGGCTCGGATCGATGGTTCTGACATCACGATCGTGTACGGTCGGCCGCAGATCCGGGACCCTCGCACCGGAGCACCGCGCAAGATCTGGGGAGGGCTCGTGCCGTATGGCAAAGTCTGGCGCACCGGAGCCAATGAAGCGACGACGCTGACCACAACCTGGGACCTGGAATTCGGCGGTCAGCGGCTCCCGGCTGGAACATATTCGCTGTTTACCCTTCCCAATGAAAGCAAGGGCCAGCTCATCGTGAACCGGCAGACAGGCCAGTGGGGAACACAGTACGACGAATCGCAAAACGTGTTGAAGGTGGAGATGACGCGGCAGCCGCTCTCATCGCCGGTGCAGCAATTCACGATCGTGATCGAGCGGCGGTCGGAGGGCGGTGGCGTGTTGCGCTTCCGCTGGGCGGACGCGGAGTACTCGTTGCCGTTTCGGGTCTTGCGTCCGCCTCCGCTCGAAGCCTCCGCCCGGTGAGCTCTTGCCGACGGTGCGCGACGGGCGTACGGTCCGCGGTCCTTCTTTTACTGCATGAAAAAACATACCCACATCGTGGCGGCTGCGCTGTCGCTTATTTTCGCCCTTTCCGCGCCGGCGCAAAACCCGCCGAGCGAGAATCCCAGCCCGGCGGAGGCCGAGGTTCGGGCCGTGGTGCAGCAGGTTACGACCAAGTTGCGCGCGGGCCAGAAATCCGAGGAGGCCCTCGCGCCGGAGATTCAGGCGCTCGACGCGCTGGTGGAGAAGTATCGTGAGGCGGACGGGGAAGACGCGCCGAATATCATGATGTTGAAGGCCACCCTCTACCTCCAGGTGCTGGAGCAGCCCGAGATGGGGTTTGCGGTGTTGGAGCAACTTCAGATGGAGTTTCCCTCCTCCCGGGCGGCCGGCTCGGTGGATCGGATCATCCAGGGCGAGAAGGAGCGCATTGAAGCACAGAAGGCGAAGCTCGCGTTGGTCGGCCAGGCGGCGCCGGAGATCGCCTTTGACTGGGCCACGGAGGACGACCTGAAGTCGCTGAGCTCGCTGCGCGGCAAAGTCGTGGTGCTCGATTTCTGGGCCACGTGGTGCGGGCCGTGTGTGGCCTCGTTTCCGCAGATCCGGGAACTCGCCAAGCACTACGAGGGCTATGATGTGGAGATCGTGGGCGTCACGAGCCTGCAGGGCCGCGTGCACGGGCTGCAGGCGCAACCGATCGATTGCCGCAACGACCCGGACAAGGAGCGCGGTTTGATGCCGGAGTATGTGAAAAAGCACGACATCAACTGGACCATCGCCTTCAGCTCGCAGCCGGTCTTCAACCCGGAGTTCGGTGTCACCGGGATCCCGCACATGGCGATTGTCGCTCCGGATGGCACGGTTCGACACAATGGCTTGCACCCGGGCGCGCTGTCGCTGCCGGAGAAGACGCAGATCATCGACGCGTTGCTCAAGGAGGCAGGGCTGCGTATCCCGCCTGCGTCGAGCTGAGGTTGGAAAACAAAAAGGGCTGCCGGAGAGGCAGCCCTTGCAGTTTTAAGACCTGAAGGCGGGTGCTCAGTCGAGCATCTGCAGCTCCCAGCGCCGAATGTAGTATTCGGCCTGTTCGGACTGCAGCTGGATCTTGCCACGGGAGGGCGAGACGCTGAAGGCCTCGTTGACCTTCACGCCATTGACGAAGACCTCGATGCGGTCGCCGTCACAGACGACAATCATCTGGTTCCACTCGCCGTTCGGCTTCTCAACGTTGGTGCGGCCACGATAACCGACGACGTCCTTCCAGGCCGGGTCCCAACCGTACCAGTGCACAGTGTCGAGGTCGTTCTGGAACGTCTTCCGGCTGCTGGACTGGGTCCAGCGGTGATGGCCGCGGCAGTACCAGCTGGTGCCACCGCCGCAAGAGGTTGAGCTGCAGGCCACACTCATCCGGATCGGCGTGGCGGTGGACGTGGTGTCGCGCAGGAGCATCAGGTCGCCCATGGCGCCTTCCATGACCTGCGACTCGATGCCCGCCATGTGCCGCCCGCGCCAGCTGCCGTCGCGGCCGTGGCTGTGAACGAGCACGCCCGCATCGCGCGCCTTGCCCGTGCGGTCGCCGTACGTCGCGGTGCCCCACTTGAATTCGAGGACCATGATGTAGTTGGAGTATTCCTTCTCCGTGGTCAGGACCGCGTAAGGCAGGTCGCTCGCAACGCGGATCAGGCCATTCTGGACGCGGAACACGCCCGTGGGATCGGAACGGCCGTACTTGGCCGACCAGACGTACAGTCCGCTCAGGTCCTTGCCGTTGAACAACGAGATCTTCGAGCCGGAGGTCGGCACCGGGTCCGGAGCCGGGGCGGGAGCGGGAGAGGAGAGCGCCTTGATCGTGTACGTGATGCGGGCGGAATCCTTCGCGCCGCGGCTGTCGGTGACGGAGGCGGTGATCGTGTGCGAGCCGACCGTCAGTTTGGAGGTGGTGAGCGAGGCGCCGCGGCCGAGGAGGCCATCACGGTCGGACCGCCATTCCAGCGAGGCACTGAGGGTGCCATCTTCCTGATCCGTCGCCGTGCCGGCGAACTTCACGCTCGTCCCGGCCGTCACGCTGCCGCCCGAGGTCGGGCTGGAAATCGAGACCTTGGGGGCCGTGTTGGTGGCGGTGGCCTGCAGGTATTTGCCGCGCAGGTACGATTCGACGCTGGCGCGCTCGGTGGAGTTGAGCGCCCGGTTGTAGACGAGCACGGCCGCGACATCCATGGTGCTGTAGCCGAGCTGCGCGATTTCCTGGCCGAGGACGACCTTGGTGTTGGTCGTGGCGAACTTGTGGGCCTTGGACAGGACTTGGGAGCCGTCGCGGTAGAGGCGCACCGTGCCGTCCTGGTGCGTGGCGCCGAGGAGCTGCCAGTTGCCGAAGATGCGGGTGCTGGAGACATGGTCGTTGGACGTGCCCCAGCCTTGGGCGGTCAGTTCACCGCCGCTGGGCCGCGCGACCACGCCGAAGGCGGCGTTGGCCTTGCCCGCGCCGTAGGCGAAACCGCTCCAGGCGGAGTTCTTCTCGTAACGCGCAACGAGGAACACGGTGCGGTTGGCATTCCCGGTGGGAAAACCGTTCAAAGCGTAGTTCGGGGCGGAGCGCTCAAACTTGTCGCCGCTGCCGTCGAGGCTGACCGCCGGCTTGCCCGAGGGGGTGGCGGCGGACTTCAGCGCCGGATCACCGGAGCCGAAAAGGTCATTCTTCATCGAGGACTGGTCCGTCCAACGCGTGACGGCGCCGGTACTGGATTTAACAATACCCGATTCACTTTCGAGCCGCAGGACGAGGCCTGACGTCACCGGAGGGGTGGTCTGCGCGAAACTCGCATGGGCGGCGGCCAGCGTGAGAGCGGCTGCAACGAACGGGCGGAACAAGGCACGCGCGGGACTTCGGGCGGGGGAGGTCGCTCGGAGGGTTCGATCGGATTCTGGGTTCGTCATCATCATTTTGCTGTGTCTTTCCTTTTACGGGCGCCAAGCCGACCTCACGGTGCGGCCAAAGGTCCCTTCATCGGGCATCGGCAGGACCACGGGGTCCGGGCATCCGCGGCTCCGGAACGCTGTGGGGTTCCATCGCCGGTCGGACGCTGATGAAGACGAGCGGCATTACCCAGGGTTCGGTCAATGCCTACAGGCCACGCTTCTTCACATTCGCGCGGCATTTACAGAACCCTTAGTCAGAACACGCCGGTTCGGACTCAGAGTTCTTACGGACACCGTGGTACGGGTCCTGCCGAGGCTACGGTTCGGGTTCTACGCTAGAGTGTTCTTTCATCCGGCTCGCGAGCCGGGACCCATCGCGAGAATAATCCTTTCCGCGCCACTAAGGCGCTTGTGGGCACTGAACGTAGCGCCCCCGGTTGGTTCCCTTTGTTCCTGCTCGCCGTTGCCCCTTTTTGGCACGTCGCTTCGCCGGATTCGATGTCGGAGTCACGACGGTAGAAGCACGCGGAACATGCCGCTACGCTCGCGCCGCCCGGCGCCCGATGGCAGCTGCTCGAGTGGGGGCGTACTGTGTTCCGATGAAACCCTACCTTTCGAAGCGCAGACAGAAATCCACCTTTACGGCCGCCTTCTTGGCGACGTGTTTGGCGGCGGCGCCAGCCGTGGCGCAGACCAGCGGCTCGAGTTCCAGCGGAAGCTCAAGCGACACGACGCGACGGGCGACAACATCGTCCACGACCGGTAGCACCACTTCCTCGACCGGCACCACCGGATCGACCTCCGGCATGAACTCGCGCCAGGCGGCGACCGGCCAGCAACTCCAGCGGGAAGACAAGGAGTTCATCACCAAAGCCGCAAAGAGTAACTTGAAGGAGCAGACCCTCGCGCAGCTTGCTTCCGAGAAGGCGGCTAATCCGCAGGTGCGCGAGTATGCCGAGGAACTTGCCCGCGAGCACAAGATGATGAACCAGGAGTTGCTTCGCGTTGCGCAAAGCAAGGGCGTTGAGTTCGAGGGTGAACTCGCGCACCTGAAGCAGAAGGCGCACGGCGCGATGGGCGGCATGGCGAGCAGCACCGGCAAGTCCGACACGCAGTCGCACGTTTCCGGTGGCAGCCAGAACGCCGGCACCACCCGCAACCTTCCGGAAAGCACCGGCGCGGGCACGGCAATGAGCGGGCTCGGTAGTTCTTCGACCGCTACGGCGGGCACCGCCGGTACGCAACGCCAGGGTGCGATGGCGATGATGGACGACCGGGATGTGCGGCAGCTTCAGCAAGCCACCGGTCGCGAGTTCGACGAACGGTTCGTGAAGACGATGGTCGAAGAGCACGAGAATGCCGTGAAGCTGTTCGAGAAAGCTGCGAAAGACGCCAAGGATCCCGAAGTCCGCTCTTTCGCGAGCCAGCACATCGGCTCCTTGCGCGAGCACCTGCAACAGGCGCAAAGCCTCGAGCGTGCGGTCGCTGAATAGAAAAAATAACTCAGTAGCGAAACGGTCCCACCCGGACCGCGTGAACGAGCGCCCTTCGCGGCGCTCGTTCTTTTTTTGGCGCGGAACGGCGCGCGCGGGTCCCTGACCAACGCGCGTGAGTCTCACGCCGTCAGCTCCGTCCTTGGATTACGAGGTGATCGTCATTGGCGGCGGGGTGGCCGGCATGAGTGCGGCCCTTGTATTGGGGCGGTGCCGGCGGCGGGTCCTCGTGTGCGACGACGGGCGCCCGCGCAACGCGGTGTCGCGCGGCGTGCATGGATTTCTGACGCGCGACGGCATGCCGCCCGACGAGTTCCTGCGTGTCGGGCGCGAGCAGGTGCTCGTTTATCCCACCGTGTCTTGGCGGGAGGGACGCGTGGAGACGGCGGAGCGCCAAGGGGCCGGCTTCATCGTGCGGCTGGCCGATGGACACCGGATCACGGCTTCCACTGTGCTTCTGGCCACGGGCCTGATTGATGAGATGCCGGCGGTCGAAGGCTTCCGGCAGTTCTGGGGACATAGTGCATTCATTTGTCCGTTCTGCGACGGTTGGGAGGTGCGCGACCAGCGCATGGTCGTGCTGGGCGGCGCCGTCGGAGTGTACGGCTTCACCCTGGAGCTGCGGCAATGGGCGTCAGAGCTCTTTCTCTGCACGGATGGCGCGGATGCATTGACTTCGGAAGAGGTGGATCACTGCCGCCGCCTCGGTATCCAAGTCGTGAAGACAAAGGTGGCGGCCCTGGAGGGCTCGAGCGTTCAGGTGGAGCGGCTGAGGTTTGTGGATGGAAGTGAACTGCCCACGCGCGTGGTCTTCCTGGCGACCTACCAGCATCAACGTTCTCCGCTGGCCGAGTCGCTCGGCTGCCCGCTGTCCGACGAGGGCGCCATCACCGTGTGCCCGGAGACGTGTTCGGTTGCGCCGGGGCTCTGGGTGGCAGGCAACGCGTCCAGCGGCCTGCAGATGGCGATGATTGCCGCCGCGGAGGGGCTAAAGGCGGCCCACGCGATCAACGAGTACCTGGTGGAGCAGGAAATCGCCGGCACGTGAGCCCCGTTCCCGCTCCTGCCTGGGTCGGCTGACGGGCCGTCAGTCGAAACGCTCGGCGGAGCGCGAGCGGCGAACCCACACCGCGGCTCCGGCGGCGGCACCCACGAGCAGGAGCGCCGGGAGCGGTTTGAACCGTCGGGCGGGAGCGCGCCATCCGCCGCTCGTGCCGGTGCCTTCCCGGACTGGGACAAAGAGGTTGCCGGTCGTGCGCCGAGCCGGTTCGCCGCGGCGATTCACGCGGCGAAAAAGCGCGCCGGCGATCGACTCCGTCAGCCGCGGCGCCAGCGCGTACCCCGCCTGGGCCGGCCGCGTCGCCCAACCCACGGCGACTTCGGCCCGGGGGCGGCGCGCGAGCTGCACAAACGTCGCTGCGACTTTCTCCGGCGGGAGCAGCGGCGCCGGGGGCGGACGTAGGGTATGGCCGGATACATTGGCGCCGTGGAGGAAACCCGGGGTGTCCACGATCGCGGGGAACACGGAGCAGAGATGCACGCCGTTTTCGTTGCCCATCTCCTGACGCAGGCTGGCCATGAAGCCGCGCAGCGCGAACTTGCTGGCCGTGTAGGCGGCGGCGAAGGGCGTGGGCACAAAGCCGCCCACGGAGATGTTCGTAATCAGGACGCCGCTGCTCTGGCGGCGAAAGATCGGCAGCACCGCAGCCGCGCCGTACATGGCACCGAAGAGGTTGGTTTCGATCACGCGGCGGTGTGCGTCGATCGGGGCATCCAGAAACGGGCCGAACAAACCGACGCCGGCGTTGTTGATCCAGACGTCAATGCGTCCGAAGGCGTCGAGCGTGGAGCGGGCGAGTGCTTCCAGGTCTGTTTCCCGCGTCACATCCGTCGCGACGGCCAGCGCGGTGACGCCGGAAGTGCGGCATTCCTCGGCTGCTTCTTCCAGCGCCTGCTCGCGTCGCGCAGCGAGGACGACATGAGCGCCCTCCCGGGCAAAGGCGACGGCGGCGGCTCGTCCGATCCCACTGGACGCACCAGTGATGACGACGATTTTATCCCGGAGTTCGGAGGAAGGGGTGGCAGGCACGGGAAGGTGGCGGTACGGGGCTGGACTCCCGTCCTGACCTTCTGCCCCCAGCGGGGTGCCTCCGAAAAGACGACGAACGCACCACCCGGAAATGTCCGTGGCCGTTCGTGATCGAACGAAACTTAACGGCTGCGAGCCGCGGCGATTTCGGCACGCAAGGTCGACACCGCCTGCGCATGGATCTGCGAGATGCGGGACTCAGTCCGGCCGAAGACCGCGGCGATTTCGGCGAGGCGCATGCCTTCAAAGTAGTACATCGCGAGGATGCGCTTCTGCACATCGGGCAGCGCCTGGATGCGCTCGGTCATCAGCTCGAGCAACTCTTCGCGTTCCATGGACTCGCGCACGCAGACATGTTTGTCGTCGGCGATCACTTCGTGGAGCGAACCGCGCGCGGAATCCTCGCCGTCGCTCGTGTGATCGAGCGGGAGGAAGTGCACCGGCTTCGAGGCCTCGCGCCATTTCGTGTATTCCTGCAACGTCATGCCGAGACGCTTGCTCATCTCGCCGTCGGTCGGCGTGCGGCCAAGCGCCTGTTCGGCTTCCTGGATTTCCGCTTCGATGCGGCGCGTGCGGGCGCGCGTGCGGCGCGGGCACCAGTCGAGCCGACGCAGCTCGTCGAGGATCGCTCCACGAATGCGGAGGCAGGCGTAGCCGGGGAAAGTTTGATGCTGCGCCGGGTCAAAGCGCTGGGCGGCGGCGATCAGGCCGGTGACGCCCACGCTGTGGAGGTCTTCCACGTCGATGTGGCGGGGCAGCGTGCGGCGAATACGCTCCAAAACGCGCCGCACCAGCGGGAGGTGCTGTTCGATCAGCTCATTCTGCTGCTGCTTCGAAGCAACGTAGCCGCGGGAAGCAGAGAGCGAGGACGCCTGCGTCACGTTGGACGAAGGAGCGAGGGTGACGGTGAGCAACTCGTCGGCGTGGGCAGATTTTGCTGTCATGCCACCCGTTTACGCTAGTGCCATGCCACCGGATTTTGGGCTTTATCAAGCCCCTGATGATGAGCGAATTATGGTAGCTATTTTCCGGCTGACCGTCCGCCAGGGCGAACTTTGCCGCTCGAGCTCGGGTGGTGAAACCGGCGTCGGGCAATTCTTGCCGGGGCCGACAAGATTTCGATTCGTCCCGTTTACGCCAAACTTAAGCCGGACGCGACGTGAGGGACGGTGTAGCCCGTCCAACGATACACAGCCGCATCAAACCGGCTGGGGGTGCCCTTGGCGCAGGGCGACCAGCTCTGCGACCAGATCCTCCGTCTGCACAGGCTTGATCAGGCAACGCTGGAAACCGGCCTCAAGGGCGCGGCGGCGGATCCGTTCGCCGGCAAAAGCCGTCAGCGCCAGGGCCGGCACGGGAGCCAAGTCGTCCTCATGTTCCCACCGGCGGAACTGCTGCAGCAGGTCGTAACCGTCCATCTTCGGCAGCCCGAGGTCGCTGACGATGAGGTCGGGCCGTTCTTTCCGGAAAATCGCGAGCGCCTTGGAACTCGAGTCGACCGCCGTGACCTCCGCCCCTGCGGCGGAGAGTGCCAGCACCAACGCTCGGCGCGTTTCGGCGGAATCCTCGACGAGCAACAACCGCATTCCGGCCAGTGGCCGTCCGGGTTGCGCCGGTGCGACGGGGTTTGAGGAACGTGCCGGCCCGATCGCCGGCAACGGCAGACGGACTGTAAACAGCGCGCCATGGCCCAGTCCGTCGCTGTCTGCGGTCAATGTGCCGCCATGCAGCTCCACCAGCTGCCGGGCGACCGAGAGGCCCAGGCCCAGCCCGCCATTATGGCTGCCGTGTCCGATATTAAAGATATACGGCAGATCGGCGGGGGTGATGCCGGCGCCGTTGTCCGCCACACGGATCTCGACCTGATCGGCCATCCGTAGGGCCCGAATGGTGACGCGCCCGCCGCTCGGGGTGAACTTGATCGCGTTGCCGACCAACTGCTGGAGCGCCTGCGTCAGCCGCGTTTCGTCCGCCCGGACGATGCCCACTGCGGGGTCAACCTCCAAGGTCAGGCCGATTTCCTTCTCGTCGGCCGCGGGTTGACTGTTCTCGAGCACGGTTCGGGCAACGGCGTCGAGTTCCACCGAACCGAATTCCAGCTGAAGTTTGCCGCGAGCCAGCCGTGAGGCGTCCACCAGCGCCTCGATCATCACGCGCAGTTCCTCCGCACTTCGCTGAATGGCGGTGATGCCTTCGCCCAATTGCTGTTCGTCGTCCGAGCCGGTGCCGGCGAGCAAGCGGGCCCACAGCACGATGGCCGACAGCGGGGTGCGGAGTTCATGCGAGACGCTGGCGAGAAACTGGTCCTTCGTGCCCTGCGCCTCGTGCGCTTCACGTTGCGCCTGCCGGAGGCGCTGGTGCAAGCTTGAGGCGGGATCATCCCCGTTGGCCAGTTCGTCGACAAAAGGGGAAAAGGTCACTACCGCGCCCTCGGCCGGGCCGCCGTTTGTCGTGACCGGTCGAATACGACAGACATGCAGCCGCTCCTGCGCGTCGTGCACCAGGTGTTCACGTTCAGAGCCGTGCTCCAAGGCGAGCCGCACCTCCGCCGCCAGCTCATCTTCGCCCCATTCACGGGCGAGCTCGGGCAAGGAGCGGCCAACGTCATCCGCGTCCATCGTCCAAAGTTGCTGGGCGCCGGTCGTGAACCAAGTGACCGCGAGCTGGCGATCCACCACCATCAAGGCGGTATCGGCATGCCCCAGCAGCGCCAGCAGCTTTTCGGCCGGCACGGCCGCGTGCGGGCGAAGCGCCGTGAGCCGAGCAGGGGTGGTAACGTGCGGCGCGCTTTTCGCCATAAATGATTCTGGATTGGACCCGGCCCACAGGGGTGGGCGAAACGTGCCCTCAACATGCTCTGGATGAGCAGAACGTCCAGTCGCAACCCGCCGGTGGAGGACTGGAGAGGCTTATCGGGAAATCCGCCGTCAAATTGGGTTCCTCGTTTTTGCGCCCTGGGCGAACGAAGCGGCCGGATGGATACACGCGGCCGGGGCGACAGCGCGGTCGCGACTCCGTCGCGCCGCCGGCTCTGCTGACCCTGAATGAAACAGGCCCGTTTGCAGCGATTGTTCAATCCCCGGACCGGTCGTTGCTTCGATGTCGCACTCGATCACGGTTTCTTTAACGAAGCGTCATTCCTCGCGGGGATCGAGGATCTGCCCCGGGCGATCGAGACGCCGGTGGCGATGAGGTCGACGGCGACGTCACCAAAATCCTTCCCCTGGTGCGGCAGGCCGTGGAGTTCGGGGCGGACGTGATCAAAGCCGATCCGAGCGAGCACGTGGTCGATTATGGCAAGGTAATCGAAACGGCGGGCGGTATCCCGGTGTTGGTCCGCGGCGGCAGCCGGGCACCGGAGGCGGAGCTGCTGGCCCGGACCGAGGCGCTGCTCGCACAAGGTGCGGCAGGCATCGTGTACGGTCGTAACATCATCCAGCATCCCCGGCCGGCGGCGATCACCCAGGCCTTGATGGCGGTGGTGCACGACGGCCTGTTCGCGCGCGGTGCGCTTGCCCGCTTCCTCGCATGAACAACCAACGACGCGTCCGGGTCGCCGTCATTGGCGCCGGCCTGGTGGGCCGGGAGGTGGCAAGCGCGTTCGGGCGCTGGTTCGCTTTGCTCGATAGTCCGGTGCGACCCGAGCTCGAGGGTGGCCGCCGCACATTCTTTCACCGCGCGGGCGCAAATGCGCGGCTAGGGCCGGAGCGTTTTGACTTCGGCGCCGTCTCGGGCCGGTTCCTTTACCTCGGTTATCTGTTGCTGCTCCAAAATCTGGATACGCGGGCCCGGATGGCCGGCCCCGGGCCGCCGAAGTGCTGCGGAACGCGCGGCAAGCCGGCTTTGTCACCGTGCTGGACTGCGTGTCCGACGCGAGCGACCGCTGGCAAACCGTGGTCACGCCGGTGCTGCCGGAGGTGGATATCCTGTTTGCCAACGACTTCGAGGCGTCACGGTTGACGCAGGTGGCCATCGTGCCGGGCTCCCCGACGATTGCGGAGGACTGTCAACGTGCCGCCGCGACGTTGCTCCAGCGCGGCGTGCGGCGGCTCGCGCTGGTTCACGCGCCGGAAGGCGTGGCGGCGGCGAGCGCAACGGGTGAGCGCCGCTGGCAAGGTGCGGTGCGGCTGCCCGCAGAGCGGATTGCCGGCACGACGGGAGCGGGCGACGCCCTGGCGGCGGGCGTTTTGCTCGCGTTGCATGCAGGCGTCGGGCTGCGCGACGCGCTGGAACTCGGCGTGTGTGCGGCCGCCGCGTGCTTGCAACACGCGAATGCGTCGAACGGCGTTTGCCCGGCCGAGACGGCGCTGGCTGGCGGCCGGGCGTGGGGTTTTCGTTAGCGCGCGGAGGTGCGTCCGCGTTTGCCCTTGCGACCCAAGGCCCATGCCGACCACGCCATGATCGCGGCGACGATCAGGAGACCAAACATCTCACGGTTCTCCAACACCTCCTGATTCCGCATCGTCCACTCATCAAACATCGAGAGGATCTGGCCGTGCCGGAGAACGGACGGCAGGTACGTGAGGCTCCAAACCAGGGCGACGACTCCAACGAGAATCGCCGCCGGGCGCGCGAGCCGATGCCGGAAGAAACCAAGCGCGCAGGCCAGCGCGGCGGCGAGGTACATCGTGACCCAGCGGGCGGGGTCCGCGTCGTTGAGCTGCAAGGACGCTGCGAAGACAAACAGGGCAAAAAAAGCACCGTGGGCTAGGCGCATTCCATCAACCCGGAGCAAAGTCTGGCCGAGGCCAAGCGCAAAGAGGGCGGAATTGGGCTGCCGGGCGCACGTCGCGATTGCGTAGCCGTTCGGCGCCGCCAACGTGCCGCCTCATGTCTTTCTCGATTCGCCTTCGCCGCGCGGTGGGCCGGCGGCCTTCATGAAGTCGGATGCGCGCGCCGCGCACACGCTGACGTTGCTGTGCTACGGCGCCATGATGGCGCTGGCGATTGGGCTGAATCTGCTGCCGGTGTTTCTGACGCACCTGTCGGAGCGCTTCGGCGGCGCGTCGGGTCTGGCGGCGGAGCAACTCGGCCGCCTCGGTGCGGCCGGCTTCTTCGGACTGGTCATCGGCATCGTGATCACCGGTCCGTTGGCGGATCGCTGGGGAGCCAAACCGTTCGCGCAGCTCGGCAATGGATTGATTGCCGTCAGCCTGCTCGGCCTGGCTTTTGCCCCGACCTATGAGATGCTCGCGATCGGGCTGGTGGTGCTTGGGTTGGGTGCGGGCATTCTCGACATGGTGCTCAGTCCGGTGGTGGCTGCGCTGAATCCGGAGCGTCGGGCGGCCGCGATGAACTGGTTGCACTCGTACTACTGCGTCGGCGCCGTCGTGACCATCCTCGTCGGCACCGTGCTGCTGCGCCTTGGTTTCGGCTGGCGGATGGCGTGCCTGGCGCTGGCGCCGCTGCCGCTCCTGTTGATCATCGGGTTTGCTCCGCGGGCTTTTCCGTCCATGGCCGTCGAGGGCACGCGCACCCGGGTTCGTGACCTTCTGCGGCGGGGTTGGTTTTTGCTGGCGCTCGCCGCCATCTTCCTGGGGGGCGCGACTGAGCTGGGCATGGCGCAGTGGCTGCCCGCTTACGTGGAAACGTCGTTGGGTTTCCCGGCGTGGATCGGCGGCACATCGCTGCTCCTGTTTTCGGTGGCGATGGCCCTTGGGCGCATGGTTGTTGGTGCGGCCGGCACGCGCTGGAACCCGTACACGATCATGGCGCTCAGTTGCGCCACGTCCGTGGTGCTGTTTCTGGCGGCTTCGTTTTTTCCGGAAGACCGGGTCGCGCTTGTGGCCTGCATCCTCGCGGGATTCACCGGCAGCTGTCTTTGGCCGACCATGCTGGCCGTGACGGCCGACCGGTATCCACAAGGTGGTGCGAGCATGTTCGCGTTGCTGGCGGCGTTCGGCAACGCGGGCGGGATCGCCATGCCGTGGCTGGTCGGCTGGGTGGCCGACCGCAAGGATCTGCATTGGGGCTTGGCGACGTCCGCCCTGGCCCCGCTTGGCATGCTGGCCCTGGTGGTTCTGCTGCGGTCCGGCGGCCGCCGCGCGTTATAGCGGCTTGAGGCCGGCTTCGATCTCCGCCCGCCGCGATTCGAGGAATGGCGGCAGGGCCAACCGCTCGCCCATGGTCTCCGCCGGTTCGTCGACCGCAAAACCCGGTTCGTCGGTCGCGAGTTCGAACAGGATGCCGTTCGGTTCGCGAAAGTAGAGGCTGCGAAAATAGAACCGGTCGACCGGCCCGCTGTTCGGCATGCCGAGTTCCTGCAACCGCCGCGCCCAGCCGTCGTATTCGGCTACCGTGGTGCGAAAGGCAACGTGGTGCACCCCGCCGGCTCCGGGTTGCGCCGTCGGCGCGTCCGGCTCGTGTGCGACGTGCAGCTCCGATGCGGGGCCGTCTCCATTCATCTGGTACACGTGGACCGTGACTTCCCCGGAGCCCATCGAGGCAGGTTGAACGTATTCGCGGACCTTCACCATACCCAGGATGTCGGTCAGGACCCGAGCCGTCGCTTCCAGGCGCGGCACGCTGATCACCACTGGTCCCAAACCGCGAATCTGATGTTCCGCCGGAACGGGACTGCGTTCCCAAGGGTGCCCTTCGGGCCGGGTCTCATCGACCACCAGGCTGAACCGTTGGCCTTCCGGATCCTCGAAATCGATCGTCTGGCGCCCGTCCCGTACCAAGGCAGCGCTGTGACAGACCCCGGCCCGGTCGAGGCGGGCGAGCCACCATTGCAAAGCGGGTTCATTCGCCACCCGAAACCCCGTGCGAATGATGCTGCGGGTTCCGCGCCGCTCGCGCGCGGCCGGCCAGTCGAAGAACGTCAGGTCGGTGCCGGGGCTGCCGGCGCCATCGGCGTAGAACAGGTGATACGCGGACACGTCATCCTGGTTGACCGTCTTTTTCACCAGGCGCAGCCCGAGCGTGGTCGTGTAGAACTCGAAATTCTCCTTCGCGCGGGCGGTGACCGCAGTGAGATGGTGGATGCCGTGCAGCGTCATGCCGTACCGTGTACGAAATCGTGAAAACGTCCACTCGGCGCCTCGGGCGGCGGCCCCACCCGCTACGGCGCTGTGCGGGTCGGACCGCCGGGTTTGCGCTGCAGGTAGGTGAACGCTCCGTTGAACTCCGAATGCATCAACGATTCGAGTTCCGCGGGCGGCACCACGAGCTTCTCGGCGTGGGCGTGCGCACCCGCCATGTCGCCCATCTCAGGCATTTCGATGGCGATTTCGATCCGGTAGCCTTCGGGCTGATTGGCGTCGCGGACGACCTGGAGTGATCCGCGCCGGCCGACGCTGTTTTGAGAGTCGAAGATCTCCGGCTTTACCAGGACGGAGCGCCCGTCGAGGAACTTGATTTGGTCGTACGCGAAGGCCACGGGCGCATGGAGCGCCGGCGGTGGGTGATGGTTCCCACCGCCGTGGTCCTCGCTCAGCCTTCCTGCGCCGGACCTTCGGATTCCTCTTCCTCCAAGGTCGCTTCGTCGCCGCGGCCCTGGTCGTCCGCCAACCCGGTCCGAAGCGCGCGCGGGCCGTCGTTGATCGGCGGTTCCTCCGTGCTCTTCAGGTTCTGCAGGAACGCCATCAAGTCGCGCAGCTCCGTGCGGGTCAGCACGTGCGCGTAGATTTCCGGCATGCTCGACGGCGCCGCTTCGCGCGACTTCACCTGCTGACGGGGCAGGGTCACCTCCGAGTTATCCGGACGGCGCAGCACGAGGGTGTCGGCGGTTTCGTCCAGAAGGGTGCCGGCTTCGGCGGTGCCGTCCTGCAACGTGATCGAGACCACGTCGAACCCGGGCGTGATTTGCGCGCTGGGTTTGATGATGGATTCGAGCAGGTATTCAGGCGTCCGATGCGCGCCGACGGTCGTCAGGTCCGGTCCGGCATCTCCGCCACTGCCCGAGACCTTGTGGCAGCGCACACAGGCCATGACGGCATGGTCGTAGAACACGTCGCCGCCGCGGCGGCGGTTACCGCCCGCCAGCGCGCCACGGAAGGGCGCGAGCGGATCGGCGGCGGTGGCCCACGCCTCCTTTTGCTGCGTCACCTTTTCCTGGACCCGTGGAGAACTGCTCTTCTCCGCGACCTCGAGCAGTTCAAATTGCGCCGCCGGGTCGATGGCCCCGCTGGCGAGACGTTCCAGGGCTTGCACGAGGAGACGCTCCGTTTCGGGCAGGTCCAGCCGGCCCAGAGCCGTGAATGCGCCGCGTTGTTCGGCCGGCGTGCCATTGATCAGGCGCTCGATCACCGGCAGAGCTTCCTGCGGAGCCAGCCGGGCGAGCAGGGGCAGCGCCGCCAGGCGCACCGCCGGCACGTTGGATTCACCCGCCGCCTTGACGGTTGGCAACAACTCCGGGTCGTTCAGGACATCCAGCACCCGCAGCGCTTCGGTCCGCACGGTCGCCGAGGCGGAGTCGCGCCGGGCGAGGCGCCGCAGTTCCGGGCCCGCCGCGCGGAGTTGCAGCGCCTCGACCGCCTTGACCGCCTGTTCCTGCACCGCGTGCGAGCCGCGACCGAGCAGCGTCGGGAGCAACGGTTCGAGCGCGGCCACCGCGGCCGCGCCGTCACGCGGCTCGAGCGGGCGGTAGACGCCCACCAGGCGGTCGCGCGCCGGCGGGTTCGCCCAAGCC
>JAEWIY010000069.1 GCA_023386835.1 Verrucomicrobiota bacterium
CTTGGACTGTCGGCCCAGACCGACCCGGATCGCGGCACCTACTTCACGCCCACGAAGGGCGCCCGCGAGTTCACCTTCGGGGCCGGCGGCGCGACCAACAAGGACTTCGATGACTCCGCCGGTGCCATCAACCTGTCGATCGGCCAGTACCTCAACGACCGGACGATGGTCGTTTTCCGCCAGAGCCTCGATTACGTCAATCCGGACGACGGGGACAGCGGCCTGGCCGCCTCATCCCGCCTCGGCATCGACTACCACTTCGGCGGCAACGAGCGCTTCCGCCCGTTTGTTGGCGCGACGTTCGGCGGCATCTATGGTGACAACGTGGAAGACACGTGGGCGGCCGGTGTCGAACTCGGCGCCAAGTACTACGTGAAGTCCTCGACGTTCCTCTTCGCCGTGGCCGAGTACTCCTGGCTCTTCTCCGACACGGACGATCTCGAGGATCGGTTTGATGACGGCGCCATCTTCTGGAACGCCGGCATCGGCTTTAACTTCTAAGGCGGCCCATCACGCCACCAGCGCCTGAATCACGAGAGTGCGGCCCACCGGCCGCACTCTTTTTGCGCCTTTCCGCGCCGCAGGGTTCGTCCGCCATGCCTGGGCGGGGCGACGATCCGGCGGGGATGGATCGCTCTCAGTGTTTCCGGACAAACCGGCGTTGTGGAAACGCGGGCGTGAGCACTTCCGGCACCGGCTCGGCCGGCTTGCCGAAGGAGATCGCCAGCGTCCCAACACCGGCCGGGGACGAAGCGGCCACCTCTTCTCGGCCGCGAGCGACTGCAGTTCGTTTACGCAGGAGAGATCGAATGGAGAAGCGATGGCTCATGGCGTGGAGTGGCTGAAACGACGCGGAAGCGGGGTAAGTGCAACCGCAGTTTGTTTTCGTCACGAATTCGTTGCAGTTAAGTGCGTTCGCCAGGAGTTGCGCACCTTTGTGCTGGCGAATCGCGCCGCGGCGTCGCAAGTCGTCCATCGGGTCGAATTCATCGCGCCCGATCAAGCCAGGTCGTGCGACTAGGGCAACAGCACCGCCTCCAGCACGTCCGCCGCGGTGTAGCTGGTGGCCCCTGGACGAACAAACCGGGCAATCCCCGCTACGTCCGCTCCCGAGCTTACGAGGGCTCGTTCAACCCCTCCGCCCGCCAGCCCTCGCACCTGCCCGAAGCCGATGGCGCCGAGCAGCGCGTTGCACAGGCATTTCCGACCGGCAGCGTCGGCTGGCGCACCGCCCTTCGCCACGTAGTCCTCCGTCGGCTCACCGGCGCAGCGATAGCCAACGCTGCCATCCGGTTTGAGATAAGCTTGGCGCAAATAACCCAAATCGCAGACCCGCGCCCGCGCGGCATACAATGCCGGATCGGACAACGTGCCGCTGACTTCGAGCACCTTGAAAGGAAATCCCGTGGGTGAGGCCAGGGGATCGGTGTGCACTCGCGCGTCCCCGGCTTGGACCAGGCGCAGCACCTCCCGTTTGATCTCCGTTGTGAACCCCGATTCTTCGCAGAAGGCAAAGGCGGACCCCAACTGGATGCCCGCCGCGCCGAGTTTGCGGGCCTCGGCCAGGCCACCCGGGCGCGCATAGGAGCCGGCCAGCCAGAACGGCACGCCAAGCCCGGCGATCTTCGCCAGCTCCGGTTCATCGCGGGGTCCATAGACCGGCTCACCGGTTGCGTCCAGTTGCAGTGCGCCCCGCGGTGGCGCGTTGTGCCCTCCTGCGACGTGGCCTTCCACCACGAGCCCATCGACGCGGCCGTTCGATTTGCGGACCAACGTCGTCGCAAGTGTGGCCGACGAGACGATCGCCAGGAAATAGGGCCGCCTCAGGACAGGGGCTTCCCGCCCGAGAAAGGCGGCCGGATCAAAGTGGAGTCGCGGCGCCTCCTCCGCCGTCGCGCCAACGACGTCGAGCCGCAGTTCGGCCGTGCGACCGGCCGCCAGTTGATCGAGCACGCCGGGAATACTGCGCGGGATGCCGGCCCCCATCAGCACGTACGCGACGCCTGCCAGCATGGCGCCGAACAACACGGGCAAGGTTTGCACCTGCACCTTCTCGAGCAGGTTGATACCCACCGGCGACGCGTGCCCCTCGCGCGCCAGGAACACCTCGGCGAACCCCGCGGCCACACTGAGCTCCGTTAAGGCGCGATTCGGTTCGTGCGACGGCATCGCCACCCCGCGATAGGGCGCGTCGGGTAATTTGCCGCCCGGAATAAAATACTTCTGCAGGATAGCGGATGCGATCTCCGGCACCGGAAAATGCGCCAGGGCGCGACGAAGCGCGCCATCCTGATCACCTTCCTGGAGGCGCCGGGCAAACACCACGGGCAGAATTGAGCCCGAGACGACGCCGAGTTGCCCTGCTTCGGAGACGGCTCGGGCCAGTGACCAGTTGGAAACGGCGACGCCCATGCCGCCTTGGATGATGAGAGGATGATGCATGAATGGAGACAGGTCTTCCGCGTGGACCTGTCCCCCGGTCTGGCGTTGGACAACAGAACGCCGCGGAGCCGGCGAACCCCAGGATCGTAGCTGGGTCGTGGGGGAGCGGAAGCCGCGACGGCATCTCATCACCACCTCAGAAGCCCGCCTACTCTGCTCAAACAGGACCCTGGAGCCGGAGGCGTCGCCTTTAAAATCGCGAGCAAATCGCCGCGGGAAGCCGCTCTTTCGTGAGCCGCCGTCGCTCGGAATGGGGGACCGCAATCACTTAAGGGACGCGGACCCGGTCGCAACCCTCGTGGCAAGTCCCCCCGCCCGCCGCTTGACCTGCGTCCAACGCACGTGGCCGGGCCGCGGCAGCGGGTCCACACATCTCGGGTCTGCCGCCGGGAACCTGGCTCAGCGCCTTGCGTTGCACGATCGTGGTGAACGAGCGGCGCGGACTCCGGTCTGCCCTGTCATGAAGTACGAGCCTGAAGACCACGTGGAGAGCCTGGCAGGCACGCCGGCCATCACCAAGATCCGGGATCTGGCGAAATCCGCCCGGGTTTGCCTCTTTGGCACCGACCTGAAGCACCCGCCGCTGACGGTGCGCCCGATGGCGGTGCAGTCAGTCGACGACGCGGGCGACGTGTGGTTTCTCAGCGGCCGCTCCAGTCACACCAACCAGCACATCGCGGCCGATCCGCAGGTGCAGTTGCTGTTCGCCAATCCAGGCAGTTCCGAGTTCATGACCTTGGAAGGCGACGCGACGATCAGCGACGATCGCGGCCTGAAGGAGGAACATTGGACGCCGATCGCGAAAACCTGGTTCACCGGCGGAGTGGATGATCCGGAATTGACCGTGCTGCGCGTGCGCGTCCGCGACGGCTACTACTGGGACACCAAACACGGCAAGGCGACCTCGATGATCAAAATCGCGATCGGTGCCGTCACCGGCAAAACGATGGACGACGGCATCGAAGGCCACGTGAACCCGTAGGGACAGCAAGCCTACTGGCTTGCCGAGCTGATGCACGGAAGAGTGACACGATCACTCTCCCGTCGTCGCAGCCGCTATTCACTCGTTGTCAGTACGGCGGAGCGACCGGTGAGTCGCCGTAGCATTTCCGGATTTGCCGGTGTGGTCCACCCGCGGCCGGACGACAGCCCTCGCGATATGCCCATGGGACACACGGATTTTTCCTTCCCTCGGATTATGGGTTGTTCATAGTCCGCACGTTCTTCCGGCGATGGCGCTCGTCGGCTGGACCGTCCCCTCCATCTCCAGCATGACTCACGTCGTTTTGACGTCGCGAGCTTTCGCGTCGTCGCGTCCAGCGCCCAACCGCTTGGTGCAGTGCCATGCCTGTATCGGCTCTGCCATGCCAGCACGGCGCACCGTCACGGTTCATCGGGAGGTTTGGGACTCAGGCGGCAACAGCCGCACGCTGAGTTTTCCCGTATGCACATCCAGCATCAGATCGGCCGCACCCTCGGTGTGGCCCTCCTCCTCGGCATGGCCGTTCTCGCGAACGGTTGCGCCTCGATAGTCCACGGCGGCAGCCGCACCATCAACCTGAACTCGAGCCCCAGCGGCGCGACGGCGACGATCCGGAAAGCGGATACAGGCCAGGCCGTTCACACCGGCACGACGCCGTTGACTGTCTCGCTCGACCCGAAACGCGGCTTCTTCAAGGGCCAGAGTTACGTCGTGCGATTCGAGCTCGACGGCTACCGCTCCGATGAGGTGGTGCTCACGCCCCAGCTCTCCGGCTGGTACTTTGGCAACATCGTGTTCGGCGGGCTGATCGGCATGCTGATCGTCGATCCTGCGACCGGCTCAATGTGGAATCTTTCGCCCGAGCAACTCGATCGCACCCTGAGCGCGAACCAGGCCGCCGTTTTGAGCGAAGGCAATGGCTTTATCATCGCCCTGCTCTCCGAGACCACGGCCACTGAGCGCGCCCAGATGGTCAGGATCAACTGATCGCAATCTCCACCCAGCCTGCCGGGCCTCGTCCGGCAGGCTTTCTTTTTGTCTGCTCGACGGCTCGGCAGGGGATTCGCGGCGCAGCAGGCGCACTTTGACGCCGAACCCAGCTGTCAGAGAGTGAAGCCGGCAATGCCCGGAGCGACTCGTGACCGCGCGTCAGGGCAGATTAAGGACCACCCACCCGATGCCCATCTGAGAGGCGCGACCGTCCGTGTATTCAAGCGGTTGCTTCGCCGCACGTTTCTATAAAAAAAAGAAACGTGTCCGCCGTTGCGGGAGTCGAACGTCGGATCTTGCAGCACCCCTTTGTTGTGATGACGTCCTCCCCCCTCACCTCTGCATTCGGCCCCGTCCGTTTCGTTGATCTTGGTCCCAAGCTGCTCGCTGGTCTGCGTCGGCACCACCCGTTTGCCGACGCTCCGCGCACAATCCCACAGCAGTGGGTCGACTTTAATGAAACGGTCCGTCCTGCGCTGCCAAAGTCAGAGGTCTTCTACGGGGCGATCTGCGGCTCCACCGAAAGCACCTGCGAATACATGTGCGCCGTTGCGGTGCCGTCGTTCGACTCACTTCCGCCGGAGATGGGACGGATGCGCCTGTTGCCGCAGCATTACGCGGTCTTCCAACATTCGGGTCACGTGAGCGCGTTGCACGCGACGTGGTGTCGAATCATCGACGAATGGTTGCCACAGAGTGGTTTTGTCTCCGCCGAGCGTCCCGACTTTGAGCTCTACACCGAGTCCTACGATCCCGCCACCGGCACCGGAGGCATCGAAGTCTGGGTCGGCGTCACGCCGAGAAGCTAGCTCCTCTCCCTCCTCAAAAACGCGGCTGCGCCGGCAGCCCGCCTAACCTCGTGCAGAACTGCACGAGCAGGACGCGTCCCTCCAGCGGCGCGAGTTGCCTCCCTTTTCTCACCATGAAAAAGACCCAGCCCAAAAACACGATCTGCCTCTGGTTTAACAAGGACGCTCTGGATGCCGCCCGCTTCTACGCCGCGACGTTTCCGGATAGCGAAGTCACGGCCGTCATTCACGCCCCGGGTGATTATCCTTCCGGACAAACGGGTGACGTGCTCGTCGTCGAGTTCACTGTGCTCGGCATCCCCTGCATGGGGCTCAACGGCGGACCCGAATTCACGCACAGCGAAGCGTTCTCCTTTCAGGTCGCGACTGATAACCAGGAGGAAACCGATCGCTACTGGAACGCGATCGTCAGCAACGGCGGCGCGGAGAGCGCCTGCGGCTGGTGCAAGGCCCGCTGGGGCATCTCTTGGCAAATCACACCGCGCGTGCTGTCCGATGCTCTCGCCGCCGGAGGCGCCGAAGCCAAACGCGCCTTCGAAGCCATGATGGAAATGGGCAAGATCGACGTCGCCAAAATCGAGGCCGCCCGGCGTGGATGACTGGAAAGTAAAGTTGACGGTGTAAGGGGTAAGGAGACTGGACTCCCTGACGCGCTATCGGCTCCGTTGGGCCAGAGTGTATCCGACCAGTGTGAGGTGTAAGGCGCGCTCACCCCTTGACCGTCGCGACCACTCTCCGCCGGCACCGTGTCACTTCAGGCGCTCGAGGTGGCCTTGGCGGCGGACGAGGTTCTTGTAGTCCCATTGGATGTCCCGCGCCTTGGCCAGCCAGCGTGCCAGGTCGGTGACGTTCACCTCGGTTACCCGGGTGAAACGCGCCTCCGCGGCCTTGAAGCTGCCCTCCTTCTTCAATCCAGGTTCGTCAAACGACTGGCCGCTCCAGAAGAGCAGGCGCACCCCGCCCTTCAACTTGCTGTATCCAACCACCGGATTCCCGTCGAGGAACCACACGGGATGTGCATGCCAGATCCTGTTCTCCGCCTCGGGCAGCGCACGATCGATCTCCTGCGCCAGGCATTGGCAAATCTCCCGGTCGCTCGGCAACTGGGCCCGGTTGTACGTCTCGGTGGCGGGGTGCATGCCACCCGGAATAAACAAAGATTCATCCGCCGAAAGCGTGAATCCACACGTCTGCGGCACCCTGGTTCGGGCCAGTCGATTTCTCAGCTGACTCGCCGGCGTCATTTCCCGTTTTGACCCCACCGCCAATCGGGTGTCGTCTGATCGCCACCAATTATCAATGGACGCGCTTCCGATCGACCGCCGCCTGCGTCAGGAAATTCTCCTCGCCCGGGAGCGAGTGTACCGCTTCGACCAGCCCACTCCGCTCGAGCAACTCGTGCTGCCCGGCGACGAACCGGGACCCACAATCTTCGTCAAACGCGAGGACCTGTCAGCGGTGAAGTCCTACAAGTGGCGCGGCGCCTGCAATCGCATCGCCGTCCTCTCCAGTGAGGAGCGCGCCCGCGGCGTCGTCACCGCCTCGGCCGGCAACCACGCCCAAGGAGTCGCCCTCGCCGCCCGACGGCTCGGGATTCGCGCCCGCATCCACATGCCGCGCTCAACCCCGCGCGTGAAACGCCAGGCCGTCCGCCAGCTGGGCGGCGAGTTTGTCGAGCTGGTGTATTCAGGCGAAAGCTACGACGAAGCCGTCACGGGCGCGCGGGCGGACGAACGGGAAATCGGCGCCGTCTACATCCACGCCTATGACGACCTTCAGGTCATGGGCGGACAAGGCACGCTGGCCGACGAAGTCGTGTTGTCGGGTCACGGCCCATTTGACGCGGCATTTCTCCAGATCGGTGGCGGTGGCATGGCGTCAGCCGTGTCCAACTGGCTCCGCACGTACTGGCCGACGATGGACCTCATCGGTGTCGAAGGCGTCGGACAGGCATCGATGCGCGCCGCCCTGGCCGCCGGCCGGCCGGTCGCTCTCGAGCACGTGGACATTTTCTGCGACGGCACTGCCGTCCGTCAGGCCGGTGCGCTGCCGTTCGAGATCTGCCAGCAGACGCTGACACGCATCGACACCGTCACGAACGAGGAGGTCAGCACGGCCATGCGCGTGCTCTGGGAGGGGCTGCGCTGCGTCTCCGAACCCTCGGGCGCGATGGGTCTGGCGGCCGTATTGAAGAACCGGGCCGCCCTGGCCGGAAAGCGCGTGCTCGTGGTGGTGACCGGCGCCAACATCGACTTTCTGCAACTCGGCCTGATCGCGCAGTCCCAAGGCGCCACCGGCGGCCATGCGCGCACGGTGCGCGTGCGCATCTCGGAAAAACCCGGCTCGATGCTGCGCCTGCTCGACGGCTGCTTCGCCGGGCTCAGCATCAGCGACTTTCAGTATGGAAAAACGGATACAGCGGTCGCGTGGCCGGTCTTCACGTTAACGGCTGACGATCCCGTTCAACTCTCCACCCTGCCCGCCCGGCTCGCCGCCGGGGGCCACGAGTGGGAGGATGCCACCACCGCGGTCGACGTGGCGTTTCGCGCCATTCCGCTCCGCCCCGACCTGCTCGCCCACCCGCTCTTCCTGCGGCTCGACTTTTACGAACGCTCCGGCGCCCTGCACGACTTCCTCGCGCAACGGGTGCGCGACCAGGCCGACCTCTGTTACTTCAACTACCGCCAGTCCGGCGAACGGATCGGTCGCGCGCTGCTGGGGTTGGACTTCGTGGGCGCGGAGGCCCGGCAACAATTCCTCGCCGACCTGCCCGAGCACGGGCCCGGTTATCGCAGCTGCATTCCGGTCGATGAAGCGACCCGCGCGCGACTGCTCGGCGAACACCCAACGCCTAGCGGCGCGTGTAAGTCGGAAGTTTAGCGAGAAGTGGCGAGTTCGGCTTAGCGCACTGTGATTGCCTCGATTTCGTGGACAGAGGGTCGAGTTGTTCATCAAGCTCCCCGGAACCCACGGCT
>JAEWIY010000164.1 GCA_023386835.1 Verrucomicrobiota bacterium
CACCAAAAGCACGGAAGGCGGCTGCGGCCCGCGAAGGACGCGCAGGAGCGCGAAGCCACGGCTCTGTTAACCGCCAAGGACGCAAAGAGCGCAGGGAGGAAAAAGGCAGGGAGCGTTCAAGACAGCACCCCAGGGGTGAGGATGAAATCGGGATGCAGAATTCCGATCCTCTGCCGTCTCTGCGCCCTCGGTACTTCGAAGTTTAGGAACCATTCGCGAGGATCGCGTGATTCGTGGGCCACCGCTTCTTCGCGAGTCTTGCGGCCTGATGTTAAAACATCCACCGCAACCGCCTTCTCGCCGCGAACGCTTACGGGTTGGGCGCTGGCGCCGGCGGGGGTGGCGGGGGCTCGCCCTCGGCGGAATCGGGTTCCGGCGTCATCGGTTGCTGATCGCTCCCCTTGGTCGCGGCCTGGCGCTGGGCGTCCTCGTAGGCTTTGCGCTGGATCATGCCGATTTCGAGCAGATCGCTCACGAGCATTCGCGCCTCACGTTCCTTTTCCTCGGTCGTGGTGGGAACAGGTTGCGCCACTTGGGCGACGGGGAGCGGCTCGCCGGCGACCGGCGCGGGCAAGGGCATGGGCATTGGCGCCGCTTCGGCCACGGCGGCATTCTCCGGGCGCGGCGTGCTGCGTTTCAGCGAGAGCGTGTGCTGCTGGCCGCCTTGCTGGATGACGATCCGTTGCGCGGAGGCGTCGTGGCTGATCACCTTCAGGCCGTCCGCTTGTTCGCCGACGGCGATCCAGCGACTGCGTTGCTCCGGCACGTGGGTGACGCAGACCATCGTCTTCGCGCCGGCTTTGACCCACCCGGTGAACTCGAACGTCGCCGGGGCACCGGTCGTCGTCGGTTCGGTCGCCGGGCCGGGCGGGTGGAAGGGGGACGGCGGGCGCGCGGGCTGCTGGGCGACCAGCAGGCCGGCCCCGGTCATCGCGAGGCAGAGGGTGATCGGGAAAGCGCGCATGCCAGGGGCGAACTGAAAAAGGGAAGGCCGAATTGGCCAGTCGATTTACCGCGGCGGGGGGAGTCTTGTTCCGCTTTTTCCGCGCAACTGTGCGAGAGCGGCGCGCGCTTCCGGATCGTCCGGACGTGCCTGCACCCAAGCCTCGGCGTGGCTGAGTGCCCGATCCAGTTGACCAAAATGAGGTAGCATCGCAACCAGGGCGCGGCGCGCAGGCACGAGGTCTGGCTGCACCGTCACGGCGGCCTCGAAGTGGCGAATCGCTTCCTCGGGCTGATCGAGTTCGAGCAGGACGTTGGCGAGGTTATTGAGCGCCCCCGGGTGTTGGGGCGAGCGAGTCAGGGCCGCTTCGAACGCCGCGCGGGCCTCCGTCCAGCGACGGAACGCGGCGAGGGTGTTGGCGAGTTTGAAATGAAACTCCGCCTCGTTGGGAGACAGTCGCAAGGCCTCGCGCGCCTGGAGCTCGGCATTGGCGCGATCGCCCAACTGCAGCAAGGCCTCGCTCAGGTTGGCGTGGGCTTCCGCCAGTTGCGGCTGAACACGCAGGGCACGTTCGTAGAACTCGCGGGCGCGGGCGGGCTGCCGCCGGGCGAGCCAGAGGTTGCCCAGATTGTTCAGCGCCTCCGGATGATTGGGGTCCAGCCGCAGGCACTCCGTGTAGTGGCGCTCGGCCTCCTCCCAGCGCTCGAGCCGGGCCAGCGCCAGGCCCGCGTTGTAGTGCGTTTCCGGTGACGCTGGTCCGCGCGCAAGCGCGCGTTCGTAGGAGATCAGCGCCTCGGCGAACGCGCCATTCGCGAAAAGGGCGCGCCCGAGGTTGTGGTGGGCGCGAGCGTTGCCCGGCTGTTTCTCCGCCGTGTCGCGCCAGATCTGTTCCTCACTTTGATAGTCTTCATTGCGGTGCCGCGTGGCCGGCACCGCAAGCACCGCCAGCGCGAGCACGAGGACGACCGCGCCGCGCCCCAGCAGTCGCTGCAGTCCGAGTGCGACGGCGACGATCACGGTGGCGAGCGGCAGGTAGAAACGATGTTCCGCCATCGTTTGGGTGGCAACCGGGACAAAACTTGAGCTCGGTGCGAGCAGCGCGAAAAACGCCAATCCGAGGAAACCGAGCGCGGGCCGGCGGCGCAGCGCGAAAATCGACGCGACCAACAGCCCGACGAGCAGACAAAGTTGCGGGAGGACCGACAGCAGGCTGGTGACGACGGGCGTGCCGTAGTCGAAAACGAGCGGCGTGGGCCAGAAAACGAGCCGAAGGTAGTGCGCGATCGCCTCGGCTTGAGTCAGCAGGTACTGCCACGGGCTGACGTCGACGCTGAAGCCCGCCGTGCCGCCCCGACCGCCGGTGCCCACGACGAGGGCGATCAGCAGGAGCCAACTGGTGGCGTTGACCAAGTGCACCCAGCGCCGCCTCTGCCACAATTCGGACCATGAGTGGGCCAGGAAGACACGGTCGAAAAGCGCCGCCACCACGGGGGCGGAAACCATGGTCTCCTTGGTGGCCATGCCCAACCAGCATGCCACATTCGCGAGCACGAACCAGCGGCTCGAACCGCGGGCGCCCCGAGCGACGCCGTAGAGCGTGAGCAGATAGAAGAAGGCGGCCAGCGACTCTGCGCGCTGAATGATATACGTGACGGCGCTGGTCTGCAGCGGATGCAGCAGCCAGAGCCCGGCGCAGGCCAACGCAAACACCGCTTCCGTCAGGCCGGACGTGGATACGCCCGGCCGATGCACGTGCACCGTTCGCCGGATCAGGCTGAAGAGCAGGCAACCGGAGCCAAGATGGATCAGCAGGTTGAGCGCGTGATAGCTCCAGACCTCCAATCCACTGATGGCGTAGTTGAGCGCCAATGACAGCTTCAGCACCGGCCGACCGCTGGTGGTGACGCCGCCGCTCTGGAGCGTCGCCGGGCCGGAAGTCGGTCCGCTCAGTTGGCGGATCGCCGGGTTCTCGGTGATCGCCGGGCCATCATCAAAGAGGAAAGGGACGTCGAAGCTGTTGCTGTAGGCGAGAAGGGTAGCCAGCCCGAGCAACAGAAGCGCCATCGCATCCCGTCGGCGCGATCGAGGAGTCACAAGACCGTCGGCGGAGTGCGGGGCGGAACGTTTCAAGGCGCGAACTTCCTAATGACGCTCACGTCGGCGGTCCATTCCCACGGCGGTTGGGTGAATCCAAATCGCGAGGCCGCAGAAGATCGCGGAGAGCACCAATACGGCGACTTCGCGTTGGCGATTCCTCGCGTCCGTGGGGTGGCTCCGTCAGCCGCGGGTGCGTTGCTGCCAGGCTTCGACGATCTGGCGGATCGTCTCCTCGAGCGAGACGGAAATGTCCCACGACGGGAAGTGTTCACGCATCTTCCGCAGATCCGAGTAGTAACAGATGTGGTCCCCGATCCGGTTCTGGTCGACGTACTGGAACACCTGGGCCCGCCCGGAGAATTGCTCGGCGATCTTAAAGGCCTCCAGGATCGAGCAGGAGTTCGCCTTGCCTCCGCCGAGGTTGTAGACCTCACCCGCGCGCGGGTTCGCGACAAAGGCGGCCATGAAGCGGGCGACGTCGAGCGAGTGGATGTTGTCGCGCACCTGCTTGCCCTTGTATCCGAAGACCTTGTACTCGCGTCCCTCCAGATTGCACTTCACGAGGTAGGAGAGGAAGCCGTGCAGCTCGACGCCGGTGTGGTTGGGACCGGTGAGGCAGCCGCCCCGCAGGCAGCAGGTGGGCAGGTTGAAGTAGCGCCCGTACTCCTGCACCATCACGTCCGCGGCGACCTTGGAGGCACCGAACAGGGAGTGCTTCGACTGATCGATCGTGAACGTCTCGGGAATGCCCTGGGCATAGGTCGGGTCGGCGTAGTCCCAGCGGGTTTCCAGTTCCTGCAGCGCGATCCGGTTGGGGGCGTCGCCGTACACCTTGTTCGTGCTCATGTGCACGAAGGGTGATTCCGGGCAGGACTGCCGGGCCGCCTCGAGCAGGTTGAGGGTGCCGACGGCGTTGGTATCAAAGTCGTCGAAGGGGATCGCGGCCGCTCGATCGTGCGAGGGCTGCGCCGCGGTGTGAACGATGACGCTGGGGCGCACCTCTTTGACCAGCGCGAGCACGCCGGCGCGGTCGCGGATGTCGACCTCGTGGTGGACGAAGCCCGGCAGATTGGCAGCCAGACGCTGCTGGTTCCAACGGGTGTCACCCTGCGGTCCGAAAAAGACCGCGCGCTGGTTGTTGTCGACGCCGTGAACCGTGTAGCCGAGCTCACGGGCGAAATACGTGCAGACTTCGGAACCGATCAGACCGGACGAACCGGTGACAAGGAGCGTCTTGGACATTCGCGGAGAACTTCGGCGAATTGGCGGGTCGGACTCAACGCTGTTCTCTTCTGAGTGGGCGACCGGGCTCAGCCCTGACGTTTGGCGTGCGAGCGGGTGAACGCCCCGGACGGACCGTCGGTTTTCCCCGTGTCCGGACGGAAGTAGCGGTGCTCCAAGTACCGGACATTGATGATCAACAGGAGCACGAGCGCGGGCATGAGGTTGCGCACTTCGTTCAACCAGCTGAACAGGGCACTGCTCACCACCAGCGCCGCCGTCAGCAGCAGGGTCGTGCCCTGAAACGAACGCGACATCAACTTCCAGCCGAGAATGGCGCCGGGAAGCACAACGCCGAGGGTGCAGCCGTATTGGGGAATCCATTCGTGCCAGCCCTTCAGGTTGGCCCAGAGGTGATCCGTGCCGACGCCGCTGATTCGCTCGTAGGCGAAATTCCCGCGGTTCACAAACAGGCGGACCCACGCCAGCACACCGATCGAGGCGGCGAGGTACACCAGCGCCAGGATCGCGGCGCGCAGCCGATTCGGCCCCCAGAACGCGCGGCAGACCGCCACCGCGGCAACGGACTCCTTCGCCAGCACACCGAGGAGCAGACTGGGACCGATGCCGGGCTCAAAGCCGCGGGCGAGGAAGTACACGCAGGCGATGAAGCTCAGGTGCGAGAGCGGATCGATCGGTTGCCCGCCGTACCAGGCGATCGTGACGGGGTAGACCATCGCGGTGAACGCGACCAGGAGCAGGCTGCCCGGCAACGTCAGGTAGAGCCGCCCCAGCCGCAGGATCGCCGAAAAGAGCAGGGCATTGCACAGGATGCGAAACGTGGCCCGCGCGAACTCAAAATGACCGCTCAACCACTCGAACCAGGCCAGATAGCTGTGCGCAAGAAATCGATACGAGTGGGGGATCGCCAGCGGATCCAGGGCGATCACCTGGTTCTGCAGCTGCCGCTGCCAAATGGAGTTGTTGGTCGGTCCGCCGAAGTAGTTGCCCTTGTCGACGAACTGATGGTGCAACTGCTCGCAGAACGCGCCGGCGACAACGGCGGCGAGGGCAAGGACGACCCGCTCGCGTGTTGAGGCGGGATGGTTCCGGAACATCAGCCACGCGGCGGCCCCGGGCAGGACGATGAACACGGCCCGGGCGAGAAATCGGGACGGCACGTCCTTGAAGAACGGCTCCGACAAGGATTCGGGCGAAAGAATCGGGAACAGCGCGATCGCGAGCAGGCCCAGGGCTCCGCCGTACCAAAGGGCGTAGGTGCGCAGGTGTGACATGGCCACGAGGCGGCGCGCTTAGGCGAGCGGCAGCGGCACGTTCGATTCTGAGATGCGCGGCGCCACGCCTTCCAGATTGAGCCGATGTTGCGCGGCCTCCTCGCGGCGCAGGTACACCGGTGTGCGCGCCCCCAGGCGCGAAAGTCGGTACTCGAGGCTCACGCCGAGCACGCCGAGACCGTAGCGCACACTGCGGCGGAAGTTGATGGACGACGCTTCCGGAAAATACTTCGTCGGGCAGGAGATCTCGGCGATGCGAAAGCCCCACTGGTGACATTGCACCAGCATCTGGTTGTCGAAGACGAAGTCGTCGGAGTTCGATGCCAGCGGAAGGGTCTCCAGCACGCGGCGCGAGAACGCGCGGTAGCCCGTGTGGTACTCCGAGAGCTTCTGGCCCGTCAGCACGTTCTGCACGAACGTCAGGAAGCGGTTGAAAACGTACTTGTACAACGGCATGCCGCCGGCGAGCGCGCCGTGGCCGAGGATGCGCGAGGCGATCGCGACGTCGTACACGCCGGATCCGACCATCTGCGCGAGCGCCGGCATGAGCGCGGGCTCGTATTGATAATCCGGATGCAGCATGACCACGATGTCCGCGCCCGTCGCGAGCGCCAGCGCGTAGCAGGTCTTCTGGTTGCCGCCGTAGCCGTGGTTCTCGCGATGGAAGGCGAATTTCACGCCCAGGGACTGCGCGACCGCGCGCGTGTCGTCCGAGCTGGCGTCGTCGACCACGATGATCTCATCGGCGACCGTGCGGTCGATCCGCTCGAACGTGCGCTGCAGCGTGCGGGCGGCGTTGTAGGCGGGCAGGACGACGCAAACGCGTTGGCCGTGAATCATGAGTCGGTGGGAACAGGAGCTGCGCGGCGCCGCTCCGCGAAGCTGTGCAGCAATTCGTACCACGCAAGGCCACCGAAGAGGATGGCGAGGGGGTACGCTTGGGCAAAGGCGCCCGGACTCTGGTTCGGAAACGAGAGCACGTGAACGAGCGCGTTGATCAACACCACGGCCAGGCTCGCGCCCAGCAGCGCGGTGCTGACGAACCAGAGATAGGACCAGCGCCGCACCGCCAGTCCGCGAACGAATAGAATCAACCACGCCAGTACGCCCCCCGCCACGACCGGCGCGTAAATCCACCGCAGGGTTTTCCCGACCCCTTGCAGGACGTTCACGCGCGCTGCGTCGAAACGCTCCTGCAGCGGTCGACGGTAACTTGGTGCTCCGTCGGAGGGGCTCGAGGGCCAGCGCGTCAGGTCCCAGAACAGGACCAAATCATCAACGGTCCCGTGGCTGTGCGGCGTGTAGGCCGAGAATCCGCGAAACCGGGCGAAGTAATCGAGAAAGTCGGGCAGAGTGGCCAAAAAGCGTCGCACATCCCGAGCCTCCCACCGCGGCATCAGCGAGTCGCGACGCGGTCCGGCGGCGAGTTGTCCGTTGTCACAGGCCTGATTTACCTCTTCGGCGATGCGTTCGTAGAAGGCCAGCGCGTCGGCGGCGCTGCGATGGTGTCCCGCCGCGGCGGTCGCGCCGCGCAACGCCCACATGAACCAGCCGCCGGCAATCTCGCGATCCTCGGCGGGGCGGCCGGTAAAGGCGCTGCTCACGCCCGCCCAGTTGCGGCCGATCTCACCTTCCAGGTGCGGACGCAGCTCGGCGAATGCAGGGCTGACGCGATACGCCTTCTCGCGCGCTTCCCGCGTGACCGGCACCCGGGGCACGCGCGAGCGTGAATCGATGCGCTGCAGCGCTCCGTACGCGGCGATGAAGGCGGGCGCGCGAAATTCGACGGTGCCAAACCAGCCGTAGTGCCGGAGATTTAACGTGCAGACGGTGCCCAGCGCGGCTGTCGTGACGGCGAGCCCGGCAACGACCGGCGCCGCCAGCGGCTTGAGGCGGGTCGGCGAGCGCCAGGCGTTCCATGCCACCGCGGCCAGCAACAGCAGCAGGCTGGGCACGACCCAGATGCTTTCCTCGCGCGTCAACCAGAGGGCGGCGAAGCTGGCGCCTCCCAGCAGACCCCAGCCGATCCGCACCCGAGCCGACGCACCACGGCGCGTCTCCAGCGCGATCAGGCTGGCGAAGAGCAGCAGCGCCGCCGGCGTGTAAACGTTCTGGCGCAGGATGCGGCCGAGCACCGGCGCCTCGTACGTCATCGGGTTCCACCAGAGCAGCGCGAACAGAAGCAGCGCCACCCAATCGCTCGCCAGGAGTGGGCGCAGCGCGCGCACGACCAGCCAGCTGGCCAGCAGATAAAGCAGATGGTTGGCCAACGGCAGCGGCAGCCCGATCAGGAAAACCGCCGCCGTCCAAAGCGAATACATCGGACCCTTGGCGAGCGTGAACTCGCTGTACGGCCCGAGCCATTGCCCATTGAGCAGGTGCTCGGCCAGCAACAGGAACAGCCGGTCATCGTACATCGCCGTGCCGATGGCAAACACCGGCTGCGCGGCCACGAGCCACAGTTTCAGCAACGCCAAACCGAGGGCGGCCCAGGCGAAACGGCGATCGCCAAACGCCTTCATGCCGGATCGTCGAGCCCGCGTACCCGCAGTCCCAATACACTGAGGAAGAAGCTCACCAGCATGACCTGCAGCCCCAGGGCGAGCAGACTGGCGCCGGGAATCACCCAGCGCATCATCTGGCGCGGATCGAGCGCACCAAAGGCCTGCGCTTGCCAGAACAGCACGGCGCCGATGGCCAGGCCGAGGCCCGTGACAAAGAGCACCGCACCGGTGATGAGCCCGGTTTCCAGGGTGATGAACTTGAAGAGGCGTTCCAGCCACGGGTCAGGGGGATGCAGTCCCGTGCGCGTGGCGTAGACTTTTGCACACACCGCGAACCCAACCGCCTGCGTGCCCATCAGCATTGCGACGGCGGCAAAGAGCAGCGTGTTGATGTCGAACTCCACACCGCCGATCGTGACCGGGCCCCGCACGAGCACGGCGCCAATCACCAAGCCGATCGCGCTCAGCGCAAGCCCGGGGTAGAGGAACAACCACCGCGGGCTGTACAGCAGCATGAACCGCAGGTGCCGCCAACCATCGCGCCAGGGGCGCAGGTGAGGCGCCCGTCCTCCGCGTCCATCGGGTCGCAGCGTAGTGGGGACTTCGCCGACCTTCAGTCCGAGCAGCATCGCCTTGATGACCATCTCGGAGGCGAACTCCATGCCCGTCGTGCGCAGGTCCATCCGCCGGTAGGCGTCGCGGGTGAACGCGCGCAACCCGCAGTGAAAATCGCCGACCGGGGTCTTGAAGAAGAGCCGACCAAGGCCGGACAACAGCGGATTGCCGAGGTAGCGGTTCTTCCACGGCATCGCGCCGGGCTGGATGCCACCCCGAAAGCGGTTGCCCATCACCAAGTCGGCGCCCGCTCGCAGCCGTTCGACAAACCGTCCAAGGTGGGAGAAATCGTAGCTGGCGTCCGAGTCACCCATCAAAACGAAACGCCCGCGCGCCGCCTCGATGCCGCCCCGCAACGCGCTGCCGTAGCCTTTCGCCGTCACCGGCACCACGCGCGCACCAAGCGACTCCGCCAGGGCCTGCGAACCGTCGGTGCTGCCATTGTCGGCGATGATGACCTCTCCCTCGATGCCGGCCTGCGCGAGTGCGGTACGTGCCTCCTGGATACAGGTGGGCAGCGTGGCTGCTTCGTTGAGGCACGGCATGACCACGCTCAACTCCACGCCGACGGAGTCGTCCCGCCGGACGGACGGAGGCACGGCCGGACCGGTCTGGGTCGGGGTCGAGGTCATCGAAACAGGTTGTACTTCAGGATCGCGTAGATCGCCCGGAAGCCATCGCGCCAGCCGATCTTCTTTCCTTCCGCGTAGGTGCGGCCGTAATACGAGATGCCCACCTCGTAGATTGGCACGCCGAGCTTCGCGACCTTCGCCGTCAGCTCGGGTTCAATGCCGAACCGATCCTCCTGGAGCGTGATCCGCTGCAGCACCTCGCGGCGGAACATCTTGTAGCAGGTTTCCATGTCCGTGAGGTTCAGGTTGGTGAACATGTTCGAGAGCAACGTGAGGAACTTGTTGCCGACCATGTGCCAGAAATAGACGACGCGGTGCGCGTGCCCGCCCATGAACCGTGAGCCGAAGACGACGTCCGCCTTGCCTTCGAGAATCGGCCGCAGGAGTTGCGGGTATTCACGGGGGTCGTACTCCAGATCGGCATCCTGGACCACGACGATGTCGCCGGTGGCCGCGGCGAAACCCGTGCGCAACGCGGCGCCCTTGCCGCGGTTGATGTCATGATGGACCAGCTGGTCAATTTCACCCGCCATGCGGTCGAGCTCCTCGCGGGTCCCGTCCGTTGAGCAGTCATTCACGACAACGATCTCCAACTCCAGGCCCGCGGGGGTGGCGGCACGCACGGCGGCGACGATCGAGCGGATCGTCGAGCGTTCGTTGTAACAGGGAATGACCACCGAGAGCTTCATGCGAGGAGGCTGCCGCGGCGCGGACCGAGCCAGACAGCAACGCCCAACAGCAGCAGACCGGCGGCACTGAGGGCAAGCGCGGGCCGCAGGAGCGCCGGGCGGTAGGTGAAGCAGATCCGGTACTCCCCCGCCTGCGGCAGCACGATGCCCCTGAAGGCGTGATTGACCCGAAAGTAGGCGGCCGGGCGATCGTTCACCGTCACTTCGAACGCGCCCGGGACGAACGCCTCCGTCAGCACCGCGAGTCCGGCCGCCGGCGCGTCGATCGTGAAGCGGGTGGAATTGGTGGTGAACCAGTAGTCGCGGGCCGGAGTCACCGTGCGGCCGTCCGGCGAGCCGACCCGGAGCGACGCCGGCGCGTCACCGGGCGAGACCAACGCGAGCGGCTGCCCTTCGGCGGAGCGAAGAAGTTCGACCGCCTGCGGCAGGGTTTCGTACGCCACCGCGCGATCGACGAAGAATGCCCGCGGCCACGCGGTGCGGCTGCGGTACACGTGTAGGTCCGAATTGGAGACAAGGTCGTAGCCGCCGGCGCCAGTATACGGATCGCCGTGCGGCACGACCAGGAATGCGAGGTTGAGGGCGTCGAGGAAGGCGCGCAGCGGCGGCACCGTCGGCGCCTCGAGCACAAAACGCCAATCCCAGAGTTGCGGCACGCCGCCGGCGAGCAGCAGTTCGCGGTAGTACGGGTTTACCAGCGCGTCGGGGCCGTTGATCCCTTCGAGCGAGTAGGCGCCGGACCACCCCGGGAAAAGCGTGGCGCCGAGGCCGGCCACGCGAGCGGGTTCTCGCGCCACCTGCTCCTGGAGAAAGGCGATCGCGGGTGAGGTGGCGCGGAAATCCGCCCGTTCCGTCGGCACCAACACGTAGTTGCGATTGCCGGTCGCCGCCTGCATCCCGTGCCGCCAGTGCAACGCCAGGAGGCAGAGCACCGCGAACAGCAGCGTCGCGGGCGTCCAGTGACCGCTGACCAGCCGGCGTCGCACGACCCAGAGCACGCCGGCGGTGGCGAGGACGAGCGAGAGCACGTAACCGTGATACCACGCGTCGGTCTGCGACCGCAGTCCCCAGCTGAACTCCACAATCAAACTGCGCAGGACGGCGTGGGCGGTGCCGTAGTGCAAAGCCACGACACCGAGCACGAGCAGCAGGACCAGCATTCCCTCCGCGCGGCCTTCGGGCGTACCGAGCCGGAGAAAACACTGCTGCCAGCCCCAGCCGGCCAGGGCGAGGACGAGCACGATCAGCACGCACGAAAACGTGTTGTCGACGTGCATGATGCCCGCCAGCCCGGGCACGGCGGTGACCCACGCCGGTGGGATGATCGCAAACGCCAGCAGGGCGGGCGGAACGGTCGCGACGAGCAGCGCGCGCACGCCGTGATGGGCCCACGCCGCCCGCCAACGCACGACGACCCAGCCGAGTCCGATCAGCGCGAGAAAGTTGGCGGACGGATTGATCACACCGCCGTCCTGTTGAAAGGGCCGGTGGAAGATTTCGTCGAAGAGCGCGGCCAGCAGCCCGGGGGGCAGTTGATAGGCTCGGGGCTGATCGTACGTCGTGTAGGACTGCCGCAGCGTCTCGAGGAAGAGCAGCCAATGCGGCGCCGTGAGCAGCACGAAGACGACGCCCGCCAGGACCATCGCGGCGAGGCGTTGCAGGCGGGCCGACCAGGGCCGGGCGGCAAACAACAGCTGGAGCAGCCCGGCGGAATTCAGTCCCACGAGCAACATCGTGGACTCCTTGGCCGTGCCGCTGCAGAGGAGCGCGACGTTGGCCACGATCCAGCCGACCGCGCGCCACGTGAGTTGCCGCCATGTCGTGGCGGTGAGGATACTCGACCATGTGACCAGCACCCACGGTGCGTACGACAGGCTGAAGATGGCCGGGTGGTTCACACGGTAGATGAACAACCCGATGAACGGCGCGCTGGCAGCGAGCAGCAGCGCGGCTCCGCGGTGACGTGTCAGTGCCCAGACCTGGAGCCCGACGCCGAACCCGAGCAGCCATCGCGCGAGCAGGAACTTCAGATCCCAAGCCCACGCCGCACCATCCCCCAGCCAGGGCAACAGTTGCAGTGGATCACCAAAGGACGACTGGCCTTGCCCGAGCAGCGCCACGCCGCCCGAGTTGTAGCGGTTCCAGAGTGGCAGTTCGCCCTGCCGCAACGCGTCGCGCTGCTGCATCGAATACGGCACGTGCTGCCACATGATCGCGCCGACATCGGCCTGTTTCACTTCCGCGGCAGCGGTCGACGTCATCCCGGGCAGACTGGGCACACCCGGATAGAGCAGGGCGGCGCCGAGGCTCGGTGAAACATAGCTTTGGCCGAGGAAGATGACCGGATAGCTGCTCGCCACCATCGCCAGGCCCGCTATCAGCGCGATCACGCCGCTCGGATGGGCGTCGCCCCAGCGGCGCGCGCGTTGCCAGCGCTCCGCGTGGGCGAACGACTGCCGCCAACGTGCCCACGGCAGAACACCCAGCGCGAGCAGCGCCACAAACACGACGGCCGCACGCGCGGCGACAAATCCCAGGTTGCCCGTGCGCTCCTTGGCGAGGTCGAGCGGCGCGAAGTCTCCGGCGACGAGGATCGGGTCGTGGGCGTCGGGGAGAGTAGCGATCGTGAGTCGGCCGTTCTCCCGTTGCGCGGTCGCGATCTGTTGTTCGGCGCGCCAGGCTTCGACCGGAATGGCGCGCACGACACGCCCGTCGCGTGCCGTGATTTCCGTGGAGATGATCTCGAGTCGGCCGGGCCGATTCAGGGGATCGAAGCGCAGTCCGACGAGCCGCTCCGGCGGCAGGGCGAACTCCAGCGTCGCCTCCACGTCGGCGACGAGGAGCTGGCGGGTCGAACGCGTTTCCGCGAGCCCGCCTCCATTATCCCAATACAGCTGTGCGACGCCGGTCTGGTCCGAACGGAGAGTGACGACGAACTTGAAGAAACCGGGGCTGCGCGCGTCCGGGACAAATGGCAGCACGACCACCACGCTGAACAGGGCCGCCACCAGCAAAAAGGGGAGTATCGCTCGGGCTCGCATCAGGACCAGGAAATACAAACGGCCGACCGCGCCGGAACCAGCTAATTGCGGGCTCACCGCCGGAGTTTCCGGCCGGCTTTTTCGACTCATGAGCGGGCCGGGTGGCGCAGGGCATCCGGCTGGCGCTGTAGCGCGCGCCAATCGCGGTGGATTCCCTTGGACGCTTGGACTGTGCCGGCGGGGACCCGTCAGGGTGCACGGTGCCCGACGACCCGCATGACCATGCCCAGCAGCAGAACGATTCCACCTGCGCCCACAAATAAGGAGTACCACGCAGCGAGAGTCCGCGCGCAGAACGCCGGACCTCCGATCTCGACCGGCGAGGTGAAGACGAGCCATTCGCCGTCCGCGGCGCGGGCGTGCAGGCGGAACCGATCACGGCCGGTGTGGGGACGCCATTCCTGCCAGCGCGGCGCCTCTGACACCGGGTGGACCTGCGGCCGCGCACTGGTCGTTTCGAGGCGAAGTTCACCGCCACTGCCGTTCACCTGCAGCACGACGCGGCTGGTCTGGGCGCGCAGCTCCTGCGAAACAAACACGGCTGGTCCGGAGGCGCGCTCCGGCGGCCGTCCCCAACTTGGCACGACGAGGCGATCATCGTCAGATTCGAATGCGGGCTCGATCCGCATCATGCCTTTCGTGGCTGATGGATCGGGAGTCAGCGCCAGGGGCTGGCGGACGGACGGAGGCAGAATCTTGCGCAGCGTGGGATTCGCCAGCAACGCCGCCAGCCGATCCTGAAAGGGGTAGGGCAGCTCGGAGCCAGGTTGCAAAGCGAGGAAGCGCGCGTCCGGTCTCGCGACCTCCGCTCGGACGTTGGCCTCGCGCGCGGCATTCTCGCGCTGAAGCATCGGCACCAAACCTTCACGCATGTCGGCCGGCACCCGGCTGAGCGGCCAAAGCACAACAAAGAACCATCCGACCGCCAAGCCGCGCAGGGCGAACCGTGCCCGACCGGTATCCGGTGCAAAGCTGAATTCCATGGCCGCCAGTCCGGCTACGGCGACGCCGATGGAAAACAGATCCATGTAACGCACCGAGTCGGGCACGCCGTTGGCGCGTGCATAAGCGAGGACCAGCACCTGCAGCAGCCACCAGCCGCCCAGCCCCAGCAAGAGGGTGCAGAAAGCCGAACCGCGCCGCCACCAGCGCGCCAGGAGCACCAGGAACGGCAGCACCATGATCACGGACCACGCTCCCGCCCGGTTCGGCCAGGCGAGCAGTCGCAGCAGCGTCGCCACGTACTCCTGCCCGTTGCTCGCACGCAGCGACTCGTGCCCCGGATGTTCCACGCGTAGCCACAATCCCAGGACGAGCCAGCCCACATTGATCGCAATCAACGCGGCCAGCCACGCACGGTCCCGCCGCTCGCGCAGCACGCGCATCAGCAACAGCACCAATGCGGTGGCCGGTGAACCGAGCCCCGACGCCATCGTCACGAGACTCGCCCCGCCCGCCAGTTGGGCGAGCCAGCTCGCGACATGACGCGGTGAATACAGCGCAGTCCCGGCGAGGTGCAGAAACGCGAAGATCAGCAGGAAGTAGAACTGCGACTGAAAGCCCGACAGCGTGTTCTCCCAAGCGACCGGTACGGAGAACAAAGCCGCCAAGCCGAGCGCCGCGAGGATGCCGGCAGCCCGACCGAGGTGACGCAGCACAACCGCCGTCACGAACCCGACAAACGCCGCGTGCAGGGCGGCGTTGACCACCATCTGGAGCAGGCCGTCCCATTGTCCGTTCCAGAGCAACAACCCGAGTGCGAGGACCCGCGTGAAGAAGATCCGGTGTTCGTTGTGGGGCGCAAAGAGGTGACCGAACTGCAGGCGGTTCTCGAGGAAAGGTTGGTAAAGGAACGCGCCCTCCGCGTCCCACTGGTCCCACATGGGCAGGTCGCTGCCGGCCGCGTGAATCAACCAGAGTTTCCAGCCGAAAACCACGAGGGCCACGCCGGCCGCCACGGTCCAACGGCTGCGCGCCCAGCGGGAAACGCGCGACATGGAGGCGAACTCAGCTGGTTGCGAAGCCATGCGTGAGACAGAAGACAGTCGAAGCACCCGTTAGTGGGCCGTCGAGGCAACCGCGGCGGTGGGCTGACCTGCGGGCACCGCCGTGCGGCTGGTTTCGCGGCACCATGGGATTTTCTCCCGGAGTCGCAGGATCGGGTGTTCGTAGTAGTGATACACCACTCCGGCGATGGCGGTGACGAGCGTCCAGTACAGCGCAAAGACGCCCCACGCGGTCAGCACAGAGCGGTGGCTTGCTTCGCCGAACTGCTGCGTCAGCCAGACGTGCGCCGGCATGTTCAGCAGGTACATGGCGTACGACCAGAGGGCGATCCGGCGGATGCCGGCGTCGGCGAGGTTCAGGCCCACGGTCCGAAGCGAAGCCGCCCACGGCAGCCACAAGGCAAACCCCAAAGTCACCATGCTCGAAAGCCACGTCCGGGCATACCACGAATTCTGCAGGTCCAACCGGAAGAAGTCGCGATAAGTCCAACCGACCAGCACCAGGCCGACCGCGAGGAGAGCGTAGCGGCTCCGGTGCACCTGCGCGGGCCAGCGACGATGCGCCCACGCCACGAGCACGCCGTACATGATCGCGTCGAGGCGAAAGCGCACGACCTTGCGCAGGTCTTCCGCCCAGATTTCGGGCGGCGGCGCGGTCAGCCGCGCGACGAGGGGTCCGAGCAGCAACAGCGTCGCGGCCGTGACGAAGACCACGGTGTAGCGGCGCGTGCACTTCAGCCCAAGAAACAACAGGAACGGCAGCAAGAGGTAGAACCATTCTTCCACGGCCAGACTCCACGACTCCGGGAAGAACGGCGGATGTCGCGACGTCAGGTTCTGCAGGAACAAGGGGAAGCGCCAGAAGAACGACGGGATGTCGACCGGCAGTTTCCAGACGTAGAGCATGAACGGCACGTTCAACGCCAGAAACAGCCAGTAGTTCGGCACCGTGCGAAGCCAGCGCCGCAACCAGAATCCGACCAGTCCGCGCATGGAGCCCACTTCCGGTCCGAGCCGCAGCAGGATGCCGCCGATCAGGTAGCCGCTCAGGACAAAAAACAGGTCGACGCCAAACGAGCCGAGATGGCCGCCCCAGGTCATCCATCCATGATGTGGATACAGGAACGGCAGTCCGTGCGCCAGCACCACGAACGTGATCGCCAGCGCGCGCAGGAGATCGAGGCCGACCACGCGCTGACGTTCGAAACTGGAGGAGGCGCTCACCACGACTACGACGTCAAAACTTCTCCCAAACCAGGAAGCACTCGAGCCGGTTCTGTTCGCCGGTGGAGCTGAAGGCCAGCCGCGCTTGCACGCCCATCTTGGGCAGCGCTTCGTCGAGATGAGCCCGGAAGGTCGCGGACGTCCACACGTGCGCATGCTCGCGCCGTTGGCGGCATCGTTGCAGGTGCAGCGCCTGCCGCTCCGGCGACTGGGCGAGCACGTGGGGCACGACGTGGCGGATGAACTCGATGTAGTGCTCGTCCGAATTCTCGGTCACTCCTGTTTCGTAGTCCGACCACAGGTGCGCGAATGAGGTCAGCGGACGATCGTGATCGAACGTGTAGCGCATGTCGGGGATCGCGACGACCACATGTCCGCCCGGCCGCACGATCCGAAACAGCTCCTGCACCGCGCGGAACGGATTCGCGACGTGTTCGAGCACGTGGTTGCAGATGACAAACGAGAACTGCCCGTCCCGAAAGGTGGAGAGGCCGCCCCGATCCAGGTCGCCGACGTGGTCCACCTCGACGAGCGTGGCCGCATTCGCTTCCGGAAACAGCTCCCGGGCTGTGGCGGTGTCGATGGCGTCGAAATAAACGACCCGGCAGGTGGGCGGCACTTCGGCCGGTGCGTCCAGCGCCCCGATTTCCAAACCTTCGCCGGAGAGCAGCGCGTATCCAGGCACTCGATGCTCCGGGCGGGGCGCCGGGGTGGCCGGCGTGACGAAGAGTTCGGACGACTTGAGGGCCTGCAGGATGACCGAACCGTCGGCGCGCCGGAGGAGCGCGACGTTCTCGAAACCGGCTGACCGGAGTGACGGTATGACCGCGTCAAACGACTCGGGACTTTGCGGATTGATCCGGCCGCCGCTGGGAGTGAGTGCCAGAAATCGTCCGCCGGGTTGAAGGACCCGGTGGCTCGCTTTGAGAAAGGCATCGTGCGCCCACTGGCTGGACGGAGCGAACGTGTAGAGCACGTCCAGCGCGCCGTCCGGAAGCGCCGAGAAGTCCTCTTCCGGTTCCAGCCAAGTTACGCGGGTGTGTGACGGCTTTGTCGCCAGGTCGCCCCAATGCGTTCCGAGGCCGAACCAGTGCACACAATGCTCGGTGAGCGGCAAAATTTGTGACGGATCCTCGCACCGCCATTCACCAATCAGTGCCGGCCGGGGCAGAACCCCGAGCTCCTGCAGCAGCGCCAGTCGTGGGGAGGGCGCACTCACGGTGAAGGTTCAGCATCGCCCAGCACGCGTACGGGCGTGCGGACCACCGTGGCCCAGCTCCCGCGATCCAGTTGTGCTTCGACGACAAACTCGTGCAGGCCCGGGGTCGCCTCGACTTCGATCGCAAACCCGGGCCGGATGTCGGAGGAAAGTTGATACACACGAACCACCTCGGGTTCTTCCAGTTCGCTCGTCACCGGCAGCTCCTGACCGTCCAACCGGGCACGGAGCGACAGGAGTCGTGAACCGATCGGCGGCAACAACCAGCCGCGCAACGTGAAGCGCGGCGCCCGGTGGAACCGGAACAGCGAGGTGTGGAAGAAGTAGGTGAAACGTGGAGCGGAAGAAGACGAGCGTGCACCTGCGCTTGGATCGAGCGGGGCGGCTCGTTGGCGGAAAAGTTTCGCGATCTGGCGCAGCGGCGCGGTCAGTCTCCAGCTCGGCGAGGTGCGCAGCTCCTGAAGGCGAGTCGCCGCGGCGGCGGCTGTGGCTTCGGCTGCGGTGAGTTGTCGGGCGTATTCAGCCAGATCGTCCTCCAGCCGCCGCCGATCGTCGCGGTCCGCCCGGCGGGCAAGATTGAGCCCGTGGATGGTCGTTTCCCGATCCCGGACGCGATCCTGCGTTTCCTCCAGCTCCGCCTGCAGGAGCTTGATCGTCTTCTTCAGCGCCAGGATGTCCTGGACGGTGCGGGCCCGGAACCACGCCTCACGTTCCGTCAGCTCGTCGAGCTGCCGTTGCAATGCGGCGACTGGGTCGGTGGCACTCACGGCGGGACGGGCCGGGGCGCCTCAGGCGAGCCACGGCTTTTTCCAACGGGGCAGGTAGGCTGGCGAAAAGTCCTCGCCGACGAGCGTCAGGTTCGGGTTGTAGGCCGGATCGTCGGCCAGCAACTCCGCCCACCGCGTCATCATGGTTTCAATCTCGCTCTGGAAACGCGCCTTCTTCTCCGGAGTGTCCTCGACCCCACGGGTGGCGGATTCGTGGTGATACAATTCAGCGAAGGGCGTCCAGACATTGCGGTAACCCGCCTTCAGCAGCTTGCAGCAAAGGTCGACGTCGTTGAATGCGACCGGCAGGGACACTTCATCCAGCCCGCGCACTTCTTCGTAACGCTCCTTTAGGATAAAGAGGCACGCGCCGGTCACCGCGCTGTAGTTTTGCACGACGCGAAGGCGGTTCTTCTGCCCCTGGTCGTTGCGCGGAAACTCCTTGAACGGATGCCCGGCCACGCCGCCCAGCCCCAGAATGACGCCGGCGTGCTGCACCGTATTCATGGGATAATACAGCATGGCGCCGACGGCTCCGATGCCCGGCCGTACCGCATGGCTGACCAATTCCTCCAGCCAGTCGGCATTGATGACCTCGACGTCGTTGTTCACGAGGCCGATGACTTCGCCCGCCGCTTGCTTCACCGCGAAGTTGTTGATCGCGGAATAATTGAACGGACCCGGGTAGGAGAGCACGCGGACCGCGCCGGAGACGTCTTCGCCTTCGACGGTGCGCTTCGCCGGTGTGCGCTCGATTTCTTTGAACCAGGCGAGTGTCTCGGGATCGTCCGAATGATTGTCGACGATCAGGATCTCGTACCGTGGATACGTCGTTTTCTCGAGGATACTCTCAACGGCCCGGCGAACGAGCTTCAGCGCGTTGCGCGTCGGGATGATGATCGAAACGAGGGGCGCGGGGTCGGGCAGTGGGTACTGCACGCGCCAATGGTCGCCCGGGACGGTGCGCAACTGGACGCGCATCTGCCGCCGCTCAAAATGCTCGGTTAACGCACGTTTGGCCGCGTCGACTGGGTAGCTCTTCTCCGCCAGCTGCAGGGCCGTTGAACCGGGCACGGCGCGCCAGTGGTAGAGCACCCGCGGAATGTGCCGAATCGCTTTTTCGGGGACGCGTTCGATCACCCGCAGCGTGAGGTCCCAGTCCTGGCTGCCTTCAAAACCGGTGCGGAAGCCGCCGACTTCGCGCAGGCGCTCGGTGCGAAAGACAGAGAGGTGCGACGTGTAATTTTGCGCGTGGAACAGGTCCGGGTTCCAATCCGGCTTGAAGTAGGGATCGAAACGCCGGTCCTCGCCGTCGATCTTGTCCTCATCGGAATAGATCAACTCCGCGTCGGGATGGCCGTCGATCTCGGCGGCCACAAAGTAGAGCGCGGTGCGGTGCAGCACGTCGTCGTGGTCGAACAACGCCGTGTATTCGCCGGTCGCGAGTTCGAGCGCACTGTTCGAAGCGGCGGAGATGTGGCCATTCTCCGCGCGGAAGGTGACCTTGATCCGGTGGTCCTCCGCGGCGGCCGCTTCGAGAATTCGCCGGACATGCGGCTCGGTTGAGCAATCGTCGGCGATGCAGAGTTCCCAGTGGGGATAAAGCTGCGCGCGCACCGATGCGATCGCTTTGACGAGCAACTCTTCCGGTGAGTTGTAGGTTGGCAGGACGATCGAGATCAGCGGGCGTCGCGCGAAACGCTCGATGTGCGCCTGAATCGCGCGTTCGTCCTCGGGCGTCAGCATCTCGTGCTGTTCACACCACTTCTCGTACTCGCTGCGCTCGCCGGGGTCGCCGGGCGCGCCGACGTGCACAGTTGTCGAGAAGAACGGCCGCCAGCCATCCTCGTGCTCCAATTCCAGCACCAGCTGGTGTTCGCCCAGCGTCGTCTTGAGCTCGAGTTTGATGCCGCAGTACTCGGCCTGCTTCTTGCCGCCGACAGACGCCATCACGTCGAGTCGCTTGGAGCCGTAGATCCCCTCGGTGACCTCGCCGCAGAAGTGGGCACGGATGCCCTTGATGGGGGCGGCTTCGTTCTCGAAGCACCAGCCCAGGATCAGCAGCTTGTTGGACGACGTGCGCCAGCTGCGGGGGTGGTCGAAATTAAACGTGTAGTGGTATTCTCGTGACCCGCTCGGTGCGGGGGCCGATGTCGGTTCAGACTTGAGGGCGGGTGTTGCCGCCGGAGTGGCCTGGCCGTTCGTCAGTGCCGACGGCGCGGAGTAGGGCGGCTGCTTCGGTGGCGGTACGAACGGATCAATCGTGAGCCGGCGCAGCGCGCGCAGGAACGAGGTCGCACGCCACGAGAACGACCGTTGCATCCGGTCGATCTTAAAATCGCGGGTCGCGATGACGGCCTTCGCATGGGCGAGCTCATCGTTGAGCTTGGCCAGCCGGCGTTCTGCGTCTTCGACGCGTTCGCGGGCGATCCGCTCCGTCTCCGCCAACTGAAGACGAAGCTGGGCGGCGCGGACCTCCGCCTGGCGATGGTTGCCCTGGGCGGTTTCGAGCGCGCGCTCAAGGTTCTGAATGTGTTGTCCGCTCAGCTCCTTGGTCAGTTCCAGCTGCCGCCGCTCGGTCGCGAGCGTTTGCTCCAGGTTGCGGGCGTGCTGTTCGGTCAAGTCACGCGCGGCGAGGGCGGCCTTGGTCTCCCGCGCGAGTTGCGCGTGGCGGGTCTCCTCGTGGCGAAGGAGAAGGAACAGATTCTCGGCGAGTTGGGCGGCGTCGGCGTCCTTCGCGGCCAGTTCTTGTCCAAACAGCAGCGGCATCAGCGCCAGCTCGCTGCCCTCGGTGCCGGTGAGGCGTGACCAAAGCGGATTGCCCGCTTGCTGTTGCAAGGTGTTGTAGAAGGCCGCGAGCCGAGCGGTGTTCGCGGCGAGATCGAAATGCTGGCGGGCGAACGCTTCGCCCGCCTGGCCGAGCTGCGCGGCCAGTGCCGGCTCACGCAAGATCTTCTCCACGAGCTCCGCGATCTCCTCGGGCGTGCCTTGGTGGAGGAAAAGCGCTTCGCGCCCCTCCGTCATGTCCAGTGCGAGGTTCGTCGGCGGCAGGATCACCGGCCGGCCGGAGGCGAGGAACTCAGGCAATTTGGACGGAAGGCGATAGTCGTTGAAGGCACCGGGGCGGCCGGGTTGCACCAGCACATCGGCCAGGGCGAGCAGTCTTGGGAGTTTGGCCTTCTCGACGAACCCGAGGTCGATCACATGCGCCAGCACCGCGGGCGGAAGCGTGTCCTGAAATTGCGGCGTATTGAAGCCGGTCCTAACAAGACGGGTGGGCGTGCCGCGCTGATTGAGCAGGGCCACCGCGAGGTAGAGCTCACGGATCTCGGCCTCGTTCGCGAACGTGTTGCTGCCCGTCAGCACGATCAGCTTTTCCTCGTCGCGCACGCCGAGCTCGGCTCGCAACGCCGGGTCAGGCGGTTGGGGACGGTAAAATGAAAAATCGACGCCCGGCGGCAGCACTTCCACCGCCACGCCGGCCGGCACGTGTTCCCGCAACCGATCGGTGATGACCGTCACTCCGTCCGCCAGCGCGAGGAACGCGCGGAAACGCAGCGGATTCGGCAAACCGTCCACGAACCAGCGGTCGAGCTCGGCGGGTTGCTCCTGCTCCAGCTCGGCGGTCTTTAATCCGGTGTAGCCTTCAAAAAGATGCGTCTCGTTGTCCTCGAGGTGGACCACCAAACGGGCGGGCGTCTCCAGAGCGCGCTGATAGGCGACGACGAACTTGCGCACGCCTTCACGCGGGGTCCAGGCGTGGATCACGTCGGCCGGGCGACCGTCGAGAAAGCGCACCTTGCGCTCGAGCACCTCGTCGTAGGTGGCCGGGGCGAAGAGCGGGTCGGCGATCGCGCTGATCGTCTCCTTCTTTGACGGCACAGCCACGATGCACGCATGCCCCTGCGCGGACAGCGTATTGGCGAAGCCGCCAATGTGATTCAGGCTGTTGGTCGTGAAATCGCCGTAGTTGACGAAAAGGATGTTCACGCCGGTCGTGCGGAGCTGGATACGTCGCGGAATCAGTACAACGGCGAGGCTGCAGCCGCCTGGGCCACCTCGTCATCTTCCGGGAGCGGCAGATTGTCGAAACCGGGCAGGAAGCGCAGCACGACCGGATCCCACGGCGCCGCGCCGCGGATCGAGCGGTTGGGCGTGAGGCTCCAGTCCATCATCGCCACGATCAGCACGCAGGGGTCCGTGATCGGAAGGCGGGCAAAGGTGTGTTCGCGGACCGTGATCGGGTTGACGCGCGATTCGATTCGGCCGCGGAATTGAGCCAAGGCCGCCTGATCGGCCAACTCACCACCAGCCGCGGCGAGCTTTTGTCGGAGAGCCTCGGACTGCTCCAGGCGACCGGCGCGGGCCCAGAACTCGATGAGCTTGAGTTCGCTCTCGTGGCGACGGGAGCGAAGGAGCGAGGTGGACGCGAGGTGCGGCTCAACTTCGTCGAATCGCTCCATGTCGACGAGGAAGTCGAGGTATTCAAAATGAACCGACGGCGCGGCATTCGAGGCGGGCCGCTCGCCCAAGGCGGCGCGCAGTCGCGCCAGCTGAACTTCGGCTTCCGGGTGGCCGTTGGGGAAGAACGAGCGCGCGGTTTCCGGCACATTGTCGCGCACCTGCGGGTTCAGGACCTGGAAATGGGTGGTGCGAATCCGGTCACGCACGTCCAGCCGGAGGGCGGCCGAGCGCTGGATGAGGATCTCTCGGTCGACCATGCGGGTCAGGGCGGCGAGCTTGATCGCGTCGTCCGGATGCTCGTTGAGCAGGGTCACGAGGTCTTCGCGGGGCCGGCCGGACAAAACGATGCCTTCGGCGAGGATCGGCCGCAGCGCAGGCTGCAGTTCCTCCGGCGCGTCGAGCAGCAACTCCTCCACCACGGGCGTCTGGCCGTCGTACACCGCGGTGCGGAAAATGGTCAGGAAGTGACGCTCTTCGGCGCCTTCGGGCACCGGGAAAGCCAGCGCTTCGCGGAAGCGCTGCTGGCGGACCAGCACCTCCTGGATCGAGTCGAAGGCGCGCAACCGGGCCTCGTCCCAACGATTGCGATCCAAGTTGTACAACAGGATCGCGCAGTTGACGGCGTCGAACGCCGCCAGCCGCTTCACTTCCACGCGCGGCAGGACGCGGTCGCGGAAGTACTCGAGTTCGAAGGGACCGACCTTCAGCTGTCCGCTCGCGAGTTGCCGGCCGACCGAAGTCTCCGGATACACGCGAAGGACGCGGTCGACGTTGGCCTGCGCCCGTTTCCAGTAGAACTGGAGGTAGGCGTAGGAGTAGTCGCCCTCCTGGATGTTACGGACGTACGCGTTGGCGTGATCGTACAACCGCTGGGCCTCGGCAGCCGCTTCCTCCGCGGTTTCGTTCGCTGTCAGGGCGAGCGGGAAAAGGGCGACAAGGAACAGCAGGCGTTTCCAAAGCAGCATGACAAAAAAGGCAGACCCGCGACGCTGCGCGAGTCCGCCTGGAAGGTAAATCCGGAACTTTTACAGTGTGAAGCCGGCGGACGCGGCGTCCTTGGCGAACATGCGGACGGTATCCAGCGACAGGTCGGTGAGATTCTGGCCCAGCATCTTGGCGGCCTTGCCGAGGATGTCGTGCGGCACGGTGACGATGTCGCAGCCTGCCTCCTCGGCCTGCACGATGTTGAGCACTTCGCGCACGGAGGCCCAGAGCAGTTCGGCCTTGGGTTGATTGGCCAGCAGGGCACGGCTGGCGCGCATGATCGGCATCGGATCCACGCCGGTGTCGGCGATGCGGCCGGCGAAAACGGAGACGACTGACGGCACCTGCGGGTTGAGCGCGGCGGCCACGCCGGCGACCTGCTCGAGCGTGAGCAGGGCCGTGATGTTGAGTTTGACCCCCTGTTGTGCGAGTTCGCGGATCAACGGCAGCGCGGATTCACCGTGCGAGTTCGTGATCGGGATCTTCGTGTAAACGTTGTCGCCCCACGAATTGATCTTCAGCGCCTGCCGACGCATCTCGCTGAAGTCATCGGAGAACACCTCGAGGGAAATGGGCTTGGCGGTGACCGAACGGAGGATGTCCTTGGCGAACGCCTCGTAGTCGGAGATGCCCACCTTCTTCATCAAGGTCGGGTTGGTGGTCAGGCCCTTGATGTAGGGCTTCGCGTACAAATCGAGGATGCCGGCTTTGTCGGCACCGTCGGCGTAGATTTGAACCTTGAGGGTTTCCAGGGACTTCATTGGCGCGATTCAGGGGTGGGTAGAGGGGCGGGCAAGGGGAAACTGGGCGACGACGCGCCAGCGGAGCGGCTGAGCGGACCGAAGGGGCCGTCGGTCAGTGCGTTTCACGGGTTGATCGGGCGACCGAGGACCGCCGTGGCGGCTTCCGCAAAGGACGTCACGACGACGTCGGGCTGCTCGCGCAATTCCTCGGCGTAGCCGAAATCGATGAATACGGTGCGCACGCCGGCCCGCTTGCCGCAATCGATGTCGCGCCAGCGGTCGCCGATCATCCACGAACGGCTGAGATCGATGCCCAGCGCGGTGGCCGCATCGAGGAGCATGCCCGGCTCGGGTTTGCGCCGGCGGTTGTCCGGGTGCTCGTGGCCTTGGCCGGGGGCGTAACAAACCTCGATGCGGTCGATCGCCGGCACCCATTGGCGCAGCTGCACGTGCATCGCCTCCACGACCTCGGCGGACTGAGTACCGCGGCCGACGTCGGGCTGGTTCGTGGCCACAACGAGGAGGTAACCGGCGGCCTTGAGGGCGGCGCACGCCGCCGGTACATCGGGAAAGAGCGCGAACTCGTCGAATCGGCCGGGCGGATACGGCCGTCCGTCGCGGATCACCTGCCGGTTCAGCGTACCGTCGCGGTCGAGGAAAACCGCCGGTCGAAGGGAACGCGGGTCAGCGGACACCAGGTTGAACCGGAAAGTGCGAGTGCAACGGGAGGGCGCCGGTCAGCGGGCCGCAGCCGGGGCGGCGACGGACTCCCACTTCGTCTGGTTCACCTTCAGATTGGGATGCGACACGAACAGGTGCCAGATGACCGCCTGAAACGCCTCGGAGTGAGGTGTGATGTTCGTCGGGTTGACCGTGGGCACAACTACACAGGCGTCCGCGACCTGGGCCGTGTAACCGCCGTCCTTGCCGACGATGCCGATCACCCGTGCGCCGACCTGTTTCGCCAGCTGGAGCGCCGCGACGAGGTTCGGGGAGACGTTCTTCTCCATGTTGCCCCCACCGACGGAGAGGATGAACAGGCAGTCTTTATTGGAGAGCTTTGAAACCTTGAGCCACTCCGCGAAAACGCTGGCCCAACCTTCGTCGTTGGTGCGGGCGGTCAGTTCGGAAACGTTGTCCGTCGGGGCATAAACCTCGATGCCGGCGATCTTGCGGAAATCGTTCACCGCGTGCGACGCGTTGGCCGCGCTGCCGCCCACCCCGAGGATGAAGAGACGGCCGCCGCGGGCGCGCACGTCGACGAGCTCCTGGACGCACTTTTCACAAGCCGCAACGTCGAGCTTCGCGACGATCTCGGCGGTTTCCTTCAGGTGTTGGGCAGAGTAGGACATGGGCAAGGGATGAGCGACAGGACCCGCGAGGGGCAAGTCGGGACTCAGCGATGACAACTCAGACGGCCGAACCCGGACCGTCCGGAGGTGATTTTTTTCGCAAAAGCGCGTCGAGCTCGGTCAGGCCGGCGTGCGAGCCGATCTCGTAGAACCGTTCGCCGATCTCGTAGCCGGCGAGTTCGCCCTGCTCGACGAGCGACTTCTGCACCTCGGCGAGGTCGACCACGGCGTCGCGGGGAAAGCCGTCGAAGGCCGAGGCTTGGAAGACGCCGAGGCCGTAGTCGATGTGGTGCATCTCGGGCACCTTGTTCTTTTTGTCGTAGAGGCGGATGCTTCCGTTCTCGAACCAGACGTTGCTCGTGTCGTAACGCTCGTGGTTCTCAAAAACCGTCATCAGGCCCTTCTTGCCCGATTCGAGGAAGAAGTCGCCGACGGCGCGGTAGTGGATTGGCAGGTACGAGTCGCCATAGAGGACGTAGAAACGTTCGCCGAGCTTCGGCAGCGCCTGGATCAGCGCGCCGCCGGTGCCGAGCAGCTTGGGACCGTCGAACGCATAGCTGATCTGCACGCCCCAAGCGGAGCCGTCGCCATATTGCTCAACGATCTTGTCGCCCAGGTAACCCACGCAGAGCACGAGCCGCGTGAGGCCGGCCTCGCGCAGGAGCCGGATCTGGTGCGAGAAGAACGGCTCCCCGGCGACTTCCACCAGCAGCTTGGGGATCTTTTCCGTGATGGGGCGCAGCCGCGTGGCCATGCCTCCGGCGAGAATGGCCACGGGCCAGTCGGACGTACTCATGCGAAACGGAGGGATAAGCTGCTCGTGGGCGCGTTTGCGTGCGGGCCGGCGTGAATGACTCAGTTCTGGGCAACGACTTTCGAGCCCTCGAAGTCGAAGCGGAATCGCACCTCTTGCAGGCCCTTTTCGCGCATCGCGTGGCGCAGCTTCTTCTTGTCTGATGCGTAGAACATCAGGAAGCCGCCGCCGCCCGCGCCGATCAACTTCCCGCCGAGCGCACCGTTGGCCATCGCGTAGTCGTACCAGTCGTTGATGTGCGCGTTGCTCATCCCGCTCGATCGCGCCTTCTTGCGTTGCCAGTGCACGTCCATCAGGCGCGCGAACTCGTCGAGATTGCCCGTCTCCAGCGCCTCGAGCGACTTGTAGCCGAGCTCCTTGGTGAAGTGCAGGTTGTCCAGCATCGCCTGGTCGTTCTGCTTGGACCGGTCGTTCTGGTCCTTGAGGATCTTGGAGGCGCTGCGGGAGTATCCGGTAAAGAACAACAGCAGGTCGTCCTCGAGATTGAAGAGGGTCTCCTCGGAAATCTTGCAGGGACGGTATTCCACGCGCCCATTCGGGTGGAAGGTGAACGCCGTGATGCCGCCGACCGCTGCGATGTATTGGTCCTGCTTTCCAATCGGCTCTCCGAGCTTGTTCAGCTCGATGTCGCATGCCTCCTCCGCCAGCTCCGCCGGCGAAACGAGGTTCTTCTTGTAGGCGTGCAGCGCCTTTAGCAAGGCCGTGGTGAAGCTGCCGGAGGAACCCAGGCCCGTGCCGCCCGGAATGTCCGCCATCGAAGTCAGCTCGAGGTGTGGATCGGTCACGCCGGTGAGCTTCAACGCTTCACGCACGATCGGGTGCTGGATTTCGTCGACCGCCTTCACGCGCTCCAGCTGCGAGTACTTGACGATAATCTCCTCCTGGAACGTGCGGTGCTGCGTGATGTAGACGTACTTGTCGATCGCCGCGGCGACGAGGAAGCCGCCGTGCTCCTGATAATAGGACGGCAGATCCGTGCCGCCACCGCCGAGCGAGATGCGAAGAGGAGAACGCGTGATGATCATCGAAAAGTGGGAACCCTGGTTTGGCCTCATCAGCGCAAAGGTGGGTGCATCGCGCAAGCGGATGTGTAGAGCTCGGCCTGAATCCCGCAGCGTTTCGCTTGCCGACCCGCCCGGTGATTCAGGATGAAAACCGCATGCAACGACCGCTTACGGACTGGCGAAGCGACGGGCTTCTGCTCCTGATCCTGGTCTTGGCGGCGTTGAGCTACTTCTGGATCGCCCGCGTGCCGGGCGCGCCGTGGTTCAACGAGGTGGCGAATGATCACTACACGCTGCAGGCGGAAGGGTTTCGGCAGGGGCACTTGCACGCGGCGGTTGAGCCGCGACCGGAGTTGCTGGCGCTACCGGATCCGTACGACCCGGTGGCCAATGCTCCGTATCGGATCCACGACATGTCCCTGTGGAACGGAAAGTACTACCTGTATTTTGGTCCGGCTCCGATTGTGTTGTTCATTCTCCCGTTTCGCTGGATCACGGGGTGGTACCCGGCGGATTTTGTCGTCGTTCCGACGTTCTGCACCGTCGGGCTCATCTTTGCCGCGGCGGCGCTAAGGTCAGCGCAGCGACGCTACTTTCCCGACGCCAGTGCGCCCGTGCTGTTGCTGCTGGTGGCCGCGTTGAGCTGGGGCAACCCGGCGCTGCATCTGAATCATCCGGTGCAGTTCTACCAAATCGCCATCTCCTGCGCCTACGCATTGGGGATGATGGCGATCTGGGCCTATGAGCGGGCCTTCGCTTCCGAGACGCGACGATTGAGATGGTTCGTCATCGGCAGTCTCGGACTGGGTCTCACGCTGGCTGCGCGTCCGAATTATCTGTTCGGCGTCGGAGGAGCCCTGCTGGTCGCCGGACTCGCGCTCTATCGGCCGGCGAATCAGCCGCTGGCGGTGTGGTTGCGGGCGCAATCGCGGCTCGTGCTGAGTATCCTGGGGCCCGTGGCGCTGGTGGGGGTGGGGTTGCTCGCCTACAACCACCTTCGCTTTGGCGACCTGCTGGAGTTTGGGACGCGTTATCAACTCGCTGGATCGAACCAGCTGCATCTCGCGGCGCTGCATCCGAGGCACATCCCGCCGCACGGGGCGGAGTACCTGTTTCAATCGGTCGTTTGGCAGCCCTACTTTCCGTTTTTGGATGTGGCTCCGGGTGAACCGGTCGGAGTTTTCAGGTACCTGCCCTTGGCGGTTGTCAGTCTGTGGCTGCTGGTCGTTGTAGGGAAAACGTGGCGACAGGAACGCACGCTGGAACCTCCCCTGGTCTGGAGCGGCATGGCCTTGGGCATGGGAACGGGCAACGCGCTGGCGGTGAGCGCCGTCGCCTTCCCACCGCTCCTCCGGTATGCTCCCGATTTTGCGCCGTACTTCCTCTTGGCCGGTGCAGTGGTCCTGCTGCGATGGCTGCACCGCTCGCGCAACCGCCGCTGGGCGGTGATGGCCAGCGCAGGAATTGCCCTCTGGTGCATCGCGGTGGTCGTGGCGGTGCAGGTCGCCAATACTCCTGCGGCGTCGCGCTCGGTCGAGTGGTCGCGACGGTTGAATCTGCCGACCGCCTGGTGGCAGCAGCTGATGGGGCACCAACACGGGCCTCTTCAGTTGCGGCTGCAATTGCCACCGGCAGAAGCCGGACAGGTCGAGCCGCTGTTGCAAAGTGGGTTTACTCCGGATCGGCGCAATTGGGTGGCCCTCCGGTTCCTCTCCCATGACCGCGCGGTCGTCGTCTACTTTCACGCTGGTCTGGGGGAACTGGTCAGCGAACCTTTCGATGTGCCGCCCGATCGTGAGGTGACCGTGGAGATCCGCAGCGGCATGCTGCTCCCGCCCGTCACGCACCCGATCTATCGTGATTGGGACGCTACGGCGGTGCGAGAGGCGCGCGGGGAAGTCGCGATCCTGGTCGAGGATCAGGAGGTCCTTCGCACCTTCGTTGAAGCCTATCCGACTCGGCCAACGGATCTGGAGGTGGGCGTCATGGGATTGGCCGCGGCAGGAGAAACCCGTCGGCGATTCTCGGGCGACCTGTTGAAAGTGGAGCGCCTGCCACTGCAGGCATCCTCGGCCGTGCCGAGGGAACGTCCGCTGCCCAGAAATGCGCTTCAGGTCGAGCTGCTACTGCCCGCGATTCCTCACGGCTATGATCCGCTGCTGGCGACGGATACGGGAAATCAAAGTGACTTGATCTACGCGGTGTACACGAGCGGACCAAACGGTCCGCAGGTCCAGTTTGGCTTCGATCATTACGGGGTGGGCGGAACCTTGACGCCACCGGTTCCTTACGACCCCAGAACGACGCATCGCCTGACCGTTTGGATGGGCAGCTGGGCGGCGACCTCGTCGACCACCCCGGATGACTCTTGGGGGCAGCGGCTCGTCCTGGTCTTTGATGGGCAGGTACTGATCGACGATCGGCTCGAGTTTTACCCGGCCAATGATCATCCCCTGATCATTGGCGAAAACCGGCACGGAGCGGGATCGGCCGGAATGGCTTTCAGCGGGCGGATCACGTCGCTCAAAGACGTGCCGCTGTTTGAGCTGCCGGTCGCGTCTGGTCCCGCGCCCGTTCAGGCACGCTAGCGGGCGGCGGACGAGAGATCCGCATCGCTCACCGGGTAGCCACTGCGGCGATAGATCGCCTCGACGATCTCCAAGGTCCGGATGCCCTCGGCGAGTCCCGGCGATGAGCGGCGCTGCAGATTGATGTCGTTGAGAAACTCTCGGGTTTCAACGGCCCAGCTGTCGTCGCCGCGCACATACTCCCAGATTGTCGTCTCGGGCGGACCCATCTCCGGCAGCATACGATAGAAGGCGAGCCTCTCGGGTCCATAACTGCCGCCAAGCCCGTCAATCGCGAGCTTGCCGTCACGGCCGTAGATCTCGAACGAGAAGAGGTTTTTCCATTCGCTGCAGCTCACGTGCAGCCATGCCGTTTGTTCGCGGCTGGTGCGCAGGCTGAGGAACGCGTTGTCGTCGACCTTCATGTCCCAGAACGACGTGGTGGCGTGTCCCTCCACGCGATCGAAGTCACAGAGGAACCAGCTGGCCAGGTCGATCAAGTGCACCCCCTGGTCGATCAGTTCGCCGCCCCCGGAGAGCGCGGGATCGGCCCGCCATTCCTTGTCGTAGCCGACGCGCCCGCCGTGGCCGTAACGTCCCCGGAGAAACAGGAGCGGGCCCAACGCGCCCTCGTCGATCAGCGCACGCGCCTTCTGAAGCGACGGATGGTAACGGTGATTGTATCCAATCCGGACCTGAAGGCCGCGCTGCTCAGCGACGGTGGCGATCGACTTTAACTGGGCGGCATTGAGCGCGCCCGGTTTTTCCACTAGCACGTGTTTGCCCGCCTGCACGGCGGCGAACGTGATTGGGGCGAGGGCGGCGTTGAGGGTGGCGACGATCACCGCAGTGACGCGCGGATCGCGCAGGACGTCGTTAAAATCGGTCACGGCCTGGCAGCCCGGCACCAGCGCGGCGAGATCGGCGGCCCGTTTGGCATCAAGATCGCAGGCGTAAAGCACCTCCGCCAGTCCGCGTGCGGCGAGGACGCGTTTGCGCCCGATCAACCCACAGCCAATCACCGCCAGCCCGGTCCGGTTTTGGTTCTTGTCACCCATGAAGTTCGCAGCCTTTGCTGCGCGGGAATGCGCAAGCAAGGAATTATTGGCGGCCGGACCGCGGAGGATCACTGCGGGTGACGGCGCCCCTTCCCAGTCCGTCCGAACCTGCTCGCGGGGGTGCGTTTTTCCTGCGCCTCGTTCGCTTCGGCCTGGTCGGCGGCGGAGTGATGCTCGCGTTCATGGGATTGAATGCCCTGTTCGGCCGCTGGTTCTCCGATCAAGTCGCGTTTTT
>JAEWIY010000062.1 GCA_023386835.1 Verrucomicrobiota bacterium
GACGAGGCGCGCTCCCTGCGTCTCGGCCGGCCTTGACCGGTCGGCTAGTCGGCGAGGCCGACGCCCTAGGCTTCCATCCAGGTGCCGGAAGACTTCGCTGCCGTGGTCTGCCGGGCGCCGTGACCTATTCGTCGGTCAACCGGGCGCGGAGATTGACGGCGTCAGAAAAACCGTACTGTCTAGCCCCGTTTTCGCGCCGGTAGTTCATCGGTAGAATGCGAGCTTCCCAAGCTTGAGAGGAGGGTTCGATTCCCTCTCGGCGCACCATTTTCAAACGGACGACGGGGTTCAGACGCGGACAGAAGTGCTTAGCGGGGTAGCAATTGGGATCTACACCAAAGTTTGACGCGCCTGCACACACCCGTCGGGTTCTCACAACCGTTTCCTGGTCGCACAACATTCCCTACGCCGCCTGGTCCATGGGCGCTTTCCGGTTCAGCGGTTGCAGGGGGACGCCGTGGGGACAGCGGGCCGCGGGGCGGACGAACAGATCGCCGCAACGGGGGCAGTAGGCGCAGGCTTCACCAGGCGAGACGGGGGGCGCGAGCAGGGCCGTGACGTCGAGCTTTGGGTCTGCGGTTCGGATCGACTCGTCAAGGAGCGGGCGCAGGTCGGTGGCCGCGGTCTGCACCACCGCCTGGGCCAACGGCGGCAAACCAACCGGCATCCGCGGCCACTTCAGGTCCGTCATCGTGTCGTGCGTGAGTTGGGTCACCGTGGCCTCGTCTCCCGCGGCGAGCGCCACCGTCAACGGATGGACGCCTTTTCCGGCGAGCGCGACCAGGCTGCGGCGAAGCTGCAGCGCCTGGGCGGGCACCAGCAGCGCTGTCACCAGTTGATCGTTACGCTCGGCCGCTGCCGCCGGCCAGAACCGCCGGTGGAGCCGATACCACGTCAGGACCGCCCAGATGTGGGCCAGCGCGTATCCAGCCATCAGGTACGGTAACGCGTCGGCAATCGCCTCGCCGAGATCGGGTGGCAGCCGTTCCGGTACCGCGCCGAGCACGTAACCGGTGAGCGCCAGCGCCACCACGGTTTGCCCGGCATTGACCCAGGCCAGGCCGCGGGTCCGCCCGAGCACGCGCCGGATCTGACGCCGCACGCGCAAGGGCCGGAGCCGTCGCACTTGCCACGTCCGCAGGAGCGCGGCTCGAGCTGCCGGATCAAGGGGCCGCAGTTGCTCGGCCAGACGCGCGAGCTCACCGGCCGTCAAAGCGGCGGTGGCCGGGACAAACCGGACGCCCTCGACGAAGATCCAGCCGTAACGCGTTTCCACCTTCCCCACCTGCTCCCAGCGCCAGGCCTGCACGGTCTCGGGAAGCGGTGGTGGGCGGCTCGCCGAACCGGAGGGCCAGTTGGTCAACCCCTCCGCGCTTAGACTGCAGGGCAGATCCTCCGTCAGAACCGTCCAGCCCAGCGGACCGGTCACACCAAGCTGCCACGACGCCTGTGTGCACGCGGCGCGCAACCGACCGATCCACGCGCGGAATCCCAGCCGATCACGACGGCCCGCATGCAGGCCATCCAGCAGATACAAGCCCCAGAAAACCGCGAGGAACGGCCACCACTCTTGCACCAGGTTGCCTTAGGCTGACGAAGGACCGGCGAATTCGAGAAGGGCGCGAATTAGGCGGGATTCTTTCCCGTGATCCGGTTGAGCAACCGCTTGGCCAACGCCGCGACCGCCACGGCGCCCGCCACCAGCAGCTTCCAGAATTTCTGCAGGAAGCCGACCTTGTAGGCGAGCGCCCCCGCCCCACCTAGCACGAGCGCGGACAGGCCGTACTTGGCCACCTTGTCACCTTCCCGAAACTCCGCGTAGCGCTGGCCGGCCACATAGCTGAAATTCTGCGCCAGCAACGTGTCGGCCGAACGCGCGTCGATCGCGTACGCGTCCGGATCCGTCACCAGCGTCACGTTCATCACTCCGCCACGACCGAGCAGCCGGATGCTCTCGTTGATCCAGGGGGTTTGATGATTATCGCTGGAGGAGGTCAGCTTGAGCGCCCACTTCAGGTTATGGGTGACGGGATCGTAATACGGCGGCTCGACCCAGCCCGCCATCCGCATCTCGTCCCAGCCCTGACGAACCCGCTCCTGGTTCGCCGCCTCCTGCCCTTCCTGGAGCTGCTTGAGCAACGCCGCGGCATCCAGCTTGTCCTTCTCATCATCCTTGACGTATCCCGTATCTCGATACTCGAAGAACAGCATCCAGCCCTGCGGCGCGATCACCACGCCCACCTCGTCACCGCCAAAACTATTCCGCGTCAGTTCATAAAAGCGTTTTAACGAACCGGCATCGATGGCATGGTGATCGGCCGGCAGCTTGATCTCCGCCACGCTGCCCAGCCCGACGGTGGCCGGGCCGCTGATGACCTTCACCCCGGCCTCGCGCAGGCGATCCGGGAACGACATTTCCGGTTCAGCGGCCGGTTCCGCCTGCTGGGCCATCAGGCCCACCGTCAGTGCAAGGAGAAGAGGAAGGAACTTAAGTGCGCGAGGGGTCATGAGTTGAAGGGGGACACCCCCCATTCCATCGACACCGCAAGTCGGTAGCAATGCTGCCGTGCCGCCGAGCCGCAGGTTTTTTGCGAGCGGGGTGAGCGGCAGACCCGCGCCACCGCTCCTCATCCGCCGCGCCCTTGTCGTTCGTGGGGCACGGCTGCGAAACAGGCTGCAGAATCCTGTTTTCGTTGTGTAATTGGAGGTCCTGCTTAGCCGTCTCCGGCGAGCCTTCCCATGCTGACCCTGTACCTCATTCTTCCAGCCCTGCTGATAGCCGTGGTGATCGCTTCGGTCTGGTTGGAACGCTGGAGCGTACCTGTCATCCTTGTCGCGCTTGGCACCGGCATCGTCTGCGGCAGCGACGTGCTCAACCTGTGGCATTTTGACGACATGGTGCTGACCAACCAGAGCGCGAATCTCGCGCTGGTCTTCATCCTGTTCCACGGCGGGTTCATGACCAAACGGGAGAATTTCCGCGCGGTCGCGCTACCCGCTTCGGGCCTCGCCACTTGGGGCGTGCTACTCACGGCGGCGATCACGTTCGCCGTGCTGCGGTGGGGGCTGGGGTGGTCGATGGAGTTGTCGCTCCTGCTCTCCGTCATCATCTCGTCGACCGACGCGGCCGCCATTTTCTCCATCCTCCGCCGGCAGTCGCTGCCCAACAAACTGTCCTCGACGGTCGAGATCGAAAGCGCCGCCAACGACCCGATGGCCATCCTGCTCACCACCGTCGCGGTGACGAGCCTCGCCTCGGGTGAATCGTTTCAGTTCACCACCGTTTTGCTCTTCTTCTGGAAGTTTGGCGCGGGTCCTCTCTTTGGTTATCTCGCCGGGCGCGCGACCATCTGGCTGTTCAACTGGCTCACACCGCAGGACCGCGGTTACTACTACGTCCTGTTCATGGGGGTGGTCATGCTGACGTACGGCGTGACCGAACTCGCCCAAGCGAGCGGCATGCTCGCCGCCTTCACGGCCGGCTTTGTCATGGGCAACGGTTCGTTCGTGCACAAACAGGGCGTGCAGAATTTCTCGGAAGCGCTCTCGACGATCATGAACATCGGCATGTTCGTGCTGATGGGCCTGCTCGTCTTCCCGAAGCAGTTCGCCGACGTCTGGCAGCACGGTCTTTTGCTCTTCCTCGTCCTAACGTTCATCGGCCGTCCCGCCGCCGTGTTCATTGGAACGCTTGGGATGCGATTTGGCTTCCGCAACAAGCTGTTCGCCTCCTGGGCGGGCCTCCGTGGCGCGGTGCCGATCGTCCTCGCGACCTACCCCGCGGCTGCCGGCCTGGCCATCGGCAACGAAGTCTTCAACCTGGTGTTCTTCGCGGTCATCCTGTCGATCGTTATCCAAGGCTCGACCCTCGGCCCGGTCTCAAAATGGCTGAAGCTCTCCGAGCCCGCGCGGCCGAAGGCACTCTTCAGCCTGGAGATGATCACGATGGCCAAGAGCGACTACGACATGGTTGTGATCGATCTCCCCGGCCCCAAGGGCGCGGAAGGCCCACGGTTGCGTGATTTGCGGCTCCCGGAAGGCGCGATCATCACGCTGATCACGCGCGGCGACGAGGTCGTGCTGCCGAAGGGCGAAACGCGTCTCCAAGGCTGGGATCAGGTCACCGTTCTCGCCCACGCCCCGGACGAAAATCGTATTCGCGAAAAGCTGACCGAGTCGTTTGCGACGTCGGAACCGGCTTGAACCGGCGCGGCTTTGCAGCCGCTAACGTGCGCGGTCACCGAACCGGCGTAATGGACGCGGGTCGAACGCCCGCCCCGCGTTCATGGCCGACCCCTGGTTTCACCACATGTCCCGCGGCGACTTCGACGCGGCCTGGCAGATCAACGACCAAGTCAGGTCCACCTGTGATCACCACTCAGAATGGAAGCGACCGCGTCACCAGCAAATCGTCTGGGACGGTCGTTCGCTCGCGGGGCACGTGGTGCTCGTCCGATGTTATCACGGGCTCGGCGACACCGTCCAATTCATCCGTTACGCGGAGCCGCTGCGGCAAATCGCCCGTGAAGTGATTGTCTGGGCCCAACCGGAGCTGATCCCGTTGCTACACACCGCGAGCGGCATTGATCGCCTGATCCCGCTGCATGACGGCACGCCGCCAGCCGAGTACGAGCGGGACGTCGAGGTGATGGAGCTACCCTACGTCTTCCGCTCAACCCTGGACACATTGCCGCGCCGGGTGCCGTACCTGCAGGTGATGCCGCAGCCGCGCCTCAACGGCGAGACCTTGCACGTCGGGCTGGTCTGGAGCGCGGGCGGCTGGGACGCGCGTCGATCGATCCAGCTGGAATGCCTCGAACCGCTTTGGTCCATCGATGGCCTGTCTTGGCATATCCTGCAGCGCGGCCCGGCCCTCCGGGAGTGGTCTCGCCCCATCACGCATGGTGGTAGTGACAGCGTCATGACAACTGCATCGATCATGGCGTCATTGGATCTCGTGATCTCGGTCGACAGTTTTCCCGCCCATCTCGCCGGGGCGCTCGGCCTTCCCACGTGGACGCTGCTCCACACAGAGGCAGACTGGCGCTGGATGCGCGATCGCGACGACTCACCGTGGTACCCGACCATGCGACTCTTCCGCCAAACCCGGGCGGGCCAATGGAACGACGTCGTGCACGACGTTTGCCGGCGACTCGAGGCGTGGAAGCGATCCACGCGCGAACCCCATGCGCGCCATCCGCAACCGCCCCCGTCCACCACCCACTCTTAAGAAAGATCTCTCCTCAGTGGTATTCGCGCCGCGCGTCGATCGCACTCTTGAGCGTGACCGAGTCCGCGTAGAGCACGCCGCCGCCGCTGGGTAAACCGAACCCGATGCGCGTCACCGTTGGCGCATTCTCCCGCGGCAAAACCTCTGACGTGAGATAATGACAGGTCGCCTCGCCTTCCACGTCGTTGGAGAGCGCCAGGATGATCTCCTTCACCGCACCGCCAGCGAGCCGCTCGCGGAGCGTGGCAAAGTTGAGGTCGGCCGGTCCCACGCCGTGCATCGGCGAAAGTTTGCCGTGCAACACGTGATACACGCCGCGGTACGCACCGCTCCGCTCGAGCGCGACGAGATCCGGCACCTGCTCGACCACACAGACCACGGCCTGATCGCGTGTCGGGTCCGCACAAATACTGCACAGCGCCTCCTCCGCCAGGTGCCCGCAACGCTCGCAACGGCGCACGGTTTTCGCCGCCTGTTGCAACGCGTCCACGAGCGCCGGCAGCCGCTCGGGTTTTTCGACGAGCAGGTGCAGCGCCACACGTTCGGCTGAGCGAAAGCCCAGCCCGGGGAGCTGTTTCAGCAGTTGCTGCAGGCGTTCGACGGAAGGCGTCATCGCGCGCATGACCGGCCGCGACACGCGACCGGCAGCCGATTCGTCCGGACGCGTCCGCTCACATCAGCCCCGGCATCTGGAAGGCCGAGGTGACACTCTGCATCTGCGACTCGTTGTACTCCTTCGCCTGCTTGGCCGCGTCCTGCACCGCCGTCAGGATCGTCTCGCTCACCAGTTTGGCGTCTTCCTTCAGCAGCTCCGGGTCGATGTCGAGCGACAGGAACTTGCCCGCGCCGTTGATCTTGATCTTCACCGCGCCACCACCGCTGGTGACATCGAGTTCCTTGGCCTCGAGTTGCGCCTGCAGCGTCTCGATCTGCTTCTGCATCTTCTGGGCCTGTTTGAGGAGTTTGCCAACGCCTGCCATGGGAGGAAAAGGTGAGGTTGAAAGGAAGTCCGGCTATGCCAGAGCAGCCGCCGGTGGTGGCGGATAATCGCTGGGAGCCCGCTAGGAGACTTCAAGCCTCAAAAGTGAACGGCCCAGAGTCGCCACGCGCCAGGACGCACCTAATCACCGGAGCAGGCGCTCGTAGCCTTCCCGGAACGATGGGTACAGCGGCCGCCACCCCAATCGGGTTTTCAGCTTTGCGTTTGAGATCACGCGATCGGGCGTCACGCGTCGCCGACCCGGCGCCGGCTCACCGGAGAACGCGGGCACGCTGCGCTCCAACCGTTGCGCCAGCCACGCGACGACCGTTGCCTTCGCCGTCGCCGCATCATCCGCGACGTTAAAAACCTCGCCGGCCGCACGCTCCGATTGTCGCCACGCCGCGAGCACCGCCGCCAGCACATCGTCCCGGTGGGCCAGATTTAACCGCACCTCCGGCCGGCCGGACATGACGTCCACTCCCTGACGCAACTGATCGAGCAGATGATGGCGCCCCGGCCCATACAATCCGGCCAGCCGCAACACGGTCGCGCCTCCCGGCCAACGCTGCGCCAGTCTTTCCGCCTCGATCAGCAACTGCGTGCGTTCGTCCTCTCCACCGATCGGAACCGTCTCGTCCACGATCACTCCTCCACTTTGCGGATACACCGACGTGCTGCTGGTGTAGACCAAGGTCGCACGCGCCGACACGCGCTCCGCCCAGGTCAACAGCGCTGCAAAACCACGCACGTAACTCGCTCGGTAACCTTCCACACCTCCGCCGCCGGCGCCGACGGCGTTCAGCACAAAATCAACCTCGCTGGGAACGCGATCCCCCCAGCGAGCGAGATCAGCCAGCTGCGCCTCGCAAACGCTGACACCGCGGCCACGCAACTCCGCGGCCCGGCCGGCATTTCGCGTGAGCGCAAAAACCTCGGCACCCGACGCCACCAATCGCTCGGCCACGGCTCCGCCGACGTACCCGGCGCCGAAAATGACCGCGCGCTTGCCGCGAAACCCTTCCGCTGCAGGTTCGATCGGGCGCTGTGCTGCCGGAACAATGGACCCGGTGTCGGGCGCTCGTTCGGATTCAATGTCGCACCGAGCCATCGCATCACCATGCCCACGATCCTGACGTTATTGCCAGAGGGTTTTGAGGAAGTTGAAGCCGTCACCCCGATTGATGTCTGGCGGCGGGCCAGCCTCACAGTCACTACGGCCGCACTCGGTGAAACGATGCACGTGACGGGCCGCAACGGAATCACGCTGCACGCGGACACCACGCTGGCCCAAGTGCCGACCGAGGCGGAGTTCGACGCAGTTTTCCTGCCGGGCGGCCCCGGGGTGAAACACCTGCGTGCGGATTCGCGCGTCCGCCAGCGCGTGGAAAACCAGGCGAAGGACGGCGGCTGGTTGTTTGCGATCTGCGCGGCGCCCACCGTGCTGCACGACGCGGGCCTGTTGAACAACCGGCGCTACACCGCCCATTTCTCAGTGGCCTCCGAACTGCCGCACATTCTCGCGGAATCGCGCGTCGTCGTCGACGGCCGCATCATCACCTCCCGCGGCGCCGGCACCGCCTTGGATTTCGGCCTCGAGTGTATCCGCCGGCTGCTCACACCCGCGGAAGCGGACAAGGTGGCGGTGGGTATTTGTGCGTAAGTCGCTGGGTGGCTGGCGGGATTGCTTAGCCAGCCCCTGCGTTCTACCACCCTGAGTGTCCTGCGTCCCGACCGTCCCGGCCGGGGAAAATCACTCATGGGTCCAGCTCGCCGCTGCCTTGTTCCGGTCGCCCCGATGGAAGCGACGGGGCGTAGCTTGTCCTGATCGAACCATGTGCGGCATCGCTGGATACATTAACCCCGGGGCGGCGCCCGACGAACGTGAACGCGCGGTTGGGCGCATGCTGCGTCATCTGCAGCACCGCGGGCCGGACGGCGGCGGCCTCTTCTCCCACGGCCCGGTCACCCTCGGCGCCCGACGGCTCGCCATCTTCGATCCCGCGCGCGGACAGCAGCCAATGCGCACACCGGACGGGCGATTTCAGCTGGTTTTTAACGGCGCGATTTACAATCACCGCACCCTTCGGCGGGAACTGCAGGCGCGCGGCCACGCCTTCCAAACCGACTGCGACACCGAGGTCCTGCTGGCCGCGTGGGTGGAATGGCAGGAAAACGCGCTGCACCGGCTGCGGGGCATGTTCGCTTTCGCCATCTGGGACGCGGCGCAACTCACGCTCACGCTCGCTCGCGACCCGTTTGGGATCAAACCGCTCTACGTCCGCAGCACAGGGCGCGATCTCGTTTTTGCGTCCGAGCTGAACGCTCTGGTTGCCAGCCGCATCTTCCACCCGACGATCGACGTCGCGGCCGCCGATGCCTACCTCGCCTACCTCGCCGTCCCGGCTCCACAAACCATCTACGCCGGCGTGACCAGTCTGCGTCCGGGCGAATGCGTCACGTGGCACGCGGGGGTAGTGCAGTGTCGTGAAACGTGGCGTTTTCCCGCGTCTGGTTCCGAAACGACCGGGACGCCAAGCGCCGCGGAGTTCCGGGCCGCGTTGCGGAGCCAACTCGAAGACTCCGTCGGCGCTCATTTGCAGGCCGACGTTCCTGTGGGCGCGCTCCTGTCGGGCGGACTCGATTCCGCCGCCATCGTCGGATTGATGCGCCGCCACGCCAGCGGCTCGCTGCGCACCTTCACCCTCGCCTTTCCCGAAGCCGAGCGTGACGAAGCCGCTGCCGCCGCCGAGACCGCGCGCCACTTTGCAACGGAACATCACACGATCCCGCTCACTGGCGGCGATGTGGCGATCGCGCTCGATGCGTTCGTGCAGTCGCTGGATCAACCGAGCGGTGACGCCCTGAACACGTACTTCATCGCCCGAGCCGCGCGGGCCGGCGGAGTCACCGTGGCGCTCTCCGGTTTGGGCGCTGACGAGTTGTTCGGTGGATACCGCTCGTTTGCGACATCCCCGCAACTGGTGCGCGCGCTGCGTTGGTGGCATCGTACGCCCCGCCGCGTGCGTGAATCCGTCCGCCGTCACCTGAACACCGGCAGCGCCCGCCGGCGCAAGATCGCGGATCTGCTCGGCACACCAGCGACCATCCACGACGTCGCCCTGCACCGCCGTCAGGTGCTCGCTGCCGACGTTCGTCGCGCCTTGTTCCGCTCCACGGAGCATGTCCCTTCAACCCACCCGGAACTCGCCCGTCTCCCGATTGAACTCGCCGGGTGCGCGCCGGAAGCGGCGGTCAGCGCGTGGGAGTTGCGCACCTACCTCGCGGACGTGCTGCTGCGCGACAGCGACGTCATGAGCATGGCGCACTCACTGGAGCTGCGTGTGCCCTTCGTCGACCGGTCGTTGATTGAATGGCTCTGGCGGCAGCCCGCTCACCTTCGTTTCACCCCGGCTGCCCCCAAGTCCGCGCTGGCGGAGGCGTTGATCGATGTATTGCCCGCATCCCTACGCTCGCGACCCAAACAAGGTTTCACCCTGCCCCTCGATCAATGGATGCGCCGCGACCTTCGGCCGTTCCTCGACGGGATCTTCTCGCCCGCGTCGGTGGAGCGCACCGGCATCCTCGACCAGCAGGCGGCCGCGACACTGTGGCGAAGCTTTCTGGCTGGTCGCGACTCCCGTCAATGGTCGCGGGTCTGGTGCCTCGCGATCCTGATCGCGTTCATCAACCGGCCGCGCCCCGCATGAGAACGCTCGTCCTGGCGCCGGAGCTTTTCACGACCGACAGCGGCATCCCGCGCGTCCTGCGGACCTATGTTCGTGCGTTCGTGGAACTCGCCGGCCCGCCCGGTCGCGTCTCCTTTGTCACGCTCAACGATGCGTCGTACGCCTCCCGAGACCTTCCCGGCGTCACGGAATCGGCACTACGTTCCTGGCACACGTGCGCGGCTCGCAAGTGGGCGTTTGTCCGCTCCGCCCTCCGCGCCGCAAGTCACCACGATTTGATCTTCTGCGGGCACCTCGCGCAGGCGCCGGTCGCATGGCTCGCCTCCCGTCGCGGGGCCCGCAAACCCTTCGTCGTGCTGGTGCACGGAATCGAAGGCTGGCGTCGGCTGGGGCCGATCACCCGCGCCGCGCTTCGCCGGGCCGCGGGAATCTGGTGTGTCAGCGGCTTCACCCGCGAGCAGTTGCTGGCGCACAATCCGCTGCCTTCAGAACGGGTTCACGTTCTGCCCAGCGGACTCGATCCCTCCTTTGCGCCGCGCGAGCAGCTGACCAACGCCCCTCGTCGTCCGCTAATCCTGGCGGTCAGCCGTTTGTCTTCAGAGGATCGCTACAAGGGCGTCGATCACTTGATCCAGGCTCTTCCAGCGGTGCGACAGGCTGTTCCTGACGCGCGCCTGCAAATCGTCGGCCGTGGATCCGATCGAGACCGCCTCTACCACTTGGCGGGCGAGAACGCGGTACGGAGCCACGTCACGTTCTCCGGGTTTCTCAGTGACCACGAACTGCGCGAGGCCCTCGTGAATGCCTCCGTCTTCGCACTCCCCAGCGGAGGTGAAGGTTTTGGTCTCGTCTACGTCGAGGCCCTGGCCACCGGCACCCCCTGCATCGCCGCAGACCAAGGTGGCGCGCGTGAGATCCTGAATGACGAGACGGGGCTATTCGTGCCACACGGTGACGTCGCGGCGTTGTCACGTGCCCTCGTCGTCGCACTGCAGCGAAACTGGTCGCGTCCGGCCCTGCAGGAGCGCGCACGGTTGTTCTCGTATTCAGCCTTCCGCGACCGTCTCCGCCGCCAACTGGAAAGCCTCTCCTTCGCTCGTGCCTCCAGCTGACACGCTCATTCTGGAAGCCGGACGCGGCGAACGTCACTATTGGCGCGACCTCTGGCGTTACCGCGAGCTGCTGGGTTTTCTGGCGTGGCGCGACATCAAGGTCCGCTACAAGCAGGCTGTGCTGGGTGTCGCCTGGGCCCTGCTGCAGCCGATCCTGACGACGGTGATCTTCACCTTTGTTTTTGGCCGCCTGGCCGGCATGCCCTCGGGTCAGGTCCCCTATCCTCTGCTCGTGCTCACGGGGTTTCTACCGTGGCAGCTTTTCGCCAGCGGCCTCAGTGGATCGAGCGGCAGTCTCGTCAGCAACGCGCACCTGATCTCCAAGGTTTATTTTCCGCGCCTGCTCATTCCCCTGGCCGCACTCGCCGTCGCCTTGGTGGATTTCCTCGTCGCGGCCGGGTTGCTGGGTGGCGTGATGGTGTGGGCGGGCGTCCTGCCGACGTGGCGGTGGCTTCTCCTGCCGATATTCACCGCGCTCGCCCTGGCGGCGGCGCTGGCGGCCGGGTTGTGGCTGACCGCCCTGACCGTGCGGTTTCGCGACTTCCGCTTCATCACTCCCTTTCTCCTGCAGATCGGCCTCTTTCTGACCCCGGTCGGCTTCCGGACCGACAACGTGCCGAACTGGCGCGAGGTCCTCGCAATCAACCCACTGTCCGCGATCGTCGACGGCTTCCGTTGGTGCCTGCTGCCCGGTTCAGAGCCACCGCTGCGACTGGGATTGGCCTACACCATCGTGTTCATCACGTTTCTCCTGATCGGCGGCGTGCTGTTCTTCCGCCGCACGGAACGCACGTTGGCGGACCAAATCTGATGAGCGCGCCCGTCATCCGCGTCCGCGATCTGTCGAAGCGGTATTCAATCGGCCATCACCGCCGGCACGATACATTGCGTGACCGGATCGCCGACGGATGGCGCGAAACTTGGTCCGCGTGGCGACGTGCCCGCCAGGGGCTTGTCGGCGGCTCAGTCGAGGAGTTCTGGGCCCTGCAAGGCGTGAGCTTCGACGTCCAGCCCGGGGAAGTCATCGGCCTCATCGGCCGCAACGGCGCGGGCAAATCCACGTTATTGAAACTGCTCTCGCGCATCACCGAGCCCACGCGAGGCCGGATCGAGCTCCGCGGCCGGGTCGCGTCACTGCTGGAAGTCGGCACCGGCTTTCATCCGGAGCTCACGGGCCGCGAGAACATTTATCTCAACGGGGCGATCCTCGGCATGCCGCGGCGGGAGATCCGTCAAAAGTTCAACCAGATCGTCGCGTTCGCCGAGGTCGAGCGCTTTCTGGATACGCCGGTCAAACGGTATTCAAGCGGCATGTACGTCCGGCTCGCCTTCTCCGTCGCCGCCCACCTCGACCCGGATATCCTGATCATCGACGAGGTGCTCGCCGTTGGTGATGCGGCCTTCCAGAAGAAGTGCCTCGGCAAGATGCAGGAGGTGACGCGCCAGGAGGGCCGCACCGTCCTGCTGGTCAGTCACAACCTCGGTCAAATCAGCTCGCTCGCCCAACGTTGCCTGCTGCTGGAGCAAGGTCGCCTGCAGGTGGTTGGACCCACGTCGGACGTGCTCCGGCAGTATTTCGCGGGCGGTCAAACAAGCACCGCAGAGTGGCAGTTCAATGATCCGCAGGGCGAGCCCCACCTGCGCAGCGCGCGGTTGATCACGTCCGAGCCGGGCAACGTGCAGGCGTACGGCCGCCCAATGGTCTTTGAGTTCGAACTGTGGCACCCCCAGCCCGTGAAGGACGCCTGCTTCTCGTTCCAGACGCTCAATCAGACGCTGCAGCCGGTGACACACCTGTGGCTCTACTCGACGGATCACCCGTTTGCCCAGCAATCCGGTGTGACACGCTTGCGATGCGAGATCCCGTTCGTGCACCTCAACGTGGGATCGTATCGGCTGCGGACCTACTTCTCAGGGCCACCGGGCAGCAGCTTCTTTCAAATGCAGGAGCCGGAACTCACGTTTGAAGTGGTGCGGCTGGACCGCTCCACGCTCTTCGGCTGGCGACCGGAGGTCTGCACGTACTTTGAGGACGCCACCTGGCAGGTCAGCGCGCCGGCGTCCAGCACCCCATGACACCCCAGGAGGCCACACCCCAAGCCGTCGCCGGGGTCCTGCGGGACTCGGCTTACCTGCGTGAACGTCAGGCGCCAAAGCCAGCCGATGCCACGTACCTCCACCTGCGGGACCTGCTCACCTTTCTGCAACGACATCGCTCGAACGAACCGCTGCGGATCCTCGACTACGGATGCGGCGGTTCACCCTACCGCCAGCTTTTTCCTCACGCTGAATACCATCGCGCGGATAACGAGGCCGCCGAACCGGGGCTGAGCTTTGTTCTCGGAGCGGACGGGGCCGTCCCCGCGCCTTCGAGCCATTACGATCTGATCCTCTCCACCCAAGTGCTCGAGCACGTCGCGATCCCGGACCGTCATCTGGCGGAATGCCTTCGTCTGCTGCGGCCCGGCGGCCGACTGCTGCTCAGCACGCACGGCACGTATGAGGATCATGGATGCCCAGCGGACTACCATCGCTGGACCGCTGACGGTCTGCGGCACGCATTAACCCAAGCCGCTTTCGAGGTTCAGGAGATCACCAAGCTGACGTGTTCAGGACGCGCCTTGTTGCAGCTGCTGACGCATCATCACGGCGGCTTGCACGGCCCACGTTGGCACCCGTACGGCGCGTGGGCCGCCGGCACGCGTTTTCTGTTCCGGCGCTTTCGATCGGCCATGCATCGCTGGTCCGATCGGTTTCAGTCCGACTACGCTCTCCAGCCCGCGGACGAAGGCGGTGTGGTGCTGTACCTCGGCTTGGGAGCCCTGGCCCGCAAACCGGCTTGATCGGGATCCGAAGGACAGCGTGCGTATCCAGTTTGTCAGTCTGATCCCCTCCTATTGGGGTGGCAGCGAAGTTCTTTGGAGCGAGGCCGCCAAGGCTCTGGCGCAGCGTCAGCACGCCGTTTCCGCCTTCTTCGCGCTTTATCGCGAACATCCGGCACTCACTGCGGTGCAAGCCGCGGGCGTTCAGCTGTCCTACGGGACCCCACCACCCTTGCGCTGGTGGCGGCGCCTGACTCACCGGTCACGGCCACGTCTCCAATTGCTTCAACACCAGTGGCGGCGACACCGGCCAAATCTGGTGGTCTTCTCCCAGGCCGCGGTACGGGACGGGCTGGAGGAAATGGTCGTTTGTTCGGCGCGCGGCCTGCGTTACGCGATCATCAACCAACTTGTCGAACCGCTGCTGCCGAGTGCGGAGTTTGTCGGCGCGGTCCGGCGCGCCTACGCGCAGGCGACACGCATCTGGTTTGTTTCCGAGGAGAATCGCGAGACCGTCGAAAACTTTCTCGGCCAACAACTGCCCAACGCCGCCGTAATCCCAAACGCGTATGCATGCCGGCATGACTGCTCGACGGTCTGGCCGGCGACCACGCTCCCGCTGCGCGCCGCGATGGTCGCGCGACTGGAGCCGGATCAGAAGGGCCATGGTTTGCTGCTCGGGGCGCTTCGCGAACCGCGGTGGCGCGAGCGGCCGTTGCAGATCAGCGTTTTTGGTGAGGGGCCCGCAGGAGCCGAGTTACAGCGCCAGGTGCAGGAGTTCGGCCTTCGCCAAATTACCTTTCGTGGCTGCGCGTCGCCCGACGAAATTTGGGCGGACCATCATGCACTGCTGCTGCCTTCGCGCTACGAAGGACAGTCGCTCAGCCTGCTCGAAGCGATGCTGCATGGCCGTCCCGTCATCACCACCCCGGTGGCCGGCACGCGTGCCGTTGTGATCGACGGCGTGACAGGGTTCCGGGCCCAGGGGTTCGCGCTCGAGCACTGGCTCGAAGTTCTGGAACGCGCGTGGATCGCGCGCGCCAGCTGGTGGGAGCTGGGCGCCCATGCCGCGGCGAAAGTGCGCCAGCACGTTTGGCCGGAGCCGGGGCAGCGCATGGCCGATCTCATCGAAACGCTCCTGCAAGCCGACGCGGAGGTCGCCCGTTGATCACCGTCCTCCGTTCTTCCGCTCATGCGCACCCGCAATGGCGCGGCTGCGGTGGCGGCCGCCGTTCCGCGCAAATTGAGGACATCTTGCGGCGGCACGGGATCACGTGGCAGGACGAATTCACGTCGCCCGCCCCGACCCGGCTGCAACTGCTGCGCGCCGCGTGCCGCCTGCGTTTTGGTTCGCCCTCGATTCGCCTGCGCGGCGATCGCCGCCTCGTTCAGTACCTGGCCGACGACTACTTGCGTCATCGCTGGTACTTTGCCCGGCACCCGAAGATCCGCGTCTTTCTGATCGAGGAGTGCACCGACTACGCCCGGATCTGCGCGGCGCACGACGCCGGAGTGGGTCTCATCTGCCTGCCCCACAACTTCGAAACGTTGCAGCAGACGCCACCGCGCGACTTCTACTCCGGCGAGCCTGCGGCGCCCGCACTCATGCGGGAGGTCGCGTTCACTGCCCTCGGGGATGTGGTCTTCTGCCTCTCGCGGGAGGAGCAGTGGCTGCTGGCGAACTTCGGCGCGACGACGGACTACCTGCCCTACCACCCTCCGGAAACCGACCTCCCACTCCTGCGGCGTATCCGCGAACATCGGCAGGCCCATCCAGCGCCGACCGGTGAGCTGGCGGTGATCATTTCAGGGCACAATCCACGCAATCGTGAAGGTCTGCTGGTATTGCGTGACTGGTTACGCCAGTTGGCCCCCAACGACGCGTTGCACCTGCACATCGCCGGGCAGGGGCTCGACTCCTGGCGGGAGCGCCTGACCACGCCACAGACCACGTTCCACGGTGAGGTTGATGGCCTGCAATGGGAACAGCTGATGCAGCGCTGCCACGCGGTCGTGGTTCACCAAGTTGCGGGCGCCGGCGTCTTGACCCGGATCGCGGAAGCACTGTGTGCGGGGGTCCCAGTCCTCGCGAACCCGCATGCGGCGCGCAGCGCCTACCACCGTCCAGGCGTGCACCTTTACCACGACGTCGCGGAACTGGCCGAACTCGCTCGGCAGCCCCTCCCGTTTCCACCTGCACCCGAGCCAGATCGCGCAGCTGAGCAGCGGCTCATCACGTGGATCCGGCGGCTGGCGGAGCCCAAGGCAGACTGAGATGCGAATCGCCTTCGTCAGTCACGAGTTTGTCGCTACGCCGGGCGGTGGTGGCATCGGCACTTACCTGCGGCAGGTGACATCAGCGCTGGCGGCAGACGGACACGAGGTCCACGTCTTTTGCGGCACCGACGGAAGCGGCTGCCCGCACCGCGAAGCCGCTGGCGTGACCGTCCATCGGGTCACCGCGAGTCCAGGGGAGCCGTTTCGGCACGCCGTGGTCTCACCGTTTCGCGCGCTTCACGAAGTCACCCCATTCGACGTGCTCGAAGGCACGGATTTCGACGCGCCAGCCAACGCCATCAAGCGACTGTACCCGGACCTCCCCTACGCGGTGAAGCTGCACACGCCGCGGTTCGTGATCGACGAATTGCACACCCGCCCGCTCGGCTGGCCGGGGAGACTTCGCATGCGATTGGGCGCGTGGCGGCGCGCGCAACCTTACTCGCCACCGGTGCGACCGAGCGCGCGAGTCACCGCAGCGGAGGAAAAGAACGCTTTGCTCCTGGCCGACGAGATTGTGGCACCGTCCCAGTTTGTCGCGACCGCCGCCCAGCGCTGGGTGGCCTTCGACCACGAAAAACTCAGCGTCCTTCCCTATCCCTACACGCCACCGTCCTCACTGCTCGAGATTCCGGATACAAGCGATACGTCGACCGTGCTCTTCCTCGGCCGACTGGAGGTGCGCAAGGGGGTGCTGGATCTGGCGAGAGCCGCCCAGGCCGTGCACGCTCAGCAGCCTGGGGTGCGCTTCGTCTTTGCCGGTCGTGTCACGGGCACGAATGGAAACGGCGACAGTCTGGTCAGCGTCATGAAAGACCTGGCGGGTCCAGCCGCGTCCGCCCTGACGTTCGTCGGTCCGGTTGAGCCGGAGCGTATTGCCGAGTTGCTGGCCCAGTGCGCCGTGCTGGTCCTACCCAGTCATTGGGAGAGTTACGGTTTGGTTTGCTGTGAAGCCATGGCCGCGGCCCGGCCGGTGGTGGCGAGCACGTCGGGGGGCATGCGCGAGATTCTGGATGAGACCCGCTGCGGCCGTCTTGTGCCGCCACGCCAAACGCGAGCCCTTGCGGAAACGCTAAACACGCTCCTCAACGATCCTGAGCTACGGCGCCAGCTGGGACGCGCCGGGCGCGAGCGTATCCAGAAGGCATTTACACCGGCAGCAGTCCTCCCCCGCCAGGTGGAGAGCTACGCCCGAGCTTGCGCGCGTTGTCGCGCCACCGTGCGATGACGCACCACCCATCCTCTCGTGCCTCGACGTGCCTCGTGACAGTCGTGCTCTGCACGCACCAGCCGCGGGTGCGTCATCTGGCGGCCACACTCCAGGGATTGCGCGCGCAGGACCTGCCGCTGGATCAGTGGGAGTTGTTGGTGGTGGATAACGCCTGCCAACCCGCGCTCGCCAACCAGCTGGATCTCTCGTGGCACCCGCAGGCTCGGTTGCTGGTGGAGCCTCAACCGGGCCTTGCCCGCGCGCGAGCATGTGCCTATCGCCAAAAACGGGGCGCGCTCGTGGTGCACTCTGACGACGACAATGTGCTCGCGCCGGATTATCTGCGCACGGCGTGGGCTCTTTCACGGCAACATCCACGCCTCGGCACGTTCGGCGGCCAGATTATTCCTGAATTCGACCGGCCGCCGCGGAATGACGAAGAGCGCCGCTTTGGTGGAGAACGCCTCGTGTCGGCGGACGTTTGGTCGCACGAACTCGATGATCCGCAGACGATGCCCTTCGGGGCCGGCATGTGTCTGCGGGCCGAGGTCGTCGACGCTTACCTCGCCGAGGTCGATCGCGACCCGCGCCGGCTTCTGCTCGGGCGTACCGGCCAGCGGTTCATCACCGGAGAGGACATCGATCTGAATCACGTGGCGGTTCGAACTGGTTATGCCACCGGCTTGTTCCGCTCCCTCCGACTGATCCACCTGATCCCGCCGGAACGCATGACGGCGGAGCATTTCATCACCTATCGGGCCGGAAACGCGTATTCAATGACGCTGCTGTGGTGCCTCCACACTGGCCGGCTGCCAGGCGGCCTGCAGCGCTCCTGGCCGCAACGTCTGCGCGGTTGGCTCCGTCGCTGGTTACGGATGAACGCCTTCGAACGCCGCCTTGAAGCCGCCCTGCAGCAGGCACGCCGCACCGCGCGGCGCGATCTGCGGGCATGGGGTTGGACCACGTGACCGTCTACTTCTACGTTCGCGAGCAGCCCGTCATCTACCAGGACGCCATCGTCGTCCTGGCGGAGGGACTACACGAACTTGGCGTCAGCGTCGTCAGCAACGCCCCTTACTGGCGAAAATCGCCACATGCTGAGGACTGGTTGGTGCAGCCGTCCCGTGATCTTCCACCCGATCGCGCCGACATCGTGGTGGTCACGGACACCTGGTCGCGCGCGATTGACCAAAACTTCCGGGTGCACGAGTCGCCCCTTCCGGAGACCGTCCTTAAATCCACCCGCGGCTATCGCGCGGCTTACGTCGATCTGGCCGACGGTTACGAGACGCCGAGTTGGCGGGGCGAATATGCGGCTTTTGACGTGGTGTTTCGCGCCAAGTTCAACCGGCGCTGCCATCATCCGAAGAACCATCGGCCGTGGGCGCTCGGTCTCACGCAACGGGTGGTCGGCGCGACCTCGGAGGCTACGCCGTGGTCTCAACGCCGACGTACGCTGCTGGTGAACTTTGGAGCCAGTCATCCGTATCCACACGGTACACGCACCCGGTTTACGCCGCTCCTTTGCCGCACGTTGGAAGGGATTTTTGCAACCGATGAGACGCGGGATGCGCTCAGCGTACCGCCTTCCGACGAGCAGGAGCGGCTGTGGTGGGAGCAAACCCAGCGCCGCCACAGTCGCGCCTACTACGAACGCCTGCGGACGAGCCAGACGGTGGCAACCTTTTGCGGAGAGCTGATTCCACCTGCACCACACCGCCCGCGCTATCTGGCGGGCGGCCGCCGTGCTCGCTGGAACCGGCGGGCCTTCGCGCTGGCTTCGCGCCTCGATCCGCGTCCACCACGGTGGATTCAGTGGGACAGCTGGCGGTTTTGGGAGGCGCTGGCGGCTGGTTGCCTGGTTTTCAACCTGGATCTGGAACATTACGGTGTGGCTCTTCCGGTCATGCCGTCACCGTGGGAGCACTACATTCCGGTCCGCCCGGACAATTTGACGGAAATCCGTTCCCGGCTCCAAAACGAGGCTGGCTTGGCCGAACAGATCGCTCACCAAGGGCAAGCGTGGGCACTGCGGCACTACTCACCCGTCGCGCTGGCCCGGCGTTTTATCGCAACGATGTCGTCGTGATCTGCGCCCCTTCAACGCCGGTTCATCGCGACGCGGTTCACGTGCAGCCGCTGCCGCGCGTCCTTCTGGTCACCGCGGAACCGCCACAAAGTGGAACCGCCGGCGGGATCGCGCTGCAGCGGCTCTTCTCGGATTATCCGGCGGATCGGTTGCTGGTGATCAGCAACGCTCGTGTGCCGGCCGGCGCGAGCACTCTCGGCTGCAAGTACGTCCACCACCCTTTGGCGGTTGATCGACTGCACCGCACGCGGTTCTGGCCGTGGCGACACCGGCTCAGCGTGGCCGGCCTGGCGAGCCTGCTGCCTCTCGGCCGGCCAAGACGGGCGGCGCAAGCATTCCAGCCCGACGTCGTACTGACGCTGTTTCAGGATTCGTGGTACTACACGCTGGCTGCGCGCCTCGCGGCGAAGTTAAGCCGGCCGCAGGTCGTGCTCATCCACGATCTGCCGCATCTTTTCGAGCCGGTTTCACCGCCGTTACAACCTCGGCAGATCCAGCGTGACGTCCGTCTCCTCAAAGCGGCGACCGCACGCCTCTTCATCAGCGACGGGATGCAGCGGTGGTGCCGCCAGCACTACGACGTGGACGGCGACGTGCTGCTGCCTCCGGCCGGCGAACAGCGCGATCGAGCAGTGGAAGATCCGGAACACCTGCGTGAACCGGGCCGTTTGACGCTGGGCTATGCCGGCGGCCTGCACTACGGGTACGGAGAACAACTGTTGCGACTGCTGCCTGCGCTTCGCTCGACTGGCACGCGTCTGCACCTGTTCACCGACCGGCCGCAGGGGAGCGTCGCCGCACTCGCCCGCGCTACCGACGTCGTCACATGGCGAGGACGGCAACCGACGCCTGACGCGACCTGGCAACGCGTCGTCGAGGAGTGCGACGTTGTCCTTCAACCGTACCTCAATCCTGCCGGCCCACACGCGGTACAGTACCAGACGCATTTTCCAAGCAAGCTGGGTGATCTGCTCGCGCTGGGCCGACCGGTCTTGATGACTGGACCAGAGGATGCGTCGGGCATCGCTTGGTGCCGCGCCCACCCCAGCTCGGCCTATTGCATCACCAGCGAGGATCCAGCGGCGGTCGCCGAGGCGCTGCTCCGCTTGCGGAATGAACCGTGGTTGCGGCGCACGTTCGCCGTCGGGGCTACCACCGCCAGTTCGGCCTTTGCTCCCGCTCCCTTGCGCGCGCAACTGCACGAGCACCTGCGCCGCGCGTCCGGCCTTACGCGGCGATGAATCTTCTTCCGATCTCCGCCATCATTCCGACGATCGGCCGGCGGGCGCGCCTGCTCCGGACCCTTGCCAGTTTACTCGAACAGGATCGGGTCCCGGCTCAGATTTTGGTCGTGGATGCCTCAGACCGGCCCCTTCGCGCTGAGGACTTGCCATCGCTTCCAAGTGGTGTCGCCGTCCACTGCCAAACCGCTGAACGTCAAGGTGCCGCAGCTCAACGCAACCAGGCCGTACGCGCCGCAACCCAGCCGTATTTGCTTTTCCTCGACGACGACATCGATCTCCAACCGGGCTGCTTGCGCGTTCTCTGGGAGCGACTCACGTCCGATCCGACGCTCGGTGGTTGCAGTGCCCGTCTGCTCAACGCGTCCTACCATCCGCCCGGCAAACTCTTTCGGCGCGTGCTGCACTGGGTCGGCTGCCCGGCCGCCGGTTCACTCGCCGGTCGGTGTTGTGGTCCCGCCCTCAACTTTCTGCCCAAAGCACCCGCGAGGCCGTCGGAAGACGATCACGTGGAGTGGCTCAACCTGGGCTGCACGCTCTACCGCCGCACCGCATTGCCGGATCCCCCCTTCCTGCCGTTCTTTGCAGGGTATTCACTTCTCGAGGACGTCGCGCTGTCCACTCATGTGGCGAAGCGCTGGCGCCTAGCGTGTCCCACGGGAGCCGACGTCCATCACGACAGTCAGCCTGCTGACTACAAGACCCCTGCCTTCCGACGTGAACGCATGGAAGTGCTTCATCGCGTTTTCGTGGCCCGAGAGATTCTCGGTCAACGCGGTCTCGGAGCCGCGATGCGTCACGTTTTGTACCAAGTCTTCATGACATTGGTCTCGCTGCGCACGACCGGCGGGTGGCGACGTCTGCCCGCCGCCGCCGCTGGTAAACTGGCCGGGGCGTGGGCCGCGATGCGCTCGAAAGGGCGTTGGAAGGGATACGTGTCCGCATGATCGCGTTTCTGCACCGACTGACGCGCGCTCTCGCGTCCCGGGGGCGGAACCTCGCCTACCGTCTGCTGGGCGCAGACCTGCGGGAGTATTGCTGGCTGCGCCGCATCGAGATTCCCCGTCAGTGGTCGGACGTGACGCTTCATGGTTGCGCGCTCGATACGGGCGTCGTGCTGCTTTGCAGCGGACCCGCCCGGCGCGGCAAGATCGAGATCGGTCACGGCACCTATGTGAACCGGTACACGATGTTGGATGCGCACGAACGCATCCGCGTCGGCCGCGACGTCATGATCGGACCCCATGTGTACATCACCGACGCGGCCCACGGCATGGCGCCCGCACAGAGCGTGAAAGCGCAACCGATGGACAGCCGGCCGGTCACGATTGAGGACGAGGTCTGGATTGGTGCACACGTGAGTATCCTCGCGGGCGTAACCATCGGACGGGGTGCCGTAATCGGTGCGGGCAGCGTCGTGACGTGTGACATTCCTCCCATGACCGTGGCGTTTGGCAGCCCCGCCCGGGTGCAACGGCAGCGATGAGCCAACCGACGCCAGAACCACGCATCCTTCTCGGCATCACCACGCGCAATCGGGCGGCCTTGCTCCCCCGCGCCTTGCGCTCCGCCGGTGCACAGGACGTACCCAACCTCGAGATTGTCGTGCATGACGACGCGTCGACGGATGACACGGCGGGCGTCCAAGCAGCTTTCCCAACCGTGCGGTGGACGCGGAGTGCCGACGTGTTGGGGCTGCGGACGGTACGGCAACGCTGGATGATGGAGGCCGAGGCCGACTACTTCGTCAGCCTCGATGATGATGCCTGGTTTCTGAGCACGGACGAAGTCCGCATCGCGCTGCAACGTTTCGCCCGGCAGCCCGATCTTGCAGCCGTCGCGTTTGATGTACTCTCGCCCGACGCTCCCCACCCGCAGCCGCGCTCGCACCCACAACCAACCACCCTCTTCGTTGGCTGCGGACACATGGTGCGCCTTTCGGCGGTGCGCGCCGTGGAGGGTTACAGCGCCGCACCGGGGCCCTACGGCTCGGAGGAGAAGGATCTCTGCCTGCGCCTGATGGATGCCGGATACCATGTTGAACGGCTGCCCGGTGTCCACGTCTGGCACGAGAAAGCGTGGGCCGGGCGCGATCATGGGGCGATCCATCGCTCCGGTGTTTGTAATGAACTGGCCATGACCGTGCGACGGTGCCCGGCGCCGGATCTCTGTTTTGTCCTGCCGCTGAAACTCGCGAGTTTCGCCCGCTTTTGGGTGCGGAACCCTCAACTCGCTTCCTCAGGTTGTCGTGGCGTCGTCGATACAGTGCGCCTGGGCCGCGGCCTCTGGCGGTCGCGCCGACCGGTGCGTCGAAAGACCTTCTGGCGGTTTCACCGAGCCCGATGAGAGTGCTCCTCGCCCATCCCGGAACACAGCACGCGCCCCGTCTGGCCGCGGAACTGCATCGGCACCACTTGCTCGAGGAGTTCTGGACCGGACTCGGATGGCCGGAGAAGGGCTGGGCCGACCGTGCCGCCACGCGTTGGTCCGCGGCCGCCCGATTGCGCACCCGCGTCGTTCCTGAGGTGCCGGCGAAACGCCTGCGCACGCTGCCGCTGCTTGAGCTGGGTCTTCTCGCCCGCTTGCGGTTGGGAGCGGAGCCGGTGGGCACATTTCATCAACGCAACCAACGCTTTCAGGCGGCGATTCCCGCGTCCGCGATCGGACGCTGCACATGTATCATTGGCTTTGACACATCGGGCTGGGTTCTGGCGCAACGCTGCCGGTCAACCAACCGCCCCTTCTACCTTGACCGCAGCATTGGGCATCCCGCGTCACTCACCCGAATTCTGCAGCAACATCGCTCGGTGGTCGGAGAGTGGTCAACCTCCACACCGACGCGTCCCGCGGAAGTGCAGGTGGCCGAGGCCACCGAACACGCGCTCGCCCACCGCATCATCGTCGGGAGCAGCTTCGCCAAACAGACTCTGCTGGAGAACGGCGTCGCCGAGGATCGCATACGCGTGAACCCGTACGGGGTCGACTGGCCTGACCAACCTCCCTCCGGCGACCACGCGCACCTGGGCGAGCGTCCGTTTCGCTTCCTGTTCGTCGGCACAGTCGGCGCGCGGAAGGGCGTGCCGATCCTCCTGCGCGCCTGGCAGGCCGCGGGATTGCGCGATGCAGAGCTCTGGCTCGCCGGCCATCTGGAACCGGCGGCGCGGGGGTTCATCCCGGACGCACCCGGTCTGCGGGTGCTGGGCCACCTTCCGCGCGCCGCGATGGACGGATTGTTCGCCCAGACCGACGTTCTGGTCCTGCCGAGTCTTTTTGAGGGCTTCGGCCTCGTCTTGCTGGAGGCGATCGCCGCCGGTCTGCCCGTCATCACCACGCCCCACACGGGCGGTGCGGATTTTCTGCCCGACCCGCTTCTCGGGCAACTCGTGGACGCCGGCGCCATTGAACCCTTGGTGGTCGCCCTCCGCCGCGCCTACGAACGGCGAACCACCAGGGCCGACGTGTGGCAGGCGGCATTCCCTCTGCGCGCGCGGTATTCATGGACGGCCTACGGGACCCGCTGGGCTGAGATCTTGCGGGAAGGGTAAACATGCTCGCGATCCTCACCAGCCATCCCATCCAGTATCAGGCGCCGCTCTGGCGGGCCTTGGCTGCCGACGGCCGCGTGCCCTTTGAGGTCTGGTTCCTGACTCCGCACGGCGTGCAGCCCACCCGCGACGTGGAGTTTGGCCACACATTCGCGTGGGACGAGGATCTGCTGGGCGGCTATCGGCACCACTTCGTGCCGGTGTGCGAGGGCTGGAGTCTGGATCGTTTCCGCGGTGTGCGCCCACGCCGGCCGTGGTCGAAGCTGCTGGATGAACGGCGCGTCACAACCCTGTGGGTGGAAGGCTGGCGTTTCGACACCCTGTGGCAGGCCATCGGCCAGGCGCAGGATACGGGTCGCCGCGTCTGGTTGCGCGGTGAGTCGAGCGACCTGATCCCTGAAGCCTGGCACGCCAGGTGGTGGAAACGTCCGCTGCTCCGTCGGCTGTTCGCACACATGGACGCCTTCCTCACCATCGGCTCGGCCAACCGGCGTTTCTATCAGCGTTACGGTGTGCCGGAGTCTCGACTCCACCCCGCACCGTATTCGGTCGATAACGACGGCTGGTCTGCCGTCGTGAACGCCCGCCGTTCCCGCCGGGCCGAACTGCGCGCGCGATGGGGCGTCGCCCCGGAGGCACGTTGCCTCCTCTTCGCCGGAAAACTCACGCCACGCAAACGCCCCTTGGATCTCATTGCCGCTGCAACCCGACTGCCGCGCTCGCTCGGCCCGTTGCACTTGCTCTTCGCCGGCGAGGGGGAACTTCGGGATGTGCTGGCGGAAGCGCTCAAGCAACCCGGCGCTCCGCCCGCGACGCTTGCCGGATTCCTCAACTTGTCGCAGATGCCCGACGCCTACGCTGCCGCGGACGCGCTGGTCTTGCCGAGTGATCACGAAACGTGGGGACTGGCCGTAAATGAGGCCCTCGCCTCCGGCCTGCCGGTGGTGGTCAGCGATCGGTGCGGTTGCGCTGCCGATCTGGTTGCCCCCGTCGAGCCGTCCCTGATCTTCCGGAGTGGCGACGTGGAGGATCTCAGCCGAGCGTTGCGCCGTCTGCTTGAACATGCACCAGCCGCAGACGCCTGGGCGCAAGTCTTGCGCCGGCACCACGTGCAAACAACGGTCGCGACGGTAGCCAACCTCTGGATGCACGCGCGTTCTCCCGCTCATGTTTAGCGCCCTCCCCTCGTCGGCCCAGGGACGCCTCGTCTGGATGATTCGCCTCGCGGCGGCGTTGCTGGCCGCCTGGCTGCTGTTCTTCGCCGGCTGGAGCGACTGGACCCTCCGGGGCACCGGCGCCGCCGTGGTGGTGGCGGCCCTCTGGCCGATGTCGCGTTGGGCGGGTCGCACGGACGACCGGTACCCGCTCGTCGAGACGATGCTCGCGGTCACCCTGCCCTTCTACGCCATTCCCTTGCTGATTCAGCACCGGCTGCTCGTCTCCATTCCCGAGCATCTGCTCCAGCAGGCTTTGTTGTGCGTCCTGCTCTTTCAGGTCAGCCTGCTCGTGGGATCGTGGCTGATGTCGGGTCGACACCGTGCCCTGCAGACGGATACATGGACGGCTCCCATCATCCCGGATGACCGGCTCCAGGTGGTGGCACACGGCCTGTTTCTCAACACGATCTGGCTGTTCGTTTCGACGTTCACCCACTGGGTGCCGGCCGAACTCGCCGGCAGCTTTCGGGCGCTGTTTTTTGGCGTCGGGTTGATCAGCGCCTTCACGCTCGCGCTCCTCTGGGCCCAGCGCGAACTCAGTCCGGGCGAAAAGCTCTGGTTCGTCGTGAACCTGCTGGCGCAACTCGCCTTCATCTGCAGTTCGCTCCTGTTGATCCACGCACTCACGCTCGTCGGGGTGGTGGCGCTGGGTTACTTCTCCCATTCCCGCCGCGTGCCGTGGTGGCTGATCGCGCCGGCCTTGCTCGTGTTTACCGTGCTGCATCACGGCAAGGCGCACATGCGCGAAGTCTACTGGGACGAGGGGCAACCGCAGCTGCAGGCCACCCAACTTCCGGAGTTCTTCAGCGAGTGGTTCGAGGCGGGGTTCCACAATCTGAACGAACCCGACCAGGGCGGTAAGCTGTTGTTGTTCGAGCGCTCGTCCCTGCTCCAGATCGCGGCCTATGTGGTGGCCTACGTGCCGGATCGTTTTCCGCCGTTCGAGGGCGAGAGCTACCGCTCCATCCCGCTGCAAGTGGTGCCACGCTTCTTCTGGCCGGAGAAACCGAGTCCGACCGAGAGCGTGAGTTTGTTATCCGTCGGTCTCGGCCTGCTCAGCCGCGATCAGGCTGAATACACCAGCATCGGGTTCGGCATGATCGCGGAAAGCTTCGCCAACTACGAGTGGGTCGGCCCCATCGCCGTGGGGCTTATCCTTGGCGTGGCGCTGCAATGGATCGCCGTCACCACGGCAGGCTCGGCGGCGTTCTCGATCCACGGACTGTTCCGAATCCTTGTGCTCGCCTGGTGTTTGAACGCCGAGGTGACCGCGGCCCTTTGGATTTCGTCGCTCTACCAGGCTTGCATCGCGGTCTTCGTGCCCCTGTTCGCCTGGCGTCTGCTCAGCGGACGCTGAGCCCCACCGAAGCGGATCACCATCGTATCCGGCTTCTTCTTACCGGTGCCGCCCTGCGCCGGCGGGGCGATGGAGAAGATCTGGTGGCGACTGGCCCGGGAATTCGCGGGACGCGGCCACGAGGTCACGCTGTTTTCCCGCTGCTGGCCCGGCTGGCCTCGCGCTGAGGTGCGCGACGGCGTGCGACTGCAACGGCGGCGCGGCTTCGACCATCGGCACTCCCGCAGTGTGAACCTCATCCTCGATGCGGTTTGGGGAGCCCGGCTCACTCGCGCCCTTCCATCCGCGGATATCCTCGTGACCAATACGATCGGCCTGCCAATTTGGGTGCGGGCGCTCCGCCGCGACGCGGGTCAACTCGTGGTCAACCTGAACCGGCACCCGAAAGGGCAGCTGCGCGTCTACCGCGATGTCGCGCGGCTGCAGGCCGCCAGCGCAGCCATCGGGCGCGCCGCGCTCGACCAGGCCCCGCGGCTGCGTTCGGTTCTTCGGATCACGCCCAACCCGATCGACGCACACCTGCTCGCTGCGGCGGCTGCGGCACGTCAACGTCCACCCTCGCCGCTCCGGATCGGCTATCACGGCCGGCTCCATCCCGAGAAGGGGCTGCTGTTGCTGCTCGAAGCAGCGCGCCTGCTCCTCGCCCGTACGGATACTCCGCCCTGGACACTGGTGCTTCGGGGACCGATCGACGTGGCCCGCGGCGGCGGCGGGCCGTCCTTTCTGCAAGAGCTCGAGCAAGCCGCGGCCCCGCTTCGAGAAGGGAACCGTTTCCAGCGGCTTGAGCCCGAATTTGACGACGCGCGCCTGGCGGCCGCCTACGCCGATCTTGATGTCTTTTGTTACCCGACCGCCGCGGAATCCGGAGAAGCCCTGCCAGTGGCGGTTCTCGAAGCCATGGCCGCCGCCCGCCCGGTGATCGTGACGGACCTGCCCTGCTTCAACGGACTGGTCCAGACTGGCGTCACGGGGTGTGTCCTCAAAAATTGGAAACACTCCGACGCTCCCGCGCGCTTGGCGGACCAGCTTGCTGAGCTGCTCCTTTCGCCGGAGAAACGCGCGAACCTGGGCGCCACTGCAGCCCGCGCCGTCGCGCCACTCGACTTTTCCGTCGTTGCGGACGCCATGCTCTCCGACTTTTCGTCGCTCCTCGATGCCGCCCGCTGAAGCTCCGTTTTTGGGCCAGGATTGCCGCTCCCCGTATTCGTGGCGCGAGCACGTGGCCCGCGCGGCTTGGGTGATGGTGCAGTCGACGCTCTTCCGTTTCAGCCCATCCCGTCTGCATGGATGGCGCGCCTGGCTTCTGCGATGTTTCGGCTCGGACATCCCGCAACCGTCGCAAGTGGTCATCTTCCCCTCCGCTCGCGTGCACTTCCCGTGGCAGTTGCGGCTCGAGCCTCACTCGATGGTCGGCCGCGAGGTCACCCTGTACAACCTCGGTCGGATCACGTTGCGGCGCGGCGCAAACATCAGCCAGCGGAGTCATCTTTGCGCCGGTACTCACGACTACCGACGGTGGTCGATGCCGGTCGTGCGGCGTGAAATCGTCATCGGGGAGAATGTCTGGGTGGCCGCCCAGGTTTTTGTCGGTCCCGGCGTCACGATCGGTGAACTTGCCGTGGTGGCGGCGGGGTCGGTGGTGCTCGACGACTTGCCGGAACGCACTGTCTGCGCTGGCAACCCCTGCCGCGTCCTCAAACCGCGCCCGGAGCCGTCATGACGTCCGCACCGGGTTCCCTATCGCAGACCAGGCGTCGAGATCCGGTCGCCTTTCGCGTGGGTCACATTGTGGCCAGCCTCGCCAGCAAACGCGGCGGGCCATCGCGGTCCGTCCTGGCGCTGGCGCGCGCCCAAGCTGGCACCGGTGCGTGCGTGGCGCTGGCGGCCTTGAGTGAACGCGAACCGCCGCCCAGCCCGTCGACGAACCTGCATTTGCATCACGGCCGCCCCGATCGTCCGCTGCGACTCGCGGCGTCACGCGATCTGGCCGGCTTTCTTGAGCACCACGCGTTTCAGGCCCTTCACCACCACGGGCTATGGCTGCGACCCCTGCATTATGCTCACCAGCGGGCGCGCAAACTTGGGGCTCCATTGATTCTCTCGCCGCGCGGCATGATGAGCCCATGGGCCTGGCAGCACCATCGCCGGAGGAAGTGGCTGGCCCAGATGTTCGTTCATCCCGGTGCTTTGGACGGCGCAGCGGGATGGCATGCGACCAGCACCGCGGAAGCGGACGAGATTCGCGCGTTGGGCTTTCGTCAGCCAATCTGCGTGGCGCCGAATGGCGTCGATCTTCCGAACGAGGCCCAACTGCAGCTGGCGCGCGAACATTGGCAGCCCCGCGTGCCTGACTCCGTTCACCGGCCGATCGCGCTGTTTCATTCACGGCTGCACAGCAAAAAACGGGTGATCGAGCTGATCGATCTTTGGCTGACCACCGCCCCACGCGACTGGCGGCTCCTGATCGTCGGTCTGGAGGATGAGTTTCAAGTGGACGACGTCGCCGACTATGTCCGGCGGGCCCGTGGGACCGACCGGATTAGCATGTTCGACGGCTTGTATCGACCGCCACCCTACGCCATCGCTTCGCTGTTTCTGTTGCCCTCGCACTCGGAGAACTTCGGCCTCGTCGTCGCGGAAGCCATGGCATCCGGGGTGCCGGTGCTGGTGACGGATACCACGCCGTGGTCGGCGTTGAGAGCGCATGGCGCCGGATGGTGGGTTCCGTGGGACCAGTTTGGCCCGGCACTGCGCTCGGCATGCGCCGAGGATGCCGAGACCCTGCGCGCACGCGGCCAAGCCGGACGGCGCTGGGTCAGCCGCGCGTTCGTCTGGGACGAGTACGCGCGACGCTTGCTCGACTTCTACACGGCGGTGACACCGCCCTCTCGATGACCGCCCGATCCACGAGTGTCTCACCACCCGCGACGGAGCCCGGACGCTGGCTCGAGCGACTGAGCCTCTGGCACGCCGCGGTGCTGGCCGTGGCGATCACCTGGGGGTTTGGTGGTAACATTGATTGGATACGCCTCCCGCTCGCTCTCTGGAGTTCGCTGGCCGCGTTGCTCATCGGCGCGGGTCTGCTCCAGCGCCACCGGCAGCAACAAGGTGGAACCCAGCGCCTGCTCTGGCTGCTGCCCTGGGTCGCATTGACGACGCTGACCTGGCTCGCCTCCACCAACCCAAGCTACCGCGTCACCGCGTTTTTCGAAACACCGGTCTACCGCCCCGTCGCGCCAGCGATCTCCTGGTTACCCAGCAGCGCGCGACCCGATCTCGCGCGCGTTGAACTGTGGTTGTTGAGCGGACTCTACCTGACGGGCTTCAATCTCGTCCTAAACATCCGGCGGCGGCGGCGCCTGCGACAACTCTTCGGTCTTCTCGCGGCGAACGCGGCCCTGCTGGCCGTGTTCGGCACGGTGCAGAAGCTGACCGACGCCTCCGGATTGTACTTTGGCGCGCAACCCTCGCCCAATCCCGCATTCTTCGCGTCCTTCATCTACAAGAACCACTGGAGCGCATTCGCGCTGCTGCTTCTTCCCGTCCTGCTCGCCCTGGCGTGGTATCAGTTCGATCGCGACAACGCTCAGCCATTCATGCGCACGCCGGGTCCGCTTCTCCTTTTGGCCGCGTTGCTGCTGGCCGCGACGATTCCGTTGAGCGGTTCCCGTTCCGGGACGTTGCTCCTATTCCTGTACGTGATCGGGCTGGCGGTTGCCGCGTATCGCCGCCGGCAGGACTGGGCAAACCTCGGCGTGCGGGCTCGAATCGGCCTCATCGCCGGGGCCGCCTTGGCCCTTGGAGGCGTGGTCTGGCTGACGGCACCGGCGATGTCGGCGCGCCTGGACAAAACCCGCGAGCAATTGGAGGAATGGCGTGAAGTCGGTGGGCTCGGCGGGCGCGAAATCCTCTACCGCGACACCTGGCGAATGGCACGCGAGCGGCCGTGGACCGGATGGGGCCTGGAGAGCTACGAAACGGTATTCGTCCGCTTCAATAGCGCCACGTCGCCGCACGATCATCTGCGCGTGCATTTCGATCAGGCGCATTCGGACTGGCTCCAGGCAATGGCCGAACTTGGCGCAATTGGAACCTGTCTCCTGCTCTTGATGGCGCTCGTGCCGTTGTGGAGTCTGCGCGCGCAGTGGTCACACCTGGACGCGATCCCATGTTCGCTCCTGAGCGGATGCGGGCTGATCGTGCTCTACGCGACGATCGAGTTCCCTTTGGCCAACCCCGCCGTTGTCGCGTTGTTCTGGATACTGTTTTTCGGGGCGCTGCGGTACCTCCAGCTCTCCGCCCGCCCGACATGTTCTCGGTCCTGATCCTTACCCTCAACGAGGAGAAGAACCTGCCCGGCTGCCTGGCTTCCCTCGCCGGTTGCGACGACATTGTTGTGCTCGATTCCGGCTCGACGGATCAGACGGTGCCGCTCGCCCGGGCCGCGGGCGCCCGCGTGTACACGCACCGCTTCGAGAGCTTTGCGCGGCAGCGAAATCACGCGCATGAAACGATTTCCTTTCGCCATCCGTGGGTGTTTCATCTCGATGCCGACGAGCGGTTCACCCCGGAACTCGCGGCGGAATGCTCCAGCTACACCGGCGGCGAGACAATCGACGGCTGCTGGGTCGCGCCGAAGATGCTGCTCGCAGGCAAATGGATCCGGCACTCCACGGATTACCCGGTGTGGCAGGCGCGTTTCGTGCAGTGGCGCCGGTTTCGGTTCGTCGATGCGGGGCACGGCCAACGCGAAGCGCCGGGGATGCGACTCGGTCGCTTGCGTTCCACCTACCTGCACGAGGTGCTGTCAGACGGTGAAGCGGCCTGGCTCGACAAACATCGGCGCTATGCGGTGGCGGAGGCTCGAGCGCACCTCAATGGCGCCCGCGCGCGGTGGAGTGACCTTAGGCATTCGGACGATGTGACGCGCCGGCGCGCGCTCAAGCAGTTGAGCTTCCACCTGCCCGCGCGCGGCCCGTTGCGTTTTTGTTATCAGTACCTCTTCCGCGGCGGATTTCTCGATGGCTCCGCCGGCTGGCGATATTGCCGCCTGCTCGCCCGCTACGAACGTTTCATCACGCAGGAAATGCGGCGTCTGCGTTCCACCACCGCATGACCCCGGGCCGGCTCATCTTCGTCAACCGCGTGTATTGGCCGAGTGAGGCGGCCTCCGCGCAGTTGCTGGACGAACTGACGCGTGCACTCGTCCAACAAGGGCACGAAGTGATTGTGCTGACTGCGAAGCAGGCGAATACGCTCGAGCGTGAGCAACACGGCGGCGTGGCCGTCCATCGGCTCGGCCACGCGTCCGGTGGCGAGCGCCGGTCGCTGCTTCAACGCGCCTTCCGTGGTTTGGTCTTCAACCTGCGGGCAACGCGGGCGGTGACGGCGTTGGCCCGGCCGGGCGACACCTGCGTGGTGTTGACCGATCCACCGTTGCTCGGAGTCGGCGTAACGTGGGCGGCACGGCGCCGCGGTGCTCGTGTGGCCCAGTGGGGCCACGATCTTTATCCCGAGGTGGCGCTCGCCCTCTGCCCCAGCCGGATCCTGCGTGGGCTCCTTCGGTTGTTGTTTCCGCTTCGTGACTGGAGCTGGCGTCAAAGCGCGGCGTGCGCCGTGCTGGGAAGCGATATGCGAGCGCGTTGCGCCTCCCGGGGCGTGGCGACCCCGCTGCCAATTGTCACCAACTGGGCACTACACCGCGGCTCTGTCCCGGACGGCACACGCGTGCGCCGCGAGTGGTCGCTGCAGGGCCGCTTCGTGTTGATGTACTCGGGAAACTTCGGACGGGTGCACGCGTTCGAGTCTTTGCTGGACCTGGCGGGCCGACTCCAGCACCGGGAGGACATCGTCTTCGTGATGGTCGGTGACGGCCCACGGCGCGCGGCCGTGGAGACAGCGGTGCAGGAACGCGGACTGGGCAATGTGATTTGGCGACCGGCGCAACCCCGGGAGCGCCTTGCGGAAACGCTGGCCGCCGCGGATCTCCACCTCATCTCGCTGCGCGACGGCTGCGAGGGTCTCGTCTGGCCCAGCAAATTCTACGGCATCGCCGCCGCCGGGCGCCCGATGCTTTACCTTGGCCCGGCTGCGGCGGAAGTGGGGCGATTGATCAGGCAGCACGGCCTCGGCTACGCGGGTGACCACACCAGCGCAGCCGCGGCCGCTGACTTCGTCGTTCGACTGGCGAATGAGCCGGGCGCGGCGGACGCTCATCGCAGAAACGTCCAGCAGTTCCACCGCACGCTGCCGGGGCTGCCAGCGGCGGCGGCCTTCTGGAGTGAGCTCCACCGCTCCACGCCGTCGCAGGCCGCGGCGTAGTCCACCATGCGTCGTTCCCGCCGCCATTCCCTCTCGCTCCTGCTGCTCGACGGTTTGACCGTGTTCGCGGTGTTTAACGGCGTCAGCTGGCTGCGCGGCGTGCAGCCGTGGGGTTCGATGATCGACTGGCCGCTGCTGGTGCCGTACCTGCTGCTGGCGTCATGCCTGTACCTGATTGACGGATACCGCGCCCGGACGGAACTCATGAGCCTGGACTACGCCAGCCTGCACGTGCTGGCAAACGGCGCCGCTTTCCTGGGCACCCTTCTGCTCACCTACGTGCTGATTCCCGCTCACTTTCCGCTGCAAGGGTCACGAACGGTGATTGCGCTCAGTTTCGCGGCGATCGCGTTTCTGACGCTCAGCTATCGACGTTCCCTTTACCGATGGGAGGAGAGTGGACGGCGAGACCGCTGCATCGTCGTCTGCGGCGAGGCAGAAAGTGTGCACGCGTTCCGCGCGTTGTGCGTGGAGAACCGTCTGCATCAACCGGTGGTCGGGGCATCGCCGCAGACGATCGAAACCCGCCGCTCCGCCGCGACCGTACGCCCGCTGGCGGACGTGCTCGCGGACGTGCGCGACGGTCGCCTGGCGGTGGAAGCCGTCGTGCTGCCGGAGGAGTGCCCGCTCGAGCCCGCGGACGCCGAGCGACTCGTCGAACTCTACTTTGCCGGCGTGCCCACCTTCACGCGCGAGCTGTTCTTCGAGACCTACTGGCGCAAGGTCCCCTTGGATCGGGTGCGTCCCACGTGGCTTTTTCAGGAAGGATTTCAGATCGCCCGCAACCGGGTCTTCGAGCGCGTGAAACGCGCGTTCGATGCCACCTTCGCAACGATCGCTCTGCTTCTGACAGCTCCCATCCTGATTGTCGCCGCCGCGGTCATCAAGGCGTCGGACGGTGGTCCAATACTCTACCGCCAGCCTCGCGTGGGTCGGAACCGGCAGGTGTTCACCATGCTGAAGCTGCGCACGATGCGCGTCGGCTCGGACGCGTCCGATCAGCCCAACTACACCGGCACCGACGATCCTCGGGTGACCCGCGTCGGGCGCCTGTTGCGCGCAACCCGAATCGATGAGATCCCGCAACTGTGGAACGTGTTGAGCAGTGAGATGAGCCTGATCGGTCCGCGCGCCGAGTGGACACGGCTCGTCGCGGACTACGAAAGCCAGATTCCAGGGTACCATTTCCGTCATCTCGTGCGGCCCGGCATCACCGGCTGGGCGCAGGTGAATTACCGCTACGGCGCGAGCGTGGAAGACACGCGTCGGAAACTCGAATATGACTTGTTCTACATCCGTCACTTCTCCTTCCGCATCGATGCCTCGATCGTGCTGAAAACGATCCACGTGATGCTGTTTGGCAAAGGGCGCTGACTGCGTACGGTGACCCGCAATGGCTGAACGGAAACGTTTTGATCTGGTGGTGCTGGGAGGAGGCTCGGCGGGCTTCAATGGAGCCCGCGCGGCAGCGGACCTCGGCAAGCGCGTGGCGATCGTGGACGGGGCCCCGGAACTCGGCGGCCTCTGCATCCTCCGCGGCTGCATGCCGTCAAAAACGCTGCTGTACGCCATGGAAGTGCTGCACCTCGCCCAGCACGGCGACAAGTTCGGGTTGCGCATTCCGCAGGCCGAACCAGACGCGCGCGCGGTGCAGGAGCGAAAGCGGCGGATCATCGCGGAGTTCGCCGAGTATCGCCAGCGGGCGATGGAATCCGGGCGGTACGCGCTCTTTCGCTCCCACGCCCGGTTCATCGATCCGCAGACGGTGGAGCTGACCGACGGAACGCAGCTGGAGGCAGACCGTTTTCTGATTGCGACGGGTTCACGCATCTCCGTACCGCCCGTGCCCGGCCTGGCGGAAACGCCGTTCTGGACGAGCGATGAAGTGCTCAACCTCGATTACGTGCCGGAGAGCGTGATCGTGCTCGGCGGCGGCATCGTGGCGTGTGAGCTCGCCCAATACCTGCGCCGGCTCGGCTCGAAAGTGGTGCTCATCCAGCGCAGCCCAAACATCCTGCGCGATCATTCCGCCGACGCCAGCCTCGTGGTGCAACAAGCACTACGCGACGAGGGCGTCGAATTGTTCACGAGCACGCGGCTCGACCAGGTCAGCCGCAGCGACGGGGGCGTCACGGTGCGCTTCGACAACCAGGGCGAGTGCGTCGTCCGCGAAGCCCGCCACCTCTTCAACGCACTCGGACGCGAGCCGTCGCTCGAAGGGCTCAACCTGCGCGCCGCGAAGGTTCGCTGCACCAAGGGCGGGCGGATCGGCGTCAACCGCTGGCAGCAAACCAGCCAGCGCCACATCTACGCAGGTGGCGACGTCTGCGGCCCGCACGACGTCGTCCACCTGGCGGTCGCACAGGGGGAACTCGCGGCACGCCATGCCTTTGGTGTTCCCGGCCTGAAACCGATCGACTATTCCCTTTTGCTCAACGTGGTGTTCACCGATCCGCAGCTGGCGACCGTCGGGCGGCCGGAGGACGAGCTGCAGGCCGAGGAGGTGCCGTACCTGCGCGCGGTGTATCCATTTGATGACCACGGCAAATCGATCCTGATGGAGGCGAAGCGGGGTTACGTGAAGGTCCTCGCCGAACCCAAGCGAGGGCGGATCATCGGCGCCGAGATCGTCGGCCGCGACGCCGGCGAACTGATCCATTGTTTCACCACGCCGATGAGCCTGCGCGCGACGGTGCACGACATGCTGCGCGCCCCGTGGTATCATCCCACGCTGGCCGAGATCATCACCTACCCGCTCGAGGAAATCGCGGAGCAGCTGAAGGCCGGCGCGCCGCCGGTGATCGGCGACGCCTGACGCAACTGCACCGCCGGACGGCGCACCACGGCGCCCGTCCGCCCGACACGCGCGCTTCAACGCGCGCCGACGAGACTCAAAAGATCCGGCAACTCCACGCGCTGCTCATACAGCGCCTTGCCCACGATGACGCCGCCCAGGTTCGGGCGGCGTTTTTCGATTTCGGCCAACGCGATCACGTCTTCGCGTCGGCTGACGCCGCCGCTCGCGATCACCTGCGCCTGGACTGCTTCGGCCATCGCCTCCTGCGCGGCGAGATTCGGGCCGGTGAGCATGCCGTCCGTCCCGATATCCGTGTAAATCAACGTCCGCACACCCAACCGGTCCATGCGCTGCGCGAGCTCGATGGCTCCGGTTCCGGTGGTATCCACCCAGCCCTTCACCGCCACGCGACCGTCTTTCGCATCAATTCCCACCGCGATCCGGTCGCCGAAAGCCTGCACCAATTCACCGACAAAGGCCTCGCTCTCGGCCGCGCGGGTGCCGATGACGACGCGGGCAACACCGAGTCCGAGCGCCCGCTCGACCGTGGCGCGATCGCGCAAGCCGCCGCCCAGTTGCACCTGCAGCCCGAGCGCCACGATCGCCTCAACGTGCCGGTGGTTCTGCGGCGCACCGGCAAAGGCGCCGTCGAGGTCCACCACGTGAACCCAGCGGCTGCCAGCCGCCTGGAAACGCGCCGCCACCTCGGCCGGCTCCGTGGCATACACCGTCTCCTGGTCGGCACGACCTTGGAGCAGACGGACGGCGCGGCCGCCCTTCAAGTCGATGGCGGGATAAATCGTCATCTCAAATTTTGGGTTTCAGGTTTGGCAGTTTCGCTTTCAGCCTGCGGCAAAAGCAACCGTCGATTCATGGCCAAAGCCTACACTCCTCCCGACTTTCTTGTTGAACTGCTGGCCGCTCGCTCACCGTCGGGCGACGAAGGCGAATCGCAGGCCGTGTTCGACCGACACGTGCAGCCCGCGGCGGACGCCTATGCCAAGGACGCGTTGGGCAACCGCATCGCCACGCTGAACCGCAAGGGCGACCCGGTGCTGATGCTGGCCGGGCATCTCGATGAGATCGGGCTTATCATCACGTTCATCAACAAGGAAGGTTTCCTCTATTTTGATACGATCGGCGGTCACGACCGCATCATGATTCCGGGCCGTCGCGTCCTGATCCGGACCGCCCACGGCATCGTGCGCGGGGTCACCGGCAAGCGGGCCGTGCACCTGATGAACCCGGACGACCGCAAGAAGGTGCCGGAGATTCACGAGATGTGGATCGACATCGGCGTGCGCTCCAAGAAAGAGGCCCAGGCGTTGGTCAGCGTCGGCGACACGGCGACCTACGGCCACGATTTTGAACTCATCAACGGCAGCGTCGGCACCGCCCGCGCCTTCGACAACAAGGTCGGCGCCTACATCGTTGGTGAGACGTTGATCCGCCTCTCCCGCGGCAAGGGCAAACTCGCGGCCCAAGTGGTGGCGGTCGGAACCGCACAGGAGGAGATCGGAGTTCGCGGCGCCACGACGGCGGTCCATGCGGTGGATCCGCACTTCGCGGTGGCGGTGGACGTCGCGCACGCCACGGATCATCCCGATTGCGACAATCGGAAGTACGGCGAAACCAAGCTCGGCGGCGGGCCGATCATCTGTCGCGGTCCCAACATCAACCCCGAAGTCTACCGCGGCCTGATCGCGGCGGCGAAGCGAGCCGGCATCGATTATCAACTCGAGGCTGATGCACGGCCGACCGGCACCGATGCGCGGGCGTTGCAGATGGGTCGCGGCGGCGTCGCCACCGGCCTAATCAGCGTCCCCCTCCGTTATATGCACACGCCGAGCGAGGTCGTGGACCTCCAGGACGTGGAAGGCTGCGTGAAGCTGCTCGTCGAGTTTGCCCGGGGACTACGCAAGGGCGATCGCGGTCACTGGTAAAAATCACCCGCCGCCGCGTGCCGGCGCGTCCGCCAAGCCGTTAGGCTGAGCAGCGAGATCCTGCTCGCCTAATCCGAAGCGGGTCGCTTCCACTGACCGTTTCCGTGCCCGACCAGCTCCAGAGCATCGTCCACCTGCGACCTGACACCATTGGTGATCTGGTCATCTTTTCCTCGGCGTTACAGTCGCTGATGAAAGCCACGCCAGGTGCGCGCCACATCATGGTGGTGCGCCCGGGATACGAGGCGTTGGCCGCGCTCTTTCCGGAAGGCATCGACTGGGTCGTCGCGGACCTGAATCCGTTTCGCCAGACGCCGGCGCAGGTCCGGGCTGAGCTCGACGTGCTGTGGTCGAAGCTCGAGGCGCTGAAGCCGGATGCCATCCTCGCGAGCACGCTCAATCGGACTTGGCTGGAGATCGCCACCGCGGCTCGCTTCCCCTCGGCGCGCCGGGTGGCGTTGGGCGATGCCGAGGTGGACTCCCTGTTTGCCGCCGCGCTGCGGATCGAACTTGGGCTCGAGAAGGTCGCCGACGTGTATCCGGAAATCGTGCCGGCGGATCGCACGCGGCGCGATTGGGAAAACAACCACAACTTCGTTCAGCAGGTCGCAGGGAAATGGCTGCCTCGCTCGGCGCCGCAGCTGCGCATTCCCGAGGCGGCCCGCGTCACGGCGCGTCACGTCCAGCAGCAGCACGGTTTGCAGCCGGGCCACTGGGTTGCGTTGTTCCCAGGTGGCATGGCCAATGTGCCGATCAAGGCGTGGCCGGCGCCCAAGTTTGGGCGAGTCGGCGCCGACCTGCAGGCGCGCACCGGTGGACAAGTGCTCCTCCTCGGGCATGAGAGCGAAGCGAAGGTTCTGGAAGACGTGGCGCAGGAGGTGGCGGGCGTTTCCGGACAGCGCCCGGCGCAATGGCTTGGCCGTGACGGCGAACTGACTGTGCTCGCCGCGCTGCTCGCGGATGCGCGCAGCTACGTCGGTCATGACACGGGCGCGATGCACATCGCCGCGGCGCTGGAACGGCCGACTTTGGGAATCTTTGGCGGCGGCCACTGGCCTCGTTTTCGGCCGGTCGGTTCGCGTGTCATCTCCGTCGTGCATCCCCTGCCCTGCTTCGGCTGCAACTGGGATTGCCAGTTCGGGTACGCTCCGTGCGTCAAGCTGATCGAACCCTCAGACGTGCAGAAGGGAATTGAGCGGCTGTTGGCCGATCCCGTCGCGACGTACGACGAGGTCATTGCGGTCAATCACCTGACCGAGGCCGCCCACGGCTTGATCGCAGCGGTGACACCGCGCTACCGGGCGTTGCAAGCCGATCGTGTCGACCGGCAGCACAAGATTGAGGAACTGAAGTCCGAGTCGGACACGAAGGACGCCGAGATCATCGATCTCAAGCAGGCGGCGGACGACCGGAAAACGCAGCTGGAGACGATCAAGCGCGAGCTTGAGGAAGAATGCGCGAGCAAGGACGCGGAGATCGCCCGGCTCAAGCAGGACACCACCGACAAGGATCTCGAGATCGGTGCACTCAAGGGCGAATCCGATCGCAAGGACGCGGAAATCATCCAGCTCAAGCAGGCGGCCAACGGCAAGGACGCGGAGATCGCTCAACTTAAGCGCGAGACCGACAACAAGGACGAGGAGATTGCCGCGCTGAAGCAGATCGCGAACGAGCGCGAACAGCTGATCCAGACGTTGGACGGGCACGTCCGCACGTTCCAGCGGATCGTCGCGGACAAGGACGTCCACATCACGAATCTCGACCAGGATCGGATGAACCAGACCGCGGAAGCCCGCCGGCTCGCCACGGAACTGGAGACCCTGCAGCAGCGTTTCGCGACGGCCGACAGCCGGCGCGAGGAACTGGAGGCGATCCTCGGCCGCCTGCCACCGGATGCCACGCAGTGGTCCGCGGCGTTGAACGACAAGGACGTGCATATCCGGAATCTGGACACGATCATTGTCCAGCTGCGGGCCGACCTCGCGGAGCGGGACTCGTCCCTGGCCAATTACGCGGCCCGTCGCGACGCCCTCGAGGCGGTGAAATATTACGGTCGCCAGCTCGCGGAGAAGGAGGCGGTGATCCAGTCGTTGCACCAGGCGTGCACGGAACGCGAGGCGCTCATCCGCTCACTTGCGCTCGAGGCGGCCGGCTGGGGCCCGCGGGCGGAGAAGCTCAAACGTGCGTTCCAGGAGTTCTGGCGGCTGAAGGTGCGCGTGCCGTGGCAGAACTGGACGTTCCGAAAGGTGGTCGAGGACTACTGGATGCAGATCGGCATCCTGCACCATTATGAGCCCCGGCCGCTGCGGTGGGACAAACGGATGCGCAAGCACCCGCGGCTGCCGGTCGATCGGCTACCCCGGATCGGGCTCGTCACGCCGAGCTACGGACAGGCGACGTTCATCGAGAGCACGATGTTGAGTGTGCTCAACCAGCGGTATCCAAAGCTCTCATACGTCGTCCAGGACGGTGGCTCCAAGGATGCTTCGCCCGAGATCATCAGCCGCTACGCCGATCGGTTGCACCATTGGGAATCAGTGCCGGACCGCGGCCAGGCCGACGCCGTCGACAAGGGCTTCGCGCACCTGCGGGACGAACTCGGTCCCGACGACATCATGGCGTGGTTGAACAGCGATGACCTGCTGGCGCCCCGCACCCTGGCCACCGTTTCCGACTACTTTGCCCACCACCCGGACGTCGACGTCGTGTACGGGCACCGGATCATCATCGACTGGCAGGACAAGGAAGTCGGGCGCTGGGTCATGCCGCGGCACGACCCCGACTCGCTGGCCTGGATCGATTACGTGCCGCAGGAAACGATGTTCTGGCGCCGACGCGCGTGGGACCGAGCGGGCGGGATCGACCCGTCCTTCCAGTTCGCACTCGATTGGGACCTGCTGGCGCGCTTCACGCAATCGGGCTGCAAGATCGTCCGCCTCCCTTATTTTCTGGGCTGCTTCCGCGTCCATCCGACGCAGAAGACGAGCGCTGTCATTCACACCACCGGGGCCGAAGAGATGGCCCGGATCCGCCGCCGCTTCCACGGAGACCGGCAGGATGACCACACCACGATCGCCCGCTGGGCGTCACGGATCCGCTTTCGGGGCGCGCTTAATGCCCGCCTGATGGCACTGGGGATCCGCTGGTGATCCTTTCGCCATTAACTTTCCCCTTCACTTTCGGCCGGCAGGATTAGAGCCTGTCCGGTCCCTGTCTGCATGATCGCGCTGCTCCTTGTTGTAGGACTGTTCCTTTATCTCAGCTTCGTCGGCCAAGCGGTCGTCAGTCTGTTCAAGCCCCGGCTGGGCGTCTTGTGGAGCTGGTTCGTCGCGCCCACAATCGGGCTCGCAGCGGTGGTCATTCTTTCGACGCGCCTGAACGTCTGGGGCATCCCGGTGAAAGCGTTCGGTCCATGGTTGACCGTCGGGCTGGCGCTTGCCGCGGCCGGCATCTTCGTTTGGCGACGGCCCGTTGTGCCGGTGCGGAAGCTGGCACCGTTCTTCGCGATCTGCTGCGTCTACCTGCTCTACACCGGCTGGCCCATGCTGCGGTTCGGGTTCGACTGGATCTCGTACGGCAACGACGATATGGCCAACTACTGCCTGGCGGCCGATCGTTTCCTGCAACACGGGTACTACGACATTCCGCTGCAGACGGACCTGGAGGGGCGCAACTACGCGCAGCACTACTGGTTCATGCACGCGCTGCAGCAGATCCGGCCGGGTTCGGAGCTGACCGTCGCGTGGATCGCGTCGATCACCGGGCTGAAGGCGCACGAGGCGTTCATGCCGGCGATCCTGATGTTGAGTCTGCTGCAGATCTTCGCGCTCGGCTCGATCGTCGTTTTCCGCGGCCGGAACCGCCGCCTGGCGTTGATCGCCCTCGCCCTCTTTGCCACCAGCCCGCTCTTCGGTCTCGGCACACTGTACCAGCTGATCGCGCAGGTCGGCGGCATCGCGATCCTGTTGAGCGCCTCCTCGCTGCTGCTTTCCACGCGCGGCCTGTCGTGGCGCAAGGCGGCAGTCGCCGGCATCCTCACCGCGTGCCTGGGCATCTTTTATCCCGAGGTCTCCCCGTTCGTCGCCCTGAGCGTCGCGCTCTTTGCGCTCCGCCTGCGTTACCGCCAGATGAGCGCGTTCAAGAGCTACGTGCTGTTCGTGGTCGGGGCCGCGCTCCTGACCTTCATCCTCATCGGGACCAACACGTATCAGTTCATCAATACGTTGGTGATGCAGTCGGTCGGTTCGGCCGGCCTCGGCGCGATGGCCGAAATCAACGACCAGTCCGGCGGCCTCGTGCTGTTCCCGTGGACGCTGGTGCCGTCGTTCATTCCGATGCTGTTCGGCCTGCACGCCTTCGGCGTCGTCGGCACGGATCCGCTCATCTCGATCAAGATCATCGTCGGCCTGGCGCTGCTCGGTTACCTGCTCTGGCGGTCGTGGCGCAACTTCAAGGCCGAGGCTCCGGCCGGTTACCTGGCGCTCATCATGATCGCACTGGGTTTCTACCTGTTCTACAAGGGACAGGACTTCGGCCTCTTCAAGCTGGCGATGTTTATCCAGCCGATCGTCACCCTGGCGGTCGCGCAGGCGTTTGCCTCGGTGCTCTTCGCCCGCTCTGCGCAGCTCGCGCGCGCCGGGCGCGTCGGTCTCGCCGTCTTCATCGCGCTCACCATTCCGGCGCACACGTACTACTCGTACGCGTCGCTCGGCACGTACGGTGGTGGCCTGACGGAAGTTGTCGGTGCCTCCCGTCTCGGCGTGTCGTTCACGCCGCCCAGCGACCTCGCGTACGACGGTATTCACAGCGACATTTCAAACGTCGTCAGCGCGAAGATGCTGGCGCAGTACACGCAAGGCATCGACACCCGTTTCCTGTCGCGCAGCTACATGGACAACATCGCGAACGTCGCGGTCCTGAAGTTCCTGCGCGACCCGGATCCTGATCTCGGTCCGCAAGCACGGCTCGTGGAGAAACTCTCGCTGCTGCGCGGGCTGCTGCCGTGGCAGATCATGGAAGGCGACGTGCCCGACTACCGGGTGATGACGATCAACAAGCTCGACAACAACTGGACCCAGACGAGCTCGCGTCACCTCGACTACCAGGACCGGCTGTTCGTCGCGGTCCGCACGGACCTCGACCACTTCAACAAGTTCAACCCCGGCGAAGGGTGGACGCTGGAGAACATGTACCAGTACAAGCTGGAGAGCCAGGTGAAGGACCGGCTCGTGTTCGTCCACTCGGAGCTGAGTCCCCACTACTACTCGTCGGCGCGCTTCAAGGCCGCGTTTTTCCAGCGCGAGCCCGAGCCGATGACCGATGGCGAGCTGTACTTCCACGGCAGTGGCCGCTTCAACGTCTTCAACATCATCAACCCGTCGCCCAATCTGCGCATGGTGGTGGATTTCTCGCGCACTTCGCTCGGCGAAGGCCGTTCGAAGCTGCCCGCAGATGCGGTGATCATCGGAGACGAAGACTATCCGCTTCCGTTTGTCGGACACGGATCCGCCCGCGTCATCTCGACTCCGGTCAAACCCGAGTACTTCGATCAAGGCGCGTACCTGACGGTTGATTTTGGGGACCAGCCGCGGCCGATCGCCAAGCCGAAGTCCGGCCTGATGCGCCTGTACGGCGAACACTTCAACTTGGACGACCGTCGTCTCGTCGGCTTCGTGCGCGACATCTCGGTCATCACCGAGGAGCAGTACCAGGCGATGGAACGGCCGAAGCGCATCGGCGACTTCCCCACCGACCTCGCCCGGTACCCGGGTCTTGAATACTCGGGCATGTTTGAGGACGGCTGGATGGCCGAGGATGCGTACTTCAAGATGGGCAGCTCCGCGCCCGGGCAGGTCCTGACCTTCCGTGGCTACGTGCCGGACACGCCGCGGTTCCGCACCGAGGGCGTGGACATCACCGTTTCGATCAACGAGAAGCCGACGGAAATCGTGAACGTGAAGTCGGGCGAGTTCACGCTGAACCGCCTCATCCGCGAGCCCGCGCAGGTCACCTCGATCGCGATGCATTTCTCGGCCGCCGAAGTGTACGGCGACGAGGACAAGCGCGCCGTGTCCGCCTTCGTGCGGGAGATCTCGATCGAGGACATCCCTGATTTCGCCGCGCTGCGCCGCATGAGCCAGGAGCAAGGCGCCAACGTGACTTTCGACGGCGTCGACGAGGACGGCTGGATCGGCTCCAGCGCCCGCTTTACCGCGCCCTCCTTCGCGACCTTCAAGGTGTTGAAGGTCGACTTGGAGAACCCCGGCGCCGCGCCGTCACCGGAGAACCGCGTCTCGGTACGGGTGAACGGCGACACGGTTGAAACGCTGACCGTCCCGCGCGCCACGTACGCCAGCCTGACGATTCCGCTGGCGGCGGGCGAAACCAGCATGGTCGAAGTCGACGTGGACCGCGTTTTCCCGCTGCCGAACGACGGCCGTGAGCGCTCGCTGCTGATCAAGAATCTTTCGTTCGAAAACGTCGGCCGTACCGACTTGTTCGTGCGTGGCTGGCACGCGTCGGGATATCGTTTCGGTATCAACCGCGCCGATAACGACGGCTGGGTCGATCGGCAGGTGCAGTTCCGCTTTCCCGCCACCGAACAGTTCCGTGAGGCCATCGTTCAAGTGGTGCGGTTCCCGGCTGTCGCCGACCTCCCGCTGGCGGTTGAACAGAATGGCGCGCGCTCCGACGTGACGCTCGCGCTTGAGCAGACGGAAACCTTCCGCGTGCCGCTCTCAGCCACGCAGGAGGCCACCCTGTCGTTGTCGGCGCCGCGCAGCTTCCCGCTGACTGCGCCCGACACGCGGTCGCGGTCGTTCCGAATTGTGAACATCGACTTCCAATAACCCGCGTCTCCCCGCGACCGTCGTTCACCCTCATGCTCCTCAGCCTCGTCGTTCCCGTCTACAAGGAGGAAAAGAACATCCCCGAATACCTGCGGCGGATCCGACCGATCCTCTCGCGGGTGACGGAGGACTACGAGATCATCTTCTCGCTCGATCCCTCGCCTGATCGGACGGAAGAGGTCGTCCTGAACGAGCGGGCGAAGGATGAGCGGATCAAACTCCTCAAGTTCTCCCGTCGATTTGGCCAGCCGATGGCCTCCCTGGCGGGGCTGACGTATTCACGCGGCGACGCGGTCATCGTGATGGACGTCGACATGCAGGATCCGCCGGAGCTGATCGAGCAGATGGTCGAGAAGTGGCGGGAAGGCTACGACGTGGTCCTGCCGCAGCGGCGCCAGCGGACCGGTGAACCGTGGCTCAAGAAGCTCGTCGCGGAAACCGGATACAAGGTGATCAACAAGATCGCCGACGTGCGCATTCCACCCAACACGGGTGATTTTCGCCTGATGTCGCGCCGCGTGGTGGAAGAGGTCGTCCGCCTCAAGGAATCACACGGCTTCCTGCGCGGCATGGTGGCGGTGGTCGGCTTCAAGCAATGCCTCATCCCGTTCGATCGTCCCGCCCGCTTTGCCGGGGAGACGAATTACAACCGCTTCTTCGGTTCGCTCCGGATCGGATTCAACGGCATCTTTTGCTTTTCGACCTACGCGCTGACGCTCAGCACGCAGCTCGGCTTTCTGCTGGCGTTCGGATCGATCACCATCGCACTCGTCTACCTCGCGATGAAACTGGCCGGGTTCCCGTTCCCGGTCGGCAATCCAACGATTGTCATCCTGATCCTGCTGATGGGCGGGATTCAGCTGATCAGCGTCGGCATCCTCGGCGAATACATCGGCCGAATCTACGAGGAGGTGCGAAGCCGTCCGAAGTTCATCGTCGACCGGGCGGAAGGTTTTCGCAGCGACAGCCGCGCCGCCGCGTTGGCCACGGACGCCGCCGCCGAGGGATTGCTGAGGCGCTGATCCGCCAGCTGGCCCGGTGCAACTGACGGAGCAACGACTCACCGCCGGAGACCTGAGCGCAGTCTCTGACCCGCGTCGCGACCGTATCGAACTTGTCCTGACGCTGGCGGTCCTCGCGATTGTCGGGTGGTTCTATTTCACCGGGGTTGCCCGCCAGGTCGGATCACTGACGAGTCGTGAGGCCGCGGGATATTACGGCCTGCAAACCGAGGCCTTTCTCGCCGGGCAGCTTCACCTCAAGATCCCGACTGATCCGAAGCTGCTCGAACTCGAGAACCCGTACGCCGGACCGCAGGGAACCAATCGTCCGCACGACACGAGCTTCTACAAGGGTCGCTTCTACCTCTACTACGGCGCGTCGCCGATTGTGCTGCTCTACCTGCCGTGGCGTCTGATCACGGGCACCTATCTGCACGACGCAGCCGGAACCGTGGTCATGCTTTACGGCGGCCTGCTGCTGGCCGCGCTCTGGTTGCGGCGGCTCCGGCGCGACCGTTTCTCGAAGGTTTCGCCGATGTGGGTTCCTGCATTGGTGCTGCTGCTCGGTTTCGGCGCACCGCTCGTCGTGGAGGCCCACAATCCGACGTTTTACGCGGTGCCGATTGCCGGCGCGTTTTTCTGCCTGATGCTCGCCTTCACCGCCGTCGACGGCGCGCTGCGCGCAACCACCGCGACACGTCAAACGCTCTGGCTCGCGCTTGGCAGCCTGGCCTGGGGCTTGGCGGTCGGAGCCCGCCCAATCTACGTCCTCGGGCTTCTCGTTTTCGCCGTCAGCATCGCCTGGTTGTGGTGGCAGACCGCCGAGGACCGGTGGAAATGGCGGGGCCTGCGCC